>NZ_JAVRCD010000012.1:0-128772 GCF_034530895.1 Nostoc sp. DedQUE08
GAGAAGCTTTATTTGTTTTTTCATATAACCAAACTTGACAAGCTTGATAGTAGCCCACTTCAGGCTGAATATCGTCTAAACTGTAATAAAGTAATCCTGCTTCCCCAAGGCTACTAACATGAAACTGTTTAGTTTCTAATTGCTGTAATCCCCATCGCCTTTGAGAAGCGTCTTCAAAATCATTTATTTCTGGAATCACCACCAAGTAGCGATGGGGTTTCCTTTCTTTTAAGTCTTCTGATGATATATGAAGTAAGCAATAATGACAAACTACTGGTACAAATAATAATGCTAAGGCGTATTCAGGTTTCTCTTCTAGTTTTGTAGTATTCTGCGTCCGAGCATGGCGAACAATTCCCCCTAAATACAACCAACTGGTTATTTGAATGTAATCATGTCTGAGTTGTTGGGTATCTGCCTCGCATAACTTCTCTGCAAAGGTTTGATGTGCGTACCAAGTTAGGGATTTGTATTGATACTCGACTTTTTTTTCTTCAACCTCTAGTTCAGTGTTAACTAGCTCTCCTGCTTGATAAAATTGATTATGACGCAAAAAAACAGCACACATTCCCTCATGAATATAAATTTTCTGACTTAAATCTATTGCATCATTGTCTAATCCTGCTAAATGGATTAAACCTATATCATCTAATTTAAAAGACTCATTAATTAGCCAAGATAGGGCAACGAAATCACTTCCTTCCCAGAATAATTTAATAGTATCAGCAGTCAAAATCCATGATATATGTCCTCCCCGTTCATGAAATAAGCGATATTGCTTTTCCAATCGCTTTAAAGTCATGTAAAGTCCGGTCATTCCGACGCGGTGCATTATTGTCGTATCCGCAGCATGGAGAGATAGGGAAATGTTGGGTTGGGTAGTAACCATGATCAGGTTTCCTCTTCTGACTTGCTGCGAGTCGCTGGAACAAATATTCCACACATCATCTTTCGTTTCCCGCCAATTCCCTGTTCTTGCAGGATTAAGGAATCTTCTGGGTTGAGTTCGCTGATTTTTACGCCAAATCCTCTAACTTTAAACTGTTTCCCTTCTTTATTGATGGTTAATTGTCTTCGTTGAGGTGTTCCGTTTTGTCGGGTAAGAAGTTCAATTTTTCCTTGTATTCCTAAATTATCCAGTTGCCGTTGAACAGCTTCAATAAAGCTAGTAGAGTCTTGAAACCCTGTAATTACCACTAATCTGGAATAGACACTTTCTGAGGAAATTAACGGTTTGTAGTCAGGAATATCTAGTTGATAAAAATTTTGACCTATATGAAAGGCTTGACCCGCTAAATAAGAATAAATTAAAGGAATTTGTTGATGATAAATCCGAATCTTTAGACGAGATTGAGCAGTGAGTTCAAGTAAATTGTTTCTGGTCGGTATTCCAGCAATCGGATGAATCCCAATATTGTTTAGTTCATGTAGTGGGGGACAAATACGGGATAACGCAGCGTAGGTAAGATGACCGTTGTCAAGAGGAATTGGTGCGCCTCTCAGCTTAAACGTTAAATCTACATATTCCTCGCTTTGAATTAATATGGCTGCCATAGATGGAAATTTCGAGATGTCAGAGTTTGTTTAATACATCAACATCCTCTTGTGCAAAATTGTCCTCATTGTCATCGCCGACTACTTTGGTTCGAGTCGCAATCCAGTTTAGGCTATTGTTCGCAATATTCTCACTGGTTAGGAGGATCTTCTAATACTCCAGTAGTTACTCATACTCAGAACGGATGGATAGCTGAAACTTTCTATCTTATACCAGCATAAACCGCTTCTGTTCCATTCATTCTAAAAAAATCCGGCGCTTTCCTGCTTTCTATGCTTGATTGGACTCACGGCAAGCTTATCCTTCCAGTTTGGACTAGCGGCAAAGTTATGGTTCCAAACTGTCAATTTCATCCAAAATTAGCTGACGCAAGAATGAGGATTATAGTGTTGTTGGCGGCAAAGTTATGGTTCCAGTAGCGGCAAAGTTATGGGTAAAGTCACATTACTCCCCTTCCCTCGCAGGGAAGGGGCTGGGGGTTAGGTCTGTCTTGCCTTGCGCCAACTCTTTCGCTCTCGCCTGGGAATCAAACTTTAATTTATTATCCCACTGTTGCGCTTTGCGAAACTTTTCCACAGCGCCACTAATATCATCATTTCGCGCTAACTTCTCACCTTGGATAACTAATACTGTAGCGCCTTGCGCCAACCGCGATCGCGTTTGGCATGATTGCAACTCTTCTAACACTTCTGGATGGGCAATAAGGTAGTGATTCAGCAAACTACAACCACTGAATAATAAATTATCGAAATCGAAATCCCATAAAATTATTGTTTTGTCAGCACTAGCAGAAGCTAACTGTTCTCCATTGGGGCTGTAGGCAACGCTATAGACCTGACTGCTATAACCAGTAAGGGTTTTGAGGGATTTACCAATGCTGATATCCCAGATTTTGATGGTGCTATCAAAACTAGCAGAAGCTAACTGTTTTCCATTGGGGCTGTACGCGACGCCAATGATCAAACTGCTATGACCAGTAAGGGTTTTGAGGAGTTTGCCACTGCTGACATCCCAGATTTTGATAGTGTTGTCAAAACTAGCAGAAGCTAACTGTTGTTCATTGGGGCTGTAGGCGACGCTCCAGACCCAACTGCTATGACCAGTAAGGGTTTTGAGGAGTTTACCACTGCTGACATCCCAGATTTTGATGGTTTTGTCCCGACTAGCAGAAGCTAACTGTTGTCCATTAGGGCTGTAGGCGACACTATTGACCTCTTTGCTATGACCAGTAAGGGTTTTGAGGAGTTTGCCACTGCTGACATCCCAGATTTTGATGGTTTTGTCCCAACTAGCAGAAGCTAACTGTTGTCCATTAGGGTTGTATGCGACGCTATTGACCTCTTTGCTATGACCAGTGAGGGTTTTAAGGAGTTTGCCACTACTGATATCCCAGATTTTGATGGTGCTGTCAAAACTAGCAGAAGCTAACTGTTGTCCATTAGGACTGTAGGCGACGTTACTGACCGAATCGCTATGACCAGTAAGGGTTTTGAGGAGTTTACCACTGCTGGTATCCCAGACTTTGATCGTCTTGTCAGCACTAGTAGAAGCTAACTGTTGTCCATTCGGGCTGTACGCGACACGAATGAACCCACTGCTATGACCAGTAAGGGTTTTGAGGGGTTTGCCACTGCTGATATCCCAGATTTTGATGGTGAGGTTCCAACTAGCAGAAGCTAACTGTTGTCCATTCGGGCTGTACGCGACGTTAATGACCACATTGCTATAACCAGTCAGGATGTTGAGGGGTTTACCACTGCTGATATCCCAGATTTTGATGGTGCTGTCAAAACTAGCAGAAGCTAACTGTTGTCCATTGGGGCTATAGGCGACGCTATAAACCTCACCGCTATGACCAGTCAGGGTTTTGAGGAGTTTGCCACTACTGGCATCCCAAATTTTGATGGTTTTGTCATCACTAGCAGAAGCTAACTGTTCTCCATTGGGGCTGTAAGCGATGCTTCTGACCGCACTGCCATGACCAGTCAGGGTTTTGAGGAGTTTGCCACTGCTGACATCCCAAATTTTGATGGTCTTGTCACCACTAGCAGAAGCTAACTGTTGTCCATTGGGGCTGTAGGTGACGCTATTGACCTCTTTGTTATGACCAGTAAGGGTTTTGAGGAGTTTACCACTGCTAACATCCCAGATTTTGATGGTGTTGTCAAAACTAGCAGAAGCTAACTGTTGCCCATTGGGGCTAAAGGCGACGCTAGTAACCGAATTGCTATGACCAGTAAGGGTTTTGAGGAGTTGACCACTGCTGGCATCCCAGATTTTGATCGTCTTGTCAGTACTAGCAGAAGCTAACTGTTGTCCATTCGGGCTGTACGCGACGTTAATGACCCTATTGCTATGACCAGTCAGGGTTTTGAGGAGTTGACCACTGCTGGCATCCCAGATTTTGATCGTCTTGTCAGTACTAGCAGAAGCTAACTGTTGTCCATTGGGACTGTAGGCGACGCTATTAACCTCATCGCTATGCCCTTCTAAAGTATTCACCTCGATCGCACGATTTTCTTTTGGCTCATTTGGCTTTAAATAAACCGCTTGCTGTAAAGTTGCCACAGTTTGCATTAGGATATCACTTCTGTGCTGTGCCCAAAGTGTATGCTTGAGTTTGCTACCTGCTTTTAAGGCTGTTATTAAAGCATCTGAATATTGTCCAGAGGCAAAAAAGGCTTCTGAAGAATTATTGATGGCGTTAATTAGCTGAACATTTGCCTCTACTGACCACTGGAATGTTGCCGCAGCTAAAACAGCAAATCCTAAACCTGCGGTTATGGAACCAAAAAGGGCGCGTTTGAGAACACGATTAAGTTTTGCTTCACTCAGTTTTCTTTGTTCTCGTTCTTTTTCCAGTTCCGCCATCACCTGCTTTAACTTCGGTTCCTGTTGCTGGCGGATAAAGGTGGCGATGTAATCATGTACCAGTTGATAACGGTCGGCGGGGTTTTCTGGTAGCAAAACCACTAAGCCGGATTGGACAAAAATCTCTAATATTAAATCTAATTTACTGATTTCAGAAGCTTGTTTTGCCCTAGCTTCCGATCCCCCCGCCTGCGGCGATCGCCTTAAAAAGGGGGTAGAAAGAATGAAGCCCCCCTTTTTAAGGGGGGTTGGGGGGATCTCCGAAAAGTACGGGAGTAAATCGCGTTCCAACTCAGCGCGAGTCTTGAGTGGGCGAGTTCCTTTTTCATCGGTGAGCAAATAGAGTAATATGTCTGCTGCTTGCTGATTTTCTTCACCGCAATCATTAACAACTTCATGCAAATAACGCTTAACCAATTCGTCCTTAGTGCCACGCTGCCGATATTCTGCCAGAGTTGTAATATTCTCCGTTTGCAGTTGCGCCCCCACAACCTGCAACTCAATGGGACGAACTTCACCCAATTCTCCGGCTAAATCTTGCACCAGTTGTTCAACTAAAGCAGGTTCTAAGTGAAAGCTAGTATTTTCAGTTAAACGCTGAATAATTGACTTGGCATCAGCAAGTGAGAAGTTCCCCAACTTGTAAAGTACATTATTACTGAGTATGTCATTGCCAATAATCTTGAGACTCGACAAATCATTGCACTCTAGCAAGTAATGGATGTAATCTACCCGCAGCGATAAGATAACTTTCACAGATAGAACATTCAGACACTCTCCCAGAAACTCAAAGAATTGCTTTCTTTGTGCAGGTTCGGTGTAAACAAAGAAAAATTCCTCAAATTGATCGAAAATTAACACTGTGCGGAGGTTACACTGTTCGTTTTCTTTGAGTCTGGATATCAAATATTGCGGAGTTCTGAGTTCTGAGGGTGGAAGTTGACCTTCTGAGGGTGGAAGTTGACCTTCTGAGGATGAAAGTTGACCTTCTGAGGCTCGACGTTGACCTTCTGAGGGTGAAAGTTGACCTTCTGAGGGTGAAAGTTGACCTTCTGAGGATGAAAGTTGACCTTCTGAGGGTGAACGTTGACCTTCTGAGGCTCGACGTTGACCTTCTGAGGGTGAAAGTTGACCTTCTGAGGGTGAAAGTTGACCTTCTGAGGTCGAAGTTCCGAGTTCAGAGGTCGAAACTTGAAGTTTTAACTCTCCCCCATCCCCCTTGTCCCCTTGTCCCCTTGTCCCCTTGTCCCCCTCATCCCCCTTGTCCCCTTGTCCCCTTGTCCCCTTGTCCCCCTCATCCCCCTCATTTCCCAAAAGCCTCCCCAACTCTTCCACCCAGTTGGTGTAAACGCGCATTACCACCGGCAAATAATCTTGAGTACCGATCGCTTTATTCTTTAAAGCCGGCACCAGTCCCGCATTCACCAGGGAACTTTTGCCTACACCCGATTGCCCATGAATTACTATCAACTTATAATCAGGGCGACCCATGCGTTCGATTAAACGTTCTATATCCAACAGACGACCAGATGCAGCAATTTCTGGGGCAATATTTCCTTGGGGAGAATTTAAGCGCAATGTCTCGACAAATGCCTGTTTTGTAGCTTCTAACTTACCCGCACCAATAAAAGCCCGCAAGCCAAATTGCTGTTCAACGGAACGCCGTTGCTGTTTAATTTTGTATGCTTTGAGATATTCTTTCTGCTCAAAATAAAGCTGCTGCAAAAACCTGATAATATCCAAGTAAAGCCTGACATCTTCTAAGGGATTACCCACATCCCTAGCAGTTTCTAAGCTGAGTGTTGCCTCTTTTATTTGACTTAAATAGTATTGAGAACGACCTAAAATAAATTGATATAAACTCAATTGTTTTGATTTTAAAACCCTTTCAGGAATATCAGATAAAATCCCTGATATATTAGCTGATTCCTGATTTGGAATCGCTGCAAAAACTTCTAATGCTTGCTTGACTAACTGATTTGCTTTCATCCAGTTTTTTTGAGCCAAAGCCACCTCAGCTAAAAAACCGTAATCTTTGGCTAATTCTCTTGGCTGCTTGTTATTTTGATGGATTACTAAAGCTTGTTCCGAAAGACTCTGCAATATTTCCCACTTTTTCAGGTCTCGCAAAATATCACCGAACTTCACTACAGCGTCAGCAATTAAATCTGGACTTTTAAATTGGCTAATAAAATGTATATACTCTTGAAGATAATGCCAAGTTGTCTGCCCATCTTGACAATTGATATCTTGATGCTTCAAAGCTTTGAGATAATAGCAAAAGCTAATCTCACCGATGACTTTTGCCTGCTTTTCTAAATTATGACTTTGCTGCCAAAGCTTATAAGCTTTGTGATAATGCTCTAAGGCCGAATCTTTTTGATCATTTATCTGTTTAACAAAACCTAATAAAGTTTCTAAGTTAGCTTGAATATCTAAATTATAAATATCTGGCTTTTTAATTAAATCTCTTTGCGCTGCTTCTAACTCATTTTCCAGCTTAAGATATACATCGAAGCTAAATTTTAAGTTATTACTAAACCATTGATTAGCCGTTTCGATGATAAAATCTACTAATTGCTGTGTTGATATGGCAAAATTTCTCGTAGTTGCCCAACTTTCCAAATCTGGCGCCAGCTGTATTAGATGCTTGTAGATTTCATCGTCAATCCAAAACACTAAGGGAAAAGCAAAATTCTTGCGAAACTCCTCCCGCACTTGATTTGCAGAAGTTAACATCACAGGCAAATTCTGCACGGATTCCAAACCGACAACCATCACACAGGCTGGCATTTGTGCGCCGAATTCTTCTTGAATCGCAGTATAAAGAGTCTTGTTCGATTGCTGCACCGTCAAGACACGAATTTCGACTTGACAAATTTCTTGCAGTCTGGAAATTAAGCGATCGCGCAAGCTGGCATAATTACACCGGGCCAATATCAGCTTAAACTGTCCCACAGAGGATTCGATCGCCCAAGCTAATTGTTGCAGTCCCTTTTCATTTTCAGGTTGCTGTAAATCTGTCATACCAATTTGGAATTTTGGATTTTGGATTAAATAGCTAGGGCGAATAGCAGATATCGGGTGTGTACCGCGAAGCATAACGCAGCCGAAACCGAAGATGGTGCTTTACAGAAGCCTTAACACACCCTACCCTTAAGAAACGTTCAACTCTCTTGCCTCAGCCAAAACCGGATTAACATCAAACCAAGACTCGCCACCATCGCGATATTCAAACACAAATCGACTGCGAATCAGTTTTTGATATCCGTGGTCATCACTTACCTTTTTCCTTTCCTTGACATGGCGTAACAATTGCCACTCATCCTCAGAAATCGGCAACATGATTTCATTCCGCCGAGAACGAATAACTTGCTCTAGGGTTTCACGGGTTAGAGGAAGACTCATCTCTTCCATAATCCAGGTATTCAGCAGCCTCAGCACATCTCGCACATGACCACCGCTCATTTGACATAAACGCTCTAAGCTAGCAGCACTATCAAAAATCTCGGTAACTTTACTTAAACGCTCCTCTGGTTTCATGTCAGGAAAAGCTCTAGCAAGCACCATCTGCTGCATGAGTGACATTCCCTGTGTATGAACGCTGCCATCAGCCCATTGTATAGGAACCATTGGTAACACCTTGGGGTCTTCTGGGAAACGCTGAGTCAGCATTCCGTAATCATTGGAAAACTTCAAAGATAAGGGCATGGTGTAGATCAGATGACAATTCAGCTTCGTCAAAAACTCACCCTGATCGACAAATAAATATTCTTGCTGCGGACGACCCCAAGGTTTGGCACGATTATCTATGCGGTCAAGATTATCGACAATTACCACCAGACCATTTTTACCCTGCTGTTTGAGTTTTGCGATCGCAGGTTCCAATAATTCTTGATTAATCGCTTCCAGCAGTTTAGTTTTTTGCGGTGCTAAATACTGATTGAGTTTTTCTCGCAGCGCTGGGTCATTTTTCATCTTCGCGGTGATTTCCCCAATGCCCACAGACAGAGAAAACTTATCTTTATCTGCCGATAAACCGACATCCCCCACCACCGGAAGCTTAACTTTTCCCGCCGTCACCTCGGAGTTTAAAACTTTCCAAGCACCTTGCAGCAACTCATTAAACTTATTGGGTGACTCCAAAGTAATTTTATCCAGACTTTGACTCACCCGCCGAGCGATCGCTAGCAGCACATCAGCAATATCGACATCGGTCATTTCCAAGTCATCACTGGATTCAAAATAGACCACATGAAAACCTAACTTTTCCAGTTCTGCCTGTAACCGTAATAGTTCTGTAGATTTCCCACAACCAATATGCCCAGTAAATAAAGTGCAAGTGGGTTCATTCGGCTTAAAAAAGGTGATTTTCTGCTTCAGCTTGCCCAGAATATCACCACCTCGTACCGAGGAAAAATCTATATAATACTTGCCATCAGAGCTATTGTTGACAAACAGAGTTCTGCTGGGATCGCTAGCCTGATAAAATTCCCGTAAATCTAAGGACATAACCTGGTAGTGCAATAATCTGGTATTGTCTTAACATATCCTTGTGGAAAAGGATAAAATTATTTACACCTTTGCATCTGAGTATTTCGGAGAATTTTCGCATTTACTACCTCAAAGGCGATCGAATGACATCGCGAATTCTCTGCGTACCTCTGCGCTTACCTCAGCGTGCCTCTGCGTTTAAACTTCACCCCTCAATTCCCCACGACCTTACCCAAAGCTGTAAGTAATATGAAGCAATCTGTAAAAACCAAGACTTTTTTTTGATACTATTTAAGACCGGACTCTTTAAATATTGATTGACGTATGAGCAAAGGTACCCTGTTTGATAAAGTTTGGGACTTACACACCGTTGGTACACTTCCCTCAGGGCTGACGCAACTATTTATCGGGCTTCACCTAATTCATGAAGTAACCAGTCCCCAGGCTTTTGCTATGTTACGCGAAAGAGGTCTAAAAGTACTCTTTCCACAGCGTACCGTCGCCACAGTCGATCATATTGTGCCCACAGAAAACCAGGCGCGTCCCTTTGCCGATAACTTGGCAGAGGAAATGATTCAGGCGCTGGAAAATAACTGTCAAGAAAATAACATAACTTTTTACAACATTGGTTCTGGTAGCCAGGGTATAGTTCACGTCATCGCTCCCGAACTCGGACTGACTCAGCCAGGAATGACGATCGCTTGTGGAGATAGTCACACTTCCAGTCATGGAGCATTTGGTGCGATCGCATTTGGTATTGGTACTAGCCAAGTCCGGGATGTTCTCGCTTCTCAAACCCTCGCCCTCTCCAAACTGAAAGTCCGCAAAATCGCAGTTTACGGCACTCTCAACCCTGGTGTTTACGCCAAAGATGTAATTTTACATATCATCCGTTCACTTGGTGTTAAAGGTGGCGTGGGTTATGCCTACGAATTTGCCGGTACGACATTTGAGCAAATGAATATGGAAGAGAGGATGACTGTCTGCAATATGGCGATCGAAGGCGGTGCTAGATGCGGCTATGTCAATCCCGATCGAGTTACCTACGATTACCTCAAAGGCAGAGATTTTGCACCCATTGATGCAGATTGGGATAAAGCAGTAGCTTGGTGGGACTCGATCAAGAGCGATGCAGATGCCCAATATGATGATGTAGTAGTATTTGACGCTGCAAAAATTCCTCCTACCGTCACCTGGGGGATTACTCCCGGTCAAGGTATCGGTGTCAACCAGTCAGTACCTCAACCAGAAGAACTGCTAGAAGAAGACCGATTCATTGCCGAAGAAGCTTACCGCTACATGGATTTATATCCCGGTCAACCGATCAAGGGCACTAAAATAGATGTCTGCTTTATTGGTAGTTGCACCAACGGTAGAATTAGCGATTTGCGAGAAGCGGCAAAAATCGCCAAAGGTCGCCACGTTGCCGAAGGAATCAAAGCTTTTGTTGTCCCCGGTTCGGAACGGGTGAAAGAAGAGGCGGAAGCTGAAGGACTAGATAAAATCTTTCAGGAAGCCGGATTTGAGTGGCGGGAACCGGGATGTTCTATGTGCCTGGCTATGAACCCCGATAAGCTGCAAGGAAGACAAATCAGCGCTTCTTCCTCCAACCGCAACTTTAAAGGAAGACAGGGTTCCTCCTCCGGTCGGACATTATTAATGAGTCCGGCGATGGTCGCCACGGCTGCAATTAAAGGCGAAGTTTCTGATGTACGTGAGTTGTTGTAATTTTGAGCATAGGGCATTGGGCATTGGGCATTGGGCATGGGGCATGGGGCATTGGTTATAGAATTATTCTCCTTTGCCTCTCTTCCCCAGTCCCCAGTCCCCAGTCCCCAGTCCCCAGTCCCCAGTCCCCAGTCCCCAGTCTCCAGTCCCCAGTCCCCAATCCCCAGTCCCCAATCCCTTTGTCAAGTTTTATGGTGAGTGAAGTTAAAACAGTTTCAGGACGCGGTATACCTTTAGTGGGTAATGATATAGATACCGATCGCATCATTCCGGCGCGATATTTGAAAGCCGTTACCTTTGATGGGTTAGGTGAAGGCGCATTTATCGATGACCGGACAGCACTTAAAGGCGAACATCCCTTTGACCAACCCCAATACAAAGGCGCGAATATTTTAATAGTCAATAGAAATTTTGGCTGTGGTTCATCACGGGAACATGCACCTCAAGCGATCGCAAAATGGGGAATCCAAGCTTTAATTGGTGAAAGCTTCGCGGAAATCTTTTTCGGTAACTGTGTGGCAATGGGTATACCTTGTTTGACAGCCGATGCTGTGACTGTTAAACAACTGCAAGATTTAGTCACTGCTAATCCCCAAGCCGCCGTGACAGTGGATTTGGAAAGTTTGCAAGTGCAAATTGGCGATTATATTGCTTCAGTTGCGATCGGTGAAGGTACAAGAAGCACATTTATTTCTGGAACTTGGGATGCTTGCGGTCAGTTGGTGGCGAATGCTGACCAAGTTCGGGCAACAGCGACAAAATTACCTTACGTCGGTTGGAGCAATTTAGCCGCGAGTTAGTATTCTCTCATTCCCTGCCTGTTAGCCAGGGAATGATATATCTCCGGTAAATTACTTGTGATTCCTGCGTGGTCTTTAAATACTGTTCGGTTAAGCCAGGAGACGCGATGAATCGCCGTCTCTACAATAATGGTCGGTCTTTAACCAAATCGTATTGCGTGGACTCTCCCCTACTAGGCTTACGGTGTATACACAAGTAATCTGATTACCCAAAAGTCCTTCTAAACCTCACCCTGGCTTTACCTAGCAAAACCAGGGTGAGGTTCTTTTATTATGGGCAATTCAGCGGACACGATATAATACCAATTCAAAATTCAAAATTCAAAATTCAAAATTCAAAATTCAAAATTAAGAAAGCCAGACAGAACAAAGGTTTGGGAGTATGTATCTGTCGCATTCTTTTTTCAAATTGGTATAAGCCGCCGAATTTATAGCACAAGCCTTGGTGGTTAGGACATTAACAGATGATAAAACTTAGACACAACAAGACTTTTCACCCAATCCCCAGCGATGCACTGAGCTTGCCGAAGTGTCACCAGTCCCCAGTCCCTTGCTATACGTAACTCTATAACCAAAATATTGAATCAGATTAAAGTATTACATTTTACTCATTGGATAAATAGTTGTTTGAGAGTAAATGTAATAACAAATGCTCAAACTTAAACAAAATTCTAGGTTAATGATTGAATAAATCGATTTTTATTAAGTGCTTTGAAATCACTGATACTTATAAATATTTGAACAAAAACTTACCATATTTTACATATTAACACCCACTTATTAATGCTATTCAACGAATTAAGCAGTTGTCAGCAAAGTCACAATACGAATACGGATTAGTATTTAATGTCGTCATTTCTTCAACGTTACTTACATTTGTTTGAACTTTAGCGAAAATCGTTCAATCAGTTGAAAGCTACTCTGCTAAAGGCATTCACGAGTTACTCTTTCTTTTTCAAATGACGTGAAAAGTCAGGATACAGTCAGGTATGTCTCTAAAATTCCTAGTGAAGAAAGTTTACAAAACCAATCTTTTGCATAAAACAAGAAAATATCTCTGATTAATACTTAGCAGCTAAAAACTATAAGTTTTCTAGTTCATAGAGAGAAACTAGTACTTCCAAACATTTCTTAAAAATGAAGTATTAGTAACTCATTGTTTGCTGAGATAAATTAAGAATTAGGAGTATTAATCATGGCAGTAACTTGGATTCCAGGCCCAGGCCCGACTAATGGAGCAGATGTAGGTATTAGTAATGCCGCTTCTGATAACTTCAATGGTTTGGATGGAAATGACAGCCTTTTTGGAAATGCTGGTAATGACCTGTTACGAGGTGGCGATGGTATCGACTTTCTATCCGGTGGGAACGGACAGGATACCCTAATCGGAGATCGTGGTAACGACACTTTCATCGGCGGAAACGGCAACGATCGCCTGATCTGGAACAATGGTGACGGTAGCGATAGAATCAGCGGTAACGCTGGCTATGACGTGGTTGAGGTCAACGGCGCGGGTGTAGGAGACAACTTCCGCCTGCAACAAGATGCTCAAGGCAGAGCAATCTTCGATCGCCTCAACCTGGTTCCCTTTACTCTGACTGTAGACAGTGCAGAAAGGTTTGAAATCAATGGTGGTGGTGGTGATGACACCCTCGCTGTCAACAACCTGTCAGGAACTTCTGTAAATGCAGTCTGGTTCACAGGCGGGGCTGGCAATGATGTGCTGGATGGTAGTGGCACAACAACACCGTTGAGAGCCTTCGGTGGTGAGGGTAATGACAGTCTCACAGGTGGTACTGGCAATGATAACCTTTATGGTGATGCCGATAATGACCTGTTACGAGGTGGCGATGGTATCGACTTTCTATCTGGTGGGGACGGGAACGATACCATAGTTGGAAATCGTGGCAATGACACCTTCACTGGCGGAAACGGCAACGATCGCCTGATTTGGAACAATGGTGATGGTAGCGATAGAATCAGTGGTAATGCAGGCTTTGACGTGGTTGAAGTCAATGGCGCGGGTGTGGGAGACAACTTCCGCCTGCAACAAGATGCTCAAGGTAGGGCAATCTTCGATCGCTTGAACTTGGTTCCTTTCACTCTGACTGTAGACAGTGCAGAAAGGTTTGAAATCAATGGTGGTGGCGGTGATGACATCCTCGATGTCAACAACCTGTCAGGAACTTCTGTAAATGCAGTCTGGTTCACAGGCGGGGCTGGCAATGACTTCCTGGATGGTAGTGGCACAGCGACAACGTTGAGAGCCTTTGGTGGTGAGGGAAATGACGTTCTCTATGGTGGTGCTGGCAATGACTTACTCTATGGAGATGCTGGTAATGATATTTTACGAGGTGGTAAAGGTAATGACATTCTGACTGGTGGTGCTGGTGGCGATCGCTTTGTATTCAACTCAGGTGCTGGGTACAATGGTGCCGATCTCGGTGTAGATAAAATTACTGACTTCAGCTACTTTAGCGATAAAATTGTCCTCGATAAGACAACTTTTGCCGGACTCAATAATCTGTCCCAAATTAAGATAGTAGCTAATGATGCAGCAGCTGCAACTAGCTCTGGACTCATTACTTACAGTCTTGGAACTGGCAACTTGTTCTTCAACCAAAACTTGACATCACCAGGCTATGGGACAGGTAGTTTGTTTGCCAACATTGATAACGATAACAATCAGTTCACAGCCCCACCATTATTATCAGCGACAAGCTTTGAGATCGTTGCGTAAACATCTCTCAAAATCCATAGAAGCTAAGGCATGTCTGCAAGCTGACAGCGAAATAGTAATTAGCAATCATCAATGTTGCTAATTAAAGATAATTGAATCCTCCTCATACTTTAAATATGGGGAGGATTATACAGCAGTTTTCTTTTGCATGAAGTACGAGGCTGCAAAGGCGTAGTCAGCCGTAGACATTGCTTTGGAAAAAGAGGCAATTTTAGGCGATCAAAAATATGCCGAAAAAGTTCCTAATTTATGTCTTGAAAGTCAGATTATGGATGAACTTTAATTAAAAATAAAATATATTTAAACACAAGATTGTAAATGACTTAAATTTTGTTGTACTCTAATAAGAGAAAGATTTTGTAACCTAATAAATCGATTAATATGCGTTTACCTATCATTATCAGTGCAACACTATTGCTTTCTCTAAGTATGAACCTACCAGCTATATCCGAAACTAGCGCAGAGAAAGCACAATATCAAACGCAAACGAATAATAGCTTGAATTCAAGACGATTGAAATTTAATAAGCGTTTGTGGGAGCAGGCAAATATTTCTAACTATCGCATTACGGTTAGCAACAGTTGCTTCTGCATACCAGATGCTAGAGGGCCAGTAGTTATTCAAGTACGTAATGGTCAACCAATTTCAGTCACTTCTGTAGCTACAGGTCAACCAGTTAATCCAGAATTCTTTCAAAAATATGACACAATTCCCGAACTTTTTAATGTGATTCAAGATGCTATCAACCGTAAGGCATTCAACCTGGATGTAGAATACAATGCTAAACTTGGCTATCCAACTAAAATTAATATCGATTACAATAGTCAAATAGCTGATGAAGAAATCTTTTTGACAATCGAGAATTTTCAGGAACTGAAAACTAGACGTTAAACTGATTACTTGCGCTTCATCTCAACCGGAAATAGGGGTAAATTAGCAACTTCAAAGCGAGATTTAATACTTCAATTTATCCCAAAAAGCTAATAGCGATCCAATACGCTTGAGTTAAAGGTCATTCGTGTAGATAATGGTTTTTCAAGACGCGATAAATCGCGTCTCTACATCTGGATTTTGTTGCTAAGGGATTTCCAAATAAAAAAATATACAACTTTTATTGTGGGCTGGGCGACACGAAAGCCCAGTTCATAGGGCGGACAAGATGTCATTGGTGTCAAGTTAAGCTAAAAGCCTTTTCAAATCTCGTTTCCAGCCTCTAGGCTGGAAATGTTGCTCTTGGCGGCTCTGCCGCCAGAAAGGGAGGCTCCGCCTCTAGGACGGCATTCCCAGTCTTTGACTGGGAACGAGACAATATCTAAAAGCTGGTTATAGGCTGGCTTTCACGCTAAGTTGACACCAATGACAAGATGTCCACCCCACAAGAGTGGATAATTTATTTCTTGGTAATCCCTAATTCTGAACTGTATTGGATAGCTATTAGCTTTTCATAAAAATTAACACTTTGATTAAGTTATGTTGATTTTGTGCGACTAATTCTCAATTAGTCAACGAATTTGTTGTGTTTGAGGGCTTGACTAAAAACAGTCACTTCTGATAGGCTCAAATTACTCGATAAGATTAGCGCTAGCTGCGCTCAAAGTAACTTTACTAATACCACACTATAATTTAACTTTTTACAGATGGCTTAAAGTCGTACACCCATTTGTGAAAATCATCATTCATACTCATTTGCCGCTCTTGCGTCTGCCCAGTAGATGCCACGGTGTTAATGTCGTAGTACCGCATTTCACCCAAGGCACTACGAGCTTGAATGGGTTTTGTCCGCTCGATGCGACACTGTTCGTAGCTAGTCAGAGCTTCTTGCAGATTAGCTGAATCAGAAAGACACTCTCGCAGTTGGTATGCATCTTCAAAAGTGGTATTGGCTCCTTGTCCCATTGCAGGTGCCATTGGATGAGCGGCATCGCCTAAGAGAGTGACTCTGCCTTGACTCCATTGAGTTAACGGTGGGCGATCGCAAATCGGCCCTTCCCAAATTTCTTCGGCTGGTGTCGCTTCTACCACCTCCCGAAAGGATTTATCCCAGTCGGCTAATTCATGGAGAATACGAGACTTCACTTCATCAGCGCTGTGCGAAAGGGAGTACTCAGGCGAGAACTTCCGACTAATCCAACTGGTATAGCCGCCACCCACATTCAAAAGGTACATAAACTGTTGATTGCCTTTGGCAAAAACTAGGTCATAGTCATTAAATAGCTCGTGGCGATACTCAATGACGGCACGCCAACACATACTACCGATATAATTAGGCTTACCCTCGCCAAATAAAGTTTCTCTGATGACAGAGTTAACGCCATCAGCCCCAATCAGCAAATCTGCATCTACCGATTTTTTGCCATCAAAATGAATTTTCACACCCTTTGCATCTTGCTCAAAGCCGATGCAGCGATGATTGAGGTGAATGATATCAGACGGCAATCTCGATGCTAAGACTTGTTGTAGACGATACCACCAAACAGTCAATAACGGTTGTCCGTATTGCTCTAAATATTTAGTGGCGCTAGTTCGGATTGTTTCTCCCTGAATACTCTTTAAAACCGTGTGGTGAACCTCGCATCCCGAACTTTTGAGAGTTTCGACAATTCCCGGCGCGATCGCATCTAGAGAATTCAAGCCGTTGGGAGCTAGCCCTAGTCCAGTTCCCGCCGGACGAAATTCTTGGGCTTTTTCGTATACTTGCACCTCTATCCCTTGGCTTCTCAGTGCGATCGCCGCAGCTAAACCGCCTGGGCCAGCACCGATAATAGCAACTTTCTCTACTATGGGTTGGGAGAATTTCTGAGTGAAATTTGTGTTCATATTATTATTAAGTCAGAATTCAGAATATTCCCACGAATATATACACTTCTTCCATATCTGAAGTCAACTTTATCTTTCAGCTATATCCACAGTCATTACTTTGACTCCTAAATAGTTTTTTAGTCAATCTTCCTTAAGAATCAACCCTGAATTTATTTTGCAGTTGCTGGTAGTAACAAAAACTGCACACTTCAGCATTTTTTCTTAATTCGACAAACGCAAATAAATACCATTACGCCGATTTGAGCGATAAATTCAGGACTTACGCAAAATACCTCTCAAACTCTTATTCCTCCGTGTACTCTGTGTCTCTGTGGTTCGATTTTCCGTTACCTGTGCGTAAGTCCTAAAATTCATTAAATTTGACTTTTAATTTTCATAAACTTCCTGTAAGCTCACTAAGCTTACTGTATCATTTTCATATTCAACAAAATTGTGAAAAAGAGTTTGGATGAAATTTAAAGCAGCTTCTGTATGTATCGGTTTAAGTGAGTTCATTGCCGCTTATTGTAAATTCCCCACAAGTGATTGCTTGAAAGGTTAGCTCTTTATGCCTTCCTTTTGCCATCCGTTATTGCCGTTACCTTGGATTCTAAATGTCAGGAAGTAACGCTAGAACAACCGCAGACTTTTATCGCTAATATAGTAAATGATGTAATTATTATCTACATGAGATATGGAAAAAAATTCCTTAGCTTCAAGAACTTCAGACTCACTGACTCAGGAAGTGAAAATATTCGGTTCAGAGGAAGTAGAATTATCACTGAATGTTAATAATACATCTTACTCATTAAAGATAGAACCTCGTGTGACATTACTAGATGCACTTCGAGAAAAGCTGGGTTTGATGGGCACTAAAAAAGCTTGCGATCGCGGTGAATGTGGTGCATGTACAGTATTAGTTAATAATCGGCGTATTAACTCTTGTATGACTTTGGCAATCATGCACATCGGTGCTGAAATTACCACAATTGAGGGATTAGCACAAGATGGTAAACTCCATCCTATGCAAACAGCCTTTATTACTCATGATGCTTTTCAATGTGGCTACTGTACATCAGGTCAAATTATCTCAGCCGTAGGGATGATATTAGAAGAATCACCAAAATCTGAAGCAGAAATTCGAGAAAAAATGAGTGGGAACCTTTGCCGTTGTGGAGCATATCCAAATATTATTGCGGCGATTCAAGATGTGCTAGAGGAAAAGCAAGATGCAGCCATTTAGTTATGCTAAAGTCACCTCAGAAGAAGTGGCGATCGCAATAGTTGAGCAAGAGAAAACTGCTGTATTTATTGCTGGGGGCACAGATTTACTGGGATTAATGAAAGATGGAGTCCAAACAGCGAATATATTAATTGATATTAATAGTTTGCCCTTAGCAAATATTGAATTTCAACCTCAAGGAATCCGCATTGGTGCGATTTCTCGAATGAGCGATGTAGCTTTTCATCCCAAAATTCAGGAATGTTATCCGGTAATTAGCCAAGCTTTATTACAAAGCGCTTCACCGCAACTGCGAAATATGGCAACAGTGGGCGGAAATTTACTGCAACGAGTCCGCTGTGGTTACTTTCGCGATCCGGTTTTTCCTTGTAATAAACGCACTCCCGGTATAGGTTGTTCGGCAATTACAGGTAACAATCGAATGCATTCCATTTTCGGAGCTAGCGAACATTGCATTGCCGTTCATCCTTCCGATTTAGCTGTAGCTTTGACGGCATTAGATGCAGTGCTTTGCATCCAAGGAATAGAACAATCACGGCGAATTTCAATTGATGATTTTTATCTCTTACCAGGTGAGACACCAGTAAAAGAAACTCTATTACAGCCTGGAGAATTAATTGTTGCTATTGAAGTTCCAGATTTTGCATATAAGTCCCATTATTTAAAAGTAAGGGATCGAGCTTCTTACGAATTTGCTCTCGTTTCTGTAGCTGTTGCTTTAGATATAGAACAAGACACGATAAAATCAGCACGTATCGCTTTTGGAGGAGTAGCACCCAAACCTTGGCGTGCAAGGGATGCTGAGGAGATCCTCAAAGGGAAAGAAATTAACGAAGATATCTTTACAGCCGCAGCAGCAGCAGCCGTCAAAGAAGCAAAACCGCAAACGCATAATGAATTCAAAATTGAGTTAGTCAAACGCGCTTTGGTACGCGCACTCTCAGTTGTGGTAGAAGGGGACAAGGGGACAAGGGGACAAGGGGACAAGGGGATAAGGGGACAAGGAAGAGGAGTAATAATTAATTGATATGAATAAAATTATTGGGAAACCACTCGATCGCGTTGATGGTAAGTTGAAAGTAACGGGAGAAGCACCTTACACAGCCGATGTGCCAATCGAGAATTTAACTTATGGAGTGATTTTTCAAAGCGCGATCGCTAGCGGTAAAGTTATCCAAATAGACACATCCGCAGCCGCAGTCTCTCCTGGTGTGCTAGATGTCGTTACTTATCAACAAACCCCATCTCTGGTAAAAATACCTTTCTTTGGGCCTCCACAACCTCAGTCAACTGAAAAAGACCATAATATCTACTACGATGGTCAACATTTGGGGGTTGTAATTGCCCAAACTTTAGAAGAAGCCGAAACTGCCGCCTGTAAGATAAAAATTATCTACGAAGAAGCCATTCCGACAGTCACAATGGCACATACAGAGCTATTTGAACCCGAATCAATATTTTTTGGCATGATGCCAGCTAAAATCACTAGAGGGGATGTTGAATCGGGGAAAGTACAGGCAGATGTCTTGGTAGAGCAAGTTTATAGCACGCCAGTAGAACATCATAATCCCCTAGAGCCTTCTGCAACCATCGCTATGTGGGAGGGAGATAACTTGACGCTCTATGAAACCACTCAAGGCGTTTCTGCAACCCAAAGCCGAATTGCATCTATTCTGAATATTCCCGAAGAAAATGTCCGCGTCATCTCCAAATACTTAGGTGGTGGATTTGGTTGTAAAGCACTGCTGCGATCGCATACGATTTTAGCAGCGATCGCCGCTCGGCAAGTAAAACGCCCAGTAAAAGTAGTACTAACGCGATCGCAAATGTACACTGCTTGCGGCCACCGTTCTGAAACTCAGCAGCAGCTAACACTAGGTGCAACCAAAGAAGGTAAACTAACTATCATTGAGCAAATTGGGACATCTTTAACTTCCGTATTTGATGACTTTGCCGAACCAGTGGGTGCAGCAACAACCATGATGTACGCCTGTGCCAATTTGGAAATTAAATACCGTTTGGGACGCATCAACGCCGGCACACCAACCTTTATGCGCGGGCCAGGAGAAGCACCGGGAATGTTTGCCTTAGAATCGGCAATGGATGAATTGGCATACACCTTAAATATCGATCCAATTGAACTAAGATTAAGAAATCATGCAGATATCGATCCGCACAAAGGATTACCTTGGTCAAGTAAATCCCTGAAAGAATGTTATCAAAAAGGGGCAGAAATTTTTGGATGGACACAACGCAATCCAGTTCCCCGTTCCATGCGAGACAATCATTTCCTGATTGGCTGGGGAATGGCAAGTGCGACATTTCCTACCAATGCCAGAACTGCATCAGTCAAGGTAGAAATTTTTGCCACTGGAGAAGTGAAAGTACAAAGCGGTACTCAAGATATCGGTACAGGTACTTATACAGTGATGACGCAGGTAGCTGCTGAAGTATTGGGATTACCAGTGCAGTTTGAATTAGGTGATACTAATCTTCCCAAAGCCCCGATTACAGGGAACTCAATTACCGTTGGGAGTGTTTCGCCGGCGGTGCATCAAACTGCGATCGCCGCACGGGATAAGATAATTAAAATGGCGATCGAAGATTCTAATTCTTTGCTTTACGGCTTGCAAGCAGAAGATATTGCCGTTGAGTCAGGGCAAATATTTTTAAAACAAGACTCATCAAAGCGAGACAGCTACACCGATATTCTGCGCCGTCATGGATTAGAAAGTTTAGAAGTTACAGAAGAATCCTCACTCAATCCAGAGAGCCAACAATATGCCAAACATTCTTTTGGTGCGATATTTGTCGAAGTTGCAGTTGATGAGTTGTTAGGAGAAATCAAAGTTAGACGTTGCGTAGGCGTTTATGATGCTGGGCGAATTCTCAACTTCAAGACAGCGCGGAGTCAAGTTATCGGCGGAATTACCTGGGGAATTGGTATGGCGCTGATGGAGAAAACTGTCATAGATCCTAATCAAGGCAGAATAGTTGGTGCTAACCTTTCCGATTACCTAATTCCCGTTCATGCAGATATCCCCAATATGGAAGTGCAATTCATTGAAGAACCCGATCCTTATGTGAATGCACTAGGAACCAAAAGCTTAGGGGAACTGCCGATTGTGGGGGTAGCGGCTGCCATCTCTAATGCAGTTTATCATGCCACAGGTAAGCGGATTCGCGATCTGCCAATTACACCAGATAAGTTGTTGTGAGCGAATCGGTTTGTAATTACAGCAGAAATCATCTATTTGAACCACATCTGTTGTAGGGACGCAAGCCCTTGCGCCCCTACCACGCGGTCTATTTAGCTGAAAATAGCTGTAATATCATGTCCGCTTGATTGCTTATTAAACCCGAAGAACCCCACCCCGCCAAAGCTGTGCTTTGTCTCCCCTCCCCGCAGGCGGGGAGGGGTTGGGGGTGGGGTTCTTTTATTATGGGTAATTAGGCGGAAATTATATTACATAATGTCCGCCTAATTAGTTATGTTGCAATATTTCGTATTAATATCGTGATGTTTGCCATGAATATTGCAATGTTTGCCATGAATATTGCAATGTTTGTCAGGAATGTCGCAATGTTTCTGATGAACATTCCAATATTTATTATTATTAATATTAGGTTTATAAAAAATATTTTTGTTTAACCACCGTTTTATAATAATTTTTTACATACAGTATCTCGTTTAAAATACTACAGATTCAAAGGAAAAATTTGATGAACCAGTGGCAACCTACTCCTCAACTCAAGAGTGACTTTTAAATTCGCTCCCCTTCTCTCAAAATTGGGAGAAGGGGTTGGGGGATGAGGGCAAATTTTGCATTTGTGCAACAAGTCTAATCAAGTTGAGTATTTACCATTAATTTCTATATAACCCTCTGAAAGATCGCAACCCCATACAGTTGCAGAGGCATCACCAATATTAAGGCTAACATGAATATCTACTTTATCTTGAGACATAATTTGCCGTAACTGTTCTAGATTTTCATTAGTTAAGCTACTAGGATAAACTTTCACATTATCAAAACTAATAACAACTTTATCTTGATTTATTTGCTGTTCGTTTTCACATTTGCCTATCGCCATAGCAACTCTTCCCCAATTCGGATCTGCTCCATAAACAGCAGTTTTTACTAATGGGGAATTTACAATTGCTTTCGCTACTGTTTTAGCTTGTGTATAGTTAATCGCTGAATCTACAGTTACCTCAATTATTTTAGTAGCACCTTCTGCATCTCGTGCAATTTTCAACACTAATTCCTGTGCAACTTCTTGCAATGCCCTAGCAAAATCTGGTTCTGAAACTTCACCAGCTATTCCATTAGCTAAAATCACAGCAGAGTCACTAGTAGAAGTGTCAGTGTCTACACTCAAGCAATTAAAAGTTTTATCTATAGTAGAGCGAAAAATAGAACGAAGGCTATTTGCAGAAATTGCAGCGTCAGTAAAAAAGAAAGTTAGAAGAGTAGCCATATTCGGCTCAATCATGCCAACGCCTTTGGCAATTCCTACTAACTTGGCATTTCCTATTTGTCGTGTAGCTAGTTTCGCTACTGTATCGGTGGTCATAATACCACGAGCGGCGGCATGAAAATCAGCATCAGTCAATTTTTTGCCCAATCCTAATAAACCAGCCCGGATTTTTTCAATCGGGTAACGTCTGCCAATTACACCTGTAGAAGCGATCGCGATATTATGTGCAGCAATTCCAGTTTCAGTTGCAACTAATTGCAGAACTTCTTGAGCATCAGCGATGCCAACCGAACCATTAGCTACATTTGCATTCTTAGATATAACGACAATTGCTTGTGCTTGTGAATCTTTTAAATTATCGCGGCTAATAGTAACACTTGGCCCAGCAAAAAGACTTTGAGTGAAAACTCCATCTGCAACACAAGGGACTGATGATTTAATAAATACAAAATCATCAGTTGTATCTCGTATTCCCAAATTCGTGATGAATGCACTAAAACCTTGAGGTGTAGAAGATATAGTTAATGACATTTTTCGATATTTAATAATTTGGTTTAATTATCTCATATCAAGTTCAGTTATTAGTCATTTGTCCTTGGTCATTTGTCCTTTGTAATGACAAATGACTAAGGACAAGCATAACAAAAATTTTCGCAATCTCATTTAGGATTGCTATAGCAATTTCTGGATTATTGAGTACTATAAATCAATTAATGTAAGAGTGAATGTAGTCCATCCATTGCCACTTTCTACTTGAATGTTTCCTTGCAATTGTTCCACTAATTTCTGGACTATAGATAAACCTAAACCCGAACCACCTTGATTCCAGATATCTGCATTGGGTAGACGGTAAAATTTATCAAATATTCGTGGTAACTCTATTACCGGAATTTCTACTGAATTACTAACAGTAATAATTGTTTTTGCAGGTGTTTCCGAGGAATTGTGACTTACACTTAAGACAATTTCACCACCGGCAGGTGTGTATTTACAGGCATTATTGAGCAATTCTACTATAATGCGTTCTAAGCTAATGCTATCTGAGAATAGCGGCGGGAGATTTGCAGGGAGATTCGGCTGTAGAGTTTGCTGATGTTGTTGAACACGAATTTGAAACGGCTCGATAATCCAAAGTAACCACTGTTGTAAGAGCAACGCATCAGGTGTAATAACTGGATAGGATGAGCTTTCTAGCCGTTGTAAGTCTAGTAGATCGTTAACTAATTCTAGTTCGCGATCACACTCGCTTTCCATTAATTTTAGATAGCGTTGAGCATCCTCAGTATTATTAGATAGTTGTATCATTTGAATCATCATCTTGATATTACTCAGAGGCGATCGCAGTTCGTGAGAAACTAAATTCAAAAAGTCATTTTTTAGTTGATTTATCTCCTTCCATTGCACCACAAGTTTTTCTTGCTCAATTTGCTTTTGACGCGCCTCAATCGCTCGTTTGCGCTCAGTAATATCTCGAAACACTAATACAGCGCCTGTAATATTATCTTTGTCATCTTTAATTGGTGCAGCGCTGTCATCAATTGGTATTTCTGCACCATCTTTATTAATCAGAATTGTTTCTGCGGGGAGATGAACTATAATACCATCTTGAAGAACTTTTATAGTCGGACTTTCAATAGAGTTATGAGTTTCGCCATTAGCAATATTAAATATCTCTGAGGAATTTCTACCACACGCTTCTTCTTGTTTCCATCCAGTCAGATTTTCCGCAACCGGATTCATAAAAGTGATTACATCTTGTAAATCGCTAGCAATTACACCATCGCTGATACTTTTTAAAAGTGCATCCAGCCATTTTTTATTAGCTTTTAATTGCCTTTCTAAACCATGCTTAGTCAAAGTTATTTCAATATTTGTTTGTAGTTCTCTTTCTTTAAAAGGTTTCAGCAGGTAAGCAAACGGCTCAGTTATCTTAGCTCGTTCTAATGTGTTTTCATCTGCATAAGCAGTCAAATAAATTACTGGGATATCCAAACGCTTATAGATTTCTTCAGCAGCTTCTATCCCGTCCATTGAGCCTTTAAGCTTGATATCCATCAGAACTAAATCTGGAGATATTTCTCTTGCTATATTAATCGCTTCTTCTCCTGAAGAAGCAATAGCAGGCACTATATAACCAAATTTATTAAGCCGATATTGTAAGTCTTTAGCAACAATAGCTTCGTCTTCCACAACTAAAATTTTTGCGCTTGTCATCTTTTATTGATTGTCTATTTATATTAAAGGAAATGTCAACTGGCACTCTACTCCAGTAGAGCCTGTAATATTTATATTTCCTGCTAACTGATGGGTTAAAGCATCCACCAACTCCCATCCTAATGATGCAAGTTTTTTAAAATCAAAGTTTGGTGGTAAGCCAATCCCGTCATCACGAACTATTAGCATTAAATTATTATTAATTATTTTCTTTATTTCAATATTAATTGCACCATCACTACCTTTGGTAAATGCATATTTTAAAGAATTAGATACAAGTTCATGGATAATTAAGCTACAAGGAATTGCTGTATCTAAACCGAGAAAAATACAATCTTCCGTATTTATTGTCAAAGCGATCGCATCTTCATTGACTTCATAAGCAGTAAATAAACTTGTTACCAAATCTCGAATATATTCACCAAAATTAATCCTTGCTAAGTCTTGAGATTGATACAATTTTTCGTGAACCAGAGCCATTGATGCAATCCGTTGCTGGCTTTTTTGAAATATTACTAAATCTTCTTTGTCTTTGATATAGGCAGATTGCAGGTTTAGCAGACTGGAAATAACCTGTAAATTGTTTTTGACCCGATGATAAATTTCTTTTAATAACACCTCTTTTTCTAATAGTGATGCTTGAATTTGCTCCTCCCACTGCTTGCGTTCGCGCTGCGCGGCTTTCCGTTCGTTAATGTCTTCGACCACAGAAATAAAATATTTTGGCTCCCCACTAGATTCGCGCATTAAAGACACAGTGAGATTAACCCAAACTAAGGAATTATCTTTGCGAAAATAGCGCTTTTCCATCGAGTAAGTTTGAATATTATCTGCTAAAATCTGCTCAACATATTTCAGGTTAGTGTTAAGGTCGTCCGGGTGAGTAATATCTTGGAAAGTTAACAACTGTAGTTCTTCGAGTGTGTAACCGAGAATATCGCAAAGCTTCTGATTAACTAACAACCAGCTTCCATCGATTGCGACATGGGCAATGCCAACAGCAGCTTGATGGAATGCAGCCCGAAATCGCTGTTCGCTCTCTCGCAATGCTTCTTCTATTCGCTGGCGTTCAGTAATTTCTGTCTGTAGCGATTCGTTGATTTTTGTTAACTCTGCTGTCCTTTCCTCAACCTTGCTTTCTAATTGGTTAAGTAGGCTATTTAGTGTCTCCTCTGCTTGCTTGCGATCGGTAATGTCAGTATGTGAGCCTGCCATTCGTACTACATTACCATTTTCATCCCACAGTGCTTGCCCTCGATCTAAAATCCATTTATAGGTGCCGTCTTTACATAAAGCTCGATGTTCGGTAATGTAAAACGGTGTTTTCTGAGCAAAGTGATCTTGAACTGCTTGTTTCACCCGCTCAATATCGTTCGGATGCACTCGTGTCACGCATTCATCTAAATGGTTAGAAATTTCGTGGTTTTCGTAACCGAGCATTTCTTTCCAGCGAGCCGAGAAGAAAACTTCATTGGTTTTAACATTCCAGTCCCAAATTCCATCATTATTGCCTCGCAAAGCTAATTGCCAGCGTTGTTCGCTTTCTCTCAACACTTCTTCAGTCCGTATGCGTTCAGCAATTTCTTTTGCTAGTTGGTAGTTTGCAGCCTCTAGTTGAGCAGGACTCGGTAGAGCTAGCACCTGTGGCATTAATGGCACAAGCTCTAGAGCCGTTAATACGGAAACAAAAGCGGTGATAGCTTTGACTAACCCTGATAGCCAATAGGTAGGATACCAAAGCGTCCATACATCCATTAAATGAGTTGTGCCACAAGCAACGATGAATGTGCTAAACATTAGGAATATCCAGCCGAAAGGCATATCTCGCCGTTTACGGACAAAATAAACCAGCATCACTGGAATTGAATAATAAGCAAGTCCAGTTAACACATCTGAAATCAGATGCAACCACACCAATCCTGGTTTCCAGAGGTAGCAATGTCCGTGGGGAATAAACTGGCTAGTAGAGAAAAAATTATTTAAAATTTCCATCATAAAAACCTACATATTGCACAAGTCTTCATCAAAGCCTGAAGTGCGAAAGAAGAGGTTTTTAGCCTCAGACCTTTTGTAGATGCGTATACACCTAGAGAGTGAGTCTCATATTCTCAAGGAGAACTACGTTTGGCGTTTGTCAGAGTTTTACCGTACTAGTTTTAGACTAGAATTGATTATTAGCTTAAGCTTCTACATTCTGTTTTCGTCATCTTTTCTGAGTTTTTTAATTTGAATAATATAAGATTTATTAAAATTAAAGTACCGCGATCGCTTTGGTTATCGTTACCGTATATCCTCTGAAATCAACCATTTACATATATAAAAACCTTCAAAAATTACAGTAATATTTCGGTTATCTACTAATCTAATATTCATCTAGCTGCATACGTGTATTTGCGGATTAACTCAAATCAGTTTGAGTAGGTCAGCACTATTAATTTATCATCTAGTGTCCGGTTAAAGATTTATCCTTAATACCGCACAGAACAAGTGGAAAAGCTCACTCTCAAGGTTTGAAGACAGAGCAACTGGCATTAGATGAGGCGCAGGTAGCAAACCACAAACTCCGTGTTGTAAGTAAAAAACCAGGAAATTAGTGTTGTTTTAGCTACAAAAATATAAACCCACTTTAGAAAACGTTGATGGCTAGATTCTCTTTCATCATGAAGAAGCCCATACATCAGCAAAACTATCGGCATTGCTAATGGTAAGGGTATCTGGGCAAGTGTAAATCTGGGTTAACAATGATAGCAGGTGTGCGATTGACTGGCGGTGGTTAACTGAAATCATACTTTCGACCACTGTATCGATAAAACCGACTACTACCATTACTCAGATGGCTTATTACTTATCTTGGAGTGAGACATTGGGTATTGGGCGCGATCGCTCCTACTACACACCCTGCAACCCCCTACAGCGATGCCAATAAATCCACAGCTAACCTACTAGAGCCTGTTTAAACCCAAAATTAAGCCCACTCCAACGATCGAGGCACAAGGGACAGAGGGGCGATCTCACTTGACTGCAAAAAAAACTTTGCTGATTGTTTCTACTTTTCCGAAAAAGAGGAATCGTAATGTGATTAACAATTATAGAAAACTTCCAACGCTTATTTTTATTAAATAAAAAGGATGCACTAACTATGAGTACAGAGAATGCAAAAAACTCTTTAGTCGAAACACAGTCTTTAGTTGAGGAAAGTAAACAACCATCAACTCTCAATGATTCAAAAGGTCAGCAAGGTGTACAACAAAACGCTGAGGCAGTAAATAATACTTTTAATCTGCCACAAAACTATATACAAACAGACCCCTGGATTTACCGCATGATTGTTGGTACACTGACCTCTACAGTATTAATTTGCCTTATAGGTGCAATTGCTCTACAAGCAAACGGCAACAAACAAATTCCTGAACTTCTAACCGCTCTTGGAACTGGTTCTTTGGGTGCTTTATCAGGATTATTAGCACCATCCCCTATAAAAAGATAGTGTTTTCGTAATGCATCTTTTTTTATAGCATCTTTCTTGTACTTAACACTGATTTTACCTTGCAGGACATAGCGCTCAAGGAGCGCGTACTGTATTTTTCGCGTTTCGCTTTACTGCGACAAATTATTTGACCACAGCGATAAATAATTTGTCAAGTTCTTCAAGCTTGTAAGCTTCCTCTAAAGGAATCTGATTTTTAGCCTTTCTGATATGAAGCTATAGAAGTTGCTTGAACAAGCAATATAGAAGAATTTGGATTGTTGACAAAAAATCTGTTGTTTTGGTCAAATAATTTGTCCCTCTACAGTTTTGGCTCCCCTCTCCGTGTCGGAGAGGAGTTGGGGGAGAGGTCAAAAAAGGGCTTGTCGAACTCACATTGCGTTACAATCTGCATGGAGTCATAATTGTTACAAAGTAATGCTCCTAAGTGGAAGGCAAACCAAGGAAGTACTCCAGTTTTACGAAAAAACTGGGTTTAAGAAGAGTATCAAAACTGGTTTTGGGGCTACACCAATATCTGACTGAGGTAGTGTTAAGCTTTTTCGTCGCTAAATATATATAGTGCTTGACTTATCTTTTCACAAGATGTAATTTATCAATATTGGATAAAACATCGGTAACTTAATCGGTTTTTAGTATTTTAGCAAAAATGAATATCTTTGTTGTAAATTAGCCTAAGTTTAGAGTTAACATTTTCTGCACAGTATCAAACATTGAAAATCTTCTTAAAATTTATTGATTAAAATATAGATTTTTCCACAATAAATAATGTAATGCGAAAAATAAATTACTGATAACTACGATGAAAAGGGAATTTTTCATCTAAAACCAAAATGATATAAGTTTGAAGCAAAGTTGAATCTTATTGATGAACTACAGGCATTCAATTAGAACTAGCAAAATTGAGAATATTAGAGATGGGAAAAAACATTACTTTCTCACACTAATATTCATTTCGGGAATAGCGATCGCACTTTTATTCATCAATACAACCGCATTGGCAGCCACAGTCAATCCCTGTCCCGAAGGTATGGCGATGATTTCACGAGGAACATTCAAAATGGGGTCTGATAGTTCCAATTTTATGGAAGAGCGATCGCCTGGAGATGTAATGGTGACTAACTTCTGTATTGATAAATATGAGGTAACAAATGCACAATTTGGTGAATTTGTCAAATTTACAGGATATGTGACAGTTGCAGAGCGTCCCTTATCTCAAGAACAGTTTCCCGATTTACCCGATGAGCAGCGATTACCGGGTTCTTTAGTGTTTAAGATGGCAAAACCGGGTGTCAAGCAAGTTTCCTTTCTGAGTTGGTGGCATTGGACTACTGGCGCGAATTGGCAACACCCCTTTGGCCCAGACAGTGCGATCGCTAGCAAATCCAACTATCCAGTTGTTCACATAGCTTACGAAGATGCCCTAGCCTACGCCAAATGGTCAGGAAAATCCTTACCCACCGAAGCGCAATGGGAATATGCCGCCCGTGGTGGCTTAGATGGTGCAATTTATGCTTGGGGCAATGAATATTCTGAACATAGAGCCAACACTTGGCAAGGAATTTTTCCCTTTTTCAATACCAAAGCCGATGGTCACTTGGGCATTGCTCCCGTCGGTTCTTTTGCACCTAATGGTTATGGACTCTATGACATGACCGGCAATGTGTGGGAATGGACTACTGATTTCTTTCAAGTTGGACGCGATCGCAAATCCGATCGAATTAATCCTATTGCCTTAAATCAAAGCTTTGATCCCAAAAAGCCCAATGAATCAGAGTTGCACGTAATCAAGGGGGGATCGTATCTCTGCGCTCCTAATTACTGTAGCCGCTTTCGTCCGGCGGCGCGGGAGTCAGAATCACCCGATACGGGAACTACTCATATCGGGTTTCGGCTAGTTAAAAATTTGCCTGACAGCACACTATCCATAAATCCAAAATTCCAAATCTAAAATCCAAAATTGTATGACTGATCCTCACAAGAGAGATTCTTTGTATCCATCTGTGAAGTTAACTTCTGGTGCGTTCGCGCAGCGTCTCCGAAGGAGAATCGCATTTTTGACAGCCCTGACGCTAATATTTTCTAGTCTCTTACCTCTACCTGCTTGGGCGGACTATGGCGACAAATTGCCATTACCCCAACCATCTTTTCAAGGCAAAATTGGGATTACTTATAAAGAATCCGAACCAGACTTCCCCAAACCAATTAAGGCTCCAGAAAATGCACCAAACGTTTTGCTGGTGTTGCTTGATGATGTCGGTTTTGGACAAACCAGCACCTTTGGCGGCCCGATTGATACGCCTAATTTAGACCGTCTAGCAGCAAGGGGATTGCGTTATAACCAATTCCACACTACAGCACTCTGCTCTCCTACTAGAGCCGCATTGCTCACGGGACGCAACCATCATTCTGTGAATACAGGTGTGGTTGAGGAGTTAGCCACAGGCTATCCAGGTTATACTGCGATTTTACCTAGAAGTGCAGCAACGATCGCTGAAGTATTGCGAAATTATGGATATAACACCGCAGCTTTTGGCAAATGGCACAATACCCCAGACTATGAAACCAGTGCGGCAGGCCCATTCGATCGCTGGCCGACAGGTTTAGGTTTTGAGTACTTCTATGGATTTCTGGGCGGTGATACCAATCAATGGAGTCCAGCCTTGGTGGAAAATACCCAACATATTCAGAAACCAAGCGATCGCCCTGATTATCACCTCACCCCCGATCTAGCAGATCATGCAATTAAGTGGATTCGTACCCAGCAAGCGATCGCTCCTGATAAACCCTTCTTTACCTACTTTGCCACTGGCGCTACCCATGCCCCACACCATGCGCCCAAGGAATGGATCGACAAGTATAAGGGTAAATTTGATCGAGGTTGGGATAAATTACGCGAAGACATCTTTGCTCGTCAGTTAGCCTTGGGTGTAATTCCCACCGATACTAAGCTGACTCCTCGCCCGGCGGAACTTCCAGCTTGGGATTCTCTCACTCCCACCGAGCAGAAAGTTTATGCGCGTCAGGCGGAAGTATTTGCAGGTTTCCTCAGCCATACTGATGCACAAATTGGTAGAGTTATTGATGCGATCGATCAACTGGGTGAATTGGATAACACCTTAGTCTTTTTCATCGCCGGCGATAATGGTGCGAGTGCTGAAGGCGGCTTAACAGGTAGTGTTAATGAATTAAAAGTCTTTAATGGCGTAGCAGAAAGTCCTCAAGAAGTTCTCGCGGCTTTTGATGATTTAGGTGGGCCAAAAACCTTCAATCATTTTCATGCAGCTTGGGCTTGGGCAGTGGATAGCCCCTTCCAATGGACAAAACAAATTGCTTCTCACTTCGGCGGAACCCGTAATGGTTTAGTTGTGGCTTGGGGCGAACGCATCAAAAATCGTGGTGGACTGCGAAGCCAATTCCATCATGTAATTGATATTGCTCCCACAATTCTGGAGGCTGTGGGGATTGAAGAACCAGAGGTAGTCAACGGTGTAAAACAACAACCCATCGAAGGTACTAGCCTTGTTTATAGCTTTGATAATCCTGCTGTACCATCCCATCACAAAACCCAGTATTTTGAGATGTTTGGCAATCGTGGCATTTACGATCGAGGTTGGGTAGCAGCCGCCCGTCATGGACGCTTACCTTGGGAGCGTGTCTCCAAAACCACCTTCGATGAAGATAATTGGGAACTATACGATATTACCAAAGACTTCAGTGAAGCCAACGATTTAGCCAAGCAGAACCCTGACAAGTTAGCGCAACTACAAGATTTATTTTTGAAGGAAGCAAAGAAATACAAAGTTCTGCCCTTGGACGATCGCTTACTTCAACGGTTTGATGTCAAAATCCGTTCCAACCTAATCACAGGACGCAATAGCTTTACTTATTACACATCTGTTGCAGGGATTCCCGAAGGCAGCGCTCCCAATATTAAGAATCGCTCCTTTAGCATCACCGCCGATGTAGATGCTGCCAAAGATGGTACTGAAGGCGTTTTAGTTACCCAAGGCGGACGTTTTGCGGGTTGGAGTTTCTTCTTGGAAGAAGGTAAACCCACCTTTGCTTACAACTTGTTAAATAGCGATCGCACAATCATTCAATCTTCTCAACCAATTGCGATCGGCAAATCCCAAATCAAATTTGACTTTGCTTATGACGGTGGCGCTCCGGGAGCAGGCGGTACTGGTAAGCTCTCGATAAACGATCAACAGGTTGCCGAAGGTCGCATTGATAAAACCGTAGGCTACCGATTTGGTTTAGATGAAACCTTTGATGTTGGTCAAGATACTGGCACACCTGCGGTAGATACTTACCAAACACCCTTTGCATTCACCGGTAACTTACAGCAAGTCACCCTGGAATTGAAGTAATAAGGATTGGGTATTGGGGAAGAGACAAGGTAGACAAGGAAGAGGGGGGAGACAAGGGAGAGACTTGTCCCCTTATCCCCCTTGTCTCCTTGTCCCCTTGTCCTCTTGTCCCCTTGTCCTCTTGTCCCCTTGTCCCCTTGTCTCCCCACCACCCCTGCCCCTCCGCAACTCTGCGTGAAAAAAAATCATGAATGAAATCTTGTCACTAATCGATAAACTCGCACTTTTCACATTTATCGTGTTCACCATGCTGGGTGCAGGGTTAAGTCTCACCGTACAACAGATTTGGGAACCACTCCGCAACCTCCGCTTAGTTATCTCATCGCTGCTGACAAATTTTGTACTAGTGCCGCTTTTTGTATATTTGTTACTACAAGTAGTACATTTAAGTGAACCACTAAGAGATGGTTTACTGATTATGGCAGTAGCATCAGGGCCTCCAGCACTACCTAAACTTGCCCACATAGTCAAAGGCAATATAGCTTTCTCGGTGGGGTTAATGATGTTACTAATGCTAGGCACAATTTTTTATATGCCGATTGTACTGCCCTTAGTGGTGGAAGGTGTGCAAATTAACTCCTGGGACATTGCCAAACCCTTATTGTTAATGATGGTTAGCCCATTGTTTATTGGGTTATTCATCAAAGCAAAATTGAGTGCGATCGCTCCCATTATCCAGCCGATTTTGTTCAAATTATCTAATGCTGGATTACTTTTAGGTCTAGTAGTCAGGCTGATAGTTCACACTAACGATATCATTAGCTTATTACAAACAGGTGCAATCTTGGTTTGTGCCGTTTTCATAGTCTTCTCCTTCACCGTGGGTTATCTTTTGGGCGGCCCTGGTATCGATACCCAACGAGTGCTAGGAGTAGGAACAGCTCAACGTAATTTTGCCGCAGCATTGTTAGTAGCTACAAGTAATTTTGAAGATCCCAGCGTCGTGAGCATCATCATGGTGACGAGTATTTTAATGATGATCGTAGTTTTGATCGCCGGACCAAAGTTCATAGAACTAGACCAAGGAATGGGTGTAAAGATAGAGCAGGTAAAGGGTTGAAACTCTCTCTAAGAAATGTGCTTGGCAAATACGCTAAGTCAATAGTCTTACCGTATTATGTATTAGATACACAAATATTAGATTAGATAAAAAACTATATGTAAGGTAGCAGATGGTTCAATCACAAGCAAGCTCTTTTGATGCAATTAGTCCCACAGCTTTGATGGTAGCTTATACTAGGCAGTTTACTGATATCCCTTATGGCAAGGAATTATCTCAATTAGTTAATGCCGAAAGCTTCATAGAACAACTGCAACAAAAACAATTAAGTCAGCCGAGTGAAGTGTCTGTTCTTGTTGAGGCTCGTTACAAAGCTGTTAATCAAGTAATATCTCAACACTTGCAATTTGAAACTACCCAAATTATCGAGTTAGCATCTGGATTATTGCCTCGTGGTATGGCAATGTCTCAAAATCAAAATATCACTTTTGTTGAAAGTGATTTACCTACAATGATTAGTCAGAAGCAGCAATTCGTAAAACGATTGATTGGAGAACGGCAGAATTTGTATTTTGAAGCAATTGATGCTACTAATCAACCTAGTCAGTTTCCTTTGAACGTAAATTATTTACATCAAAATCAACCTGTAGTTGTTTTATGCGAAGGATTGTTAACATACCTAACCTTAGCAGAAAAGCAAAAAGTGTTTGCTAATGTTCGTGAGATACTGCAAGTTTACGACGGTGTATGGATTACACCTGACCTAACCACTTTTGATGGCTTGAATCAACTACGGCAAATTAGTCCTGGGTTGCAAAGACTTAATCAAACTGCAAGTAATGTCTCAGGTCGAGCTATTAATAATTATCACTTTGAAAACATCGACCATGTGAAACAGTTCGCTTATGAACAAGGGTTTGATATTAAAGAATATAGTATGCTCGAAGTGATGAATCAAATTACTTGTTTAAAGCCTTTAGGGATTGAGCCAGAGGTTGTTAAATCAATGTTGGCTATTGGCTCTACTTTTGTTTTAACCCTTTGCAATTCTTGATGTCTTTACAGGTTTTTTTGTATGTACCCTCGAAAAGGGGGAATGTCCTAACTGCTTTTGAAGTATTTCGTGACCGTTTGGTCAAATTATGGTTCAAATCACAAGGGAGAACTTGAGGATATGACAAATATTGCATTGATTGTTGGGGCTGGTAGTGGACTCAGTGCCTCATTAGCCCGTTTATTAGCAAAAGAAGGCTTTACTATTGCTTTAGCAGCAAGACAAGTTGATAAGCTCAAAGCATTGTCTGATGAAATTGGAGCCGTCAGTTTTACTGCTGATGCTTCTCAACTAGATGAAGTTGAACAACTATTTACAGATGTCGAACAAAAACTAGGAGTACCAACATTGGTTGTGTATAATCCTAGCTGGCGGGTTCGGGGTTCATTTGTGGAACTTGACCCAGCCGATGTTGCCAAAACACTAGAAATTACTGCCTATGGTGGCTTTTTAGTAGCACAAGCGGCGGCAAAACGTCAGTTAGCTGCGGGTGGGGGAGCGATCTTTTTTACAGGTGCTTCCGCCAGTGTTAAGGGTTATCCTCAGTCTGCACCGTTTGCAATGGGTAAATTTGCTTTACGGGGTTTGGCTCAAAGCATTGCCCGTGAATTGGCTCCTCAGAATATCCATGTAGCGCATTTTGTGATTGATGGAGGAATTCGTTCTGCTACCCGGATAGAACCAGACGATCGGCCAGATAGTTTACTCGATCCAGATGCGATCGCTCAAACTTACCTGAACATTCTGAACCAACCTCGCAATGCTTGGACTTGGGAAGTTGAATTGCGACCTTGGGTAGAAAAATTTTGATTTTCACAAGAAAATCGCCGAATAGCACGGAAGCCACTTGACTTAAGGCAGTTGAGGAAGGCGAATAGGCGAATTTATTCGCCGTAAATATTATCCGTGATGTGGATCTTCGATATATCTTTTGATAACATCTGCCGAAACCTGTCCAGCAGTAAAGTAAAAATAACTATTAGTCCATAGGCTAGGCAATTTTAATAATTGCGGGAACTCTTTAGGCAACATATAACATGAGCGTCCCTTAAAGGCTTTTACTATCTGATTTATGGCAATATCTGGCTGATGCTCTACCCAATCTCAATAACTTTGTGATTTTGTTGTTGCACTCACAATGACAAATTGCCAACAATTAAATGTAATGACATAAAATGAAAATTCATGAATTTCAAGATGCTAATCAATTTTATACCTGGGTGAAAGATTATTTGCTCAATCAAGAACCAATCCATAGTCTGCTGCTGGGAATTAGCAATAGCTTGATTCACAATCCTGAACGCTATGAAGAAACTCCATACTTGGCAGCTGTGGAAATAGATAATAATATTGTCGCAGTAGCAATTAGAACGCCACCCCGCCCATTATTACTCTCACAGATTGAAGATTTGAAAGCAGTAGAGCTACTTGCTCAAAATTTATCTGTTTCCTATCCATCACTGACGGGAGTTAATGCTCCCGTAGATGAAGCCCAAGCCTTTGCTTCAGCTTGGCATTCTTTAACTGGTCAATCTTACCAATTAAAGTTAGCGTTGCGTACCTTTAAACTGGAAAAAGTACGACATATTTCCGCAGCTACAGGTTATTTACGACAAGCAACAGAAAGCGATCGCACACTTTTGATAAACTGGTATGAAGCTTTTTCTCTAGAAACCCTTGGCGAGATTGACTCAGAAGCAGAACGCTGGGCTAAACATCGGTTGAAGGAAGGTACTGCTTATCTTTGGCAGGATAAAGTCCCGGTTTCAATTGCTTGTCGTGGTGGACTAACGCCCAATGGTGCGCGAGTAAATATGGTGTACACACCACCTAAGTATCGTCGCCTGGGTTACGCTAGTGCTTGCGTAGCAGCTTTGAGTCAGACTTTATTGAACCAGGGATATCGATTCTGTTTCCTATCTACAGATTTAGCAAACCCGATATCTAATCATATTTACCAGGAAATTGGTTATCAGCCATTGGGTGATTGGCATGAATTGTGCTTTGAAGTAACAGGACTTAAACAGAATTTAAGTTCTTTTGTGGACTCTTCAGAAATCCCCGTCACGAAGCGTGCGGGGAAGCTTAATCTGCTCTAGATATACATAGCAAAGTAATCATTGTAAATTTCTGTATTAGTCATAACTGTGAGTTCTATTTGTTTCTGTTCTTCATCTGTTGCCGAACTTGTAGCCGAGTCTAAGCTTTCTTGAGGAATAAAATCACCACAGTATTCATTCGCAGGTACAGCCGCATTCATCTTCTGGGGATAACTTAATTTAAGATTATTCATGATGGTAATGAATTGACTACGGCTGCGATCGCTAAATCTGGGATTAAGCCGCTTTTCTTCGCCAATGGTGGAAACTGTGCGTCCTTTATAGTCATGGGCAGGATATACCAACGTATCATCTGGCAAGGTAAATAAGCGTTGTGTCACCACATCATATAAAGTTCCAGGATCGCCTCCCTGAAAATCTGTGCGTCCACAACCACGAATAAATAAGGCATCACCAGTTAACAGATGGGTTTTGTTCGTTAAATATGTTATGTGACTGGCGGTGTGACCTGGTGTAAAAATTGTTTCGATGATTACCGATCCCACCTCTAGAATTTCGCCACCAACAAGGGAGCGATCGGCTTTTGTCACAGCAGTATTCTGAGGAACGATCACCTCACAGCCTGTTTTTTGCCTGAGTTTGCCTGCCCCTGTAATATGATCGGCATGGAGGTGAGTTTCTAGACAGTAGCGTAGCTTTAATCCCAATTCATCCAATGATTCCAAATCGCGGTCAACTTGCTCTAATACAGGATCGACTAGAACAGCATCTCCTGTGTGGCGATCGCCAATTAAGTAAGTATAACTACTAGTTGCAGGGTCAAAAAATTGCCGAAATAGAAAAGTTGATTGCGGTATCTCTGCACTGCCATCGCTTAACAAAGGCATCGTTGGAATAGGGCGCGCACGCACTGGTAGCGATTGCAACAACGTCTTAGATAGTTCCTGCGCCTGTCCTCGTAATTCTGGTACAGCGATAGTTTCCCACAAGTCGCCCTTGCGCGGAGTTCCCAAGGTATAAAACAGCGTCGAAACATTACCGTCTGCTGCATATAAAGCACCGTGGGTATCTGTATCTAATCCTAAACCGATGGTATTGGGGCGAACTAATTTCTGCGATCGCAAATCAGTAATCAAAGGATGAGGCGATCGGCGATAATCTGCTGCTACCCCTGTACAATTCACCACTCGGCGGACGTGCAAGATATTATTAGTTTGGGTTTTGCGCTGGCAGACGGTAACAGCTACACCGTCCGGCAAAGCTTGATATTCCCTAATCCGCCCTGCGGAAATGGTGAGTTGACCTGAATCCAGCATTTCAGTTACAACATCCGCGACTTTTGGGGCAATGCGGTGACGATGCACATCCCAATAAGGTGTCAGATGACGCAAAAAACGCTGCTGTTCCCCAGTCGGTAGTTTTTGCCAGATTTTCTGAATCATGGGACGCAGAGAATCAATTACTGCTCGCCAGTCGTAGCCTTGGGTAGCCGCAACTTCCACCTCAGCACGCAGCCGACGTAACCAGTCGCGCACACTTTTTGGTGAATTTTCTAGCGTCAAGAAGCAGGCATAAGGTTGAGCCGCTTGATGTTTGAGGGGAAATAATCCTCGTCGGGACACAGCATAAATTTTACCCCGATGTTGGCGATCGCTCAGAGATAAAACCATGTCCACCATCGTCAGTCCCGTACCAATTAGCAACACAGGTGCATCAGCATCAAGGTCTGCTAAGGCATCGGCTGACCAAGCATTCCGCAGATAATCATCATTACTGTTTGGGTTTTGAATAGCGGGGGGTGCAGAAGGTGAGTTCCCCAATGCCAACACAACTCTGTCTGCGGCAAAACAGCGACCACTACGCAGAGAAATCATTGCGCCTTTTTCTTCAGGCTGTACCCCTACCACTTCATCGGTGAAGCGTTCTAGTCGCACATCACTAGGCGCTGTGGCTTCTGCTTCTGCTAAAACCGATTGAATGTATAAACCATAGACCTTACGAGGTATGAAGGTACTGGCATTTACTTCTTCTGAAAAAAATACTGTTAACTCATTTCGGTTGTGTTGAAGCCAACGTAACAAATGCCCTGGATCGTGAGCAAATGCACTCATGTTACCTGCCGATACATTCAGCAAATGACAGTTGGTATCGGTGCTGTAGGCGATTCCCTTGCCAATTTGATCGCTACGCTCAATCAGCTTAATGGTGAGGGGTTGACTGGCAGTTTTCAATAGGTGGGTAGCGACTAGAGAACCACTAAAACCTCCGCCAACAATAGCGATCGTGGTTGGAGTATGGGCAGTTAAAAAACTAGGGTTCATGGCGATCTTAGTTAGAATCAATCAATAGTTACGCCGATTTCATCAAGTCTATCTACCAGGATTAAACGCATTTCCAACCCAGCTAAAAGAATTAAGACTTTATTGCGTCTAAAGTCTTATATTACCATGCTTTCAGGCATTAACTACATTTAATTGATAAATTAATCGTAGTTTAGATTACATAGTAATCATCCCTTGTGCCAAAAGATTGTTATGAAAGGATTGAAGGCACTCTTCTCAATCATCGCCTTGCCATGTTCCTGCAAACTTTAACAAATCCGCGGCTTTGCTTCCTCGCTTCATCGTAGCTAACCGACGGAGTGGGCGATCGCTACTACTGTCTCTATTTTGAAGGGAATCTAGAAAGTCACTGACCAGGGATAGCTGATTGGGTGGTAGTTGAGTTAGTTGCTGTTCAATCTTTTGGCGCAGTTCTGGATATGTCATTAGCACCTCACTACCTCGATTGCTTTGACTTCTTAATTTTACAATCCTAAAGCCTACATCAGTTTTGCTCAGAAAATAGGCATAACAGGGAATAAGACTTGATTTTATCTAAATGTCTGTGATACTCTGCTTTTATCTATAAACTACAGTTAGTTGATAGGGTAATTGTAGTTTTTGACTACACAGTGTGCATCAAACGGGAATCACGCCTTATGCCAAAAGATTGGTATGAATGGCACGACCTATACGACACTGAGCCAAAATTGCAGCAGCGTCTAGAAATCGTGCAGGAATATATTGCTTACAGCTTGAATGCGTCGCCATCTGGAACTATCCGTGTCGTAAGTGTTTGCGCGGGTGATGGACGAGATTTATTAGGAACTTTAAAAAATCACGCCCGTGCGAAGAATGTTTCTGCACGACTGGTTGAAATAAATTCAAATCTAGTTGAGCGTGGACGAGCAACTATAGAGTCTTTGGGTTTAGCCAAGCAAATTGAGATTATCAATGGTGATGCAACTCTTGCCACTAACTATGTAGGAGCAGTACCAGCAGATATTGTGATTGTGTGTGGTGTCTTTGGCAATCTTGAGGAAGCTGAACTCAATCGCTTATCAGATAACCTGAGTTTTCTGAGTAAACCGGGTGCTTTTGTCATTTGGACTCGTGGACACTCCAACGGTATTACCTACTCTGACAATGTACGAAAAATTTTAAGTGCATCTGGATTTGAGGAAGTAAACTTCAAGCTTACGGCTACAGGAGATATGGGTGTTGGTCTTCATCGATACCTTGGTGAAAACTTGGCTGCACCTAAAGAGCAACAGTTATTTGTGTTTTCCGGCATTCCTAGTAAAGCGAGGTAAAAAATGTCAATTCAAAACACAGTATCAACTTGGGAAGAAGTTTTAGAAACTGCTAGAAAAAATACCTCTGCGCGTAGGGTAAAGAGGACAGGACAATCTCCTTCTACTGCACCAATACCCAGCAGTTTAGATAAACTTCCGCCAAACACAGAACCGTCAGTCTTGCTTTATCGAGATACTAATTCCTGGTGTCCTTTCTGCGAACGAGTTTGGTTTGCTCTGGAAGAAAAGGAAATTCCCTTTGCAACGGAGTTTATTGATTTAAGTAATAAACCTAAATGGTACACTGACCTAGTTCCCACAACCCTTGTCCCAGCAGCCAAAATTGAGGGTAATTTAGTATATGAATCTAAAGATATTCTCTTGGCTTTAGAAGAAAGGTTTCCACATCCAGCATTATTGCCTGAGAATTCAGAGGAAAACGCTGTTGCTAGGCAGTTGGTTGAAGAAGCTGAGACTAACGGTTTTAAAGAGATTGCTTACAAATTTCTGAGAGAAGCACCTGTAGATGCTGATGAGTTGGCTAACTTACAAACAGCGTTTGAGGCGAAGTTAGATGAACTTGAGCAAGCTTTGGCTAAATACCCTGGCTCCTACTTTGTCAGTACATTTAGCTTAGTTGATATTGTGTATAGCCCCCATCTAGATAGATTGGCGGCTAATTTACCTGTATATCGAGGATATCATCTCAAAGGGAATCCTCGCTTTCCTCGAATCAATGCTTGGTTTGACGCACTTAATCAGCGTCCTGCTTATCACAGGGTAAAGTCGGATAATATCACCAATAATTTATTGTTGCGTCGCAGATGGGGTGTAGAACCGATTGGAAATCCTTTACCTCTGGATGTGGCAGATAGTGAGAAAATTCAATATCGTGCCGAAGCGGCTGAGAGATTGAGCGATAATCGGGAAGTTGCGATCGCAGATATTATCAAAAATTCTGGAGTCCAAGCAATAGCCGCAGACGGTGATTTTACCACAGTTAAGGACGCTGTTGATTTTCACCTGCGACAACTAGCTGATTATCTGATTCATGGCAATGGTGCAACTTTACCAGGTGGAAGGACTGGTGGTAAAAATAGCAGCGTTGATTCCATCTTCGCTGCTGTGGGTGCTATTACTTTCGCATATTTAAGAAATCGCATCTGCGCTCCTCGTGATATGAGCGCTGGTGCAGCAACAGCGTTTCGGGCTGCGATCGATAAATTGTTGACTTCTGTTTATTAATTTTGTGGGCGTTGCTGAAGGCTGGATGCGATCGCGCTCACTTGCTCCTATAGCAATGAAATCGAACAGAGTTTGCAATTCCGACGAGTTAGCTGTGATAGGAGCCGAAAACTGAATATCCTACTCAAGGGGTTTAAAATCTCATATACAACAAGTGTTTGTGTTGGGGTAACAGTCCCCCTTACAAAACGTATAGCACAAGCCTTCGTGGTTAGGACATTAACAGATGATAAAACTTAGACACAACAAGACTTTTCACCCAATCCCCAGTCCCTTGCTATAACTGTTTAATCATATCTGCAAAATGATTTAAATAAGATTACAATCGGTGGGCTACGTATAAAGTAGTTAAGTAACCTTTAGTAATTTGACCATTGAACTTGGTATGAATTAATTCAGCGATCGCATCAAAAAAACGCGCTTTTGTAATGCGATCTAAATTTATATGACCGGAGTAAGTATTTAAGAGATTGAGATAACTTGCACTGTTGTATGTTGTATCCCATCGATAAGAGCGATAAATTACTTCACCAAACAAACCTGTTTGCTCAATCTCAGCTGTTTTATTAGGGACTTTCTGTTCGCGCAAAGGAGGCTCATCGTCTTTAACCAGTTGAGGAGCTAAACTTTGATATAGCTCCTGTACTTCTTCAAAGAAGCCATTACTAGCATCACTATATACGTGTTCATTCCAAAATAGCGCGATCGCTCCTTTAGATGTGAGGGCAAGATCCGTTTTTTTGTAAGCAATACTTAGGTCAAGCCAGTGGAAAGCAGTCGCCGAAATCACTAAATCAAAAGCATTTTCTTGGATCGCCCAATCCTCAAAAGCGGTGTTACGCACTTCTACTTGCGGATAAGCAGCCAGATTTTTTTGGGCAACCGTAGCAAGATTCTCACCCAACTCAATACAGAGTATACGATAACCTCGGCGGGCAAAGGGCACAGTTGCCTGACCAGTACCACAACCAATCTCTAATATCCTTCCGTTTGGAGTGATTTCTGAAAGAGACACCACATCGTCAAAAAGCGCTTCTGGATATCCTGGTCGAACTTGGTCATACAACAGTGCTACTCGATCAAAAGTGGTTCTTAACTGACTTGTTTCATCTGTCATTGAATTTTAGATTTTCATATTGATTCATAGTTAAGTAGGATGCGCTTATATAAATTAGCTCTAGTCACCACCAAGATTTGCGGTGCATAACGAGAACACCGATAATACACCCTACGAAACTGTTCCTCGTTCCCTTTTCCCCAATTACAAATTCCGCTTGAACTGGGGCAAAGTACAAGCTCCGTCTAGTGTCTTTCCCCCTGCCCCCCGCCCCCTGCTCCCTTGCCTCTTTTGACTGCAAATGCTCAGGGCTTGATTTCTGCCGGGAGTATAGCAGCATATTCTTCAGGAGTAAGTGTTACATCCTTGACATTAATCTTTTTAGTGATGAATTTTTGCTTATAGAACAAGTCAGATATCTCTTGCTGTCCTGCTATAACCTTATCGGTAATCGGTCTGATGCCAAAACGCCGACGCTTGACTATTGTTTCTAAGGTTGGTAAATCAAGCTTGGTATCACGCCCGACAATTTCGGCAACTTCTCGCGTATTTGCTTTAGACCAATTGCCTAATTTGTAGACTTCTTCAAGGACAATTTTTATTAGCTCAGGGTTCTCTTTCACGAAGCTACGTGCAGCTATCCAATAGCCTCCTTGGGTTGAAAGTCCTTTAGCATTACGAAGAATCCGAACTTTTTCCGTTCTCTGAAATATAGCCAGGTGGGGGTCACTTAGCACAGCTGCATCAATGCTTTTACGCGATAATGCTGCACGAGTTTCTGGTGCTATCAGATTGAGATGTTTGACATCTTTTAGCTCTAGTCCTCCTTCTTGTAAAGCTTTAACCACAAAGTATTGACTAGCGGTAGCTCTTTGAAAGGCAATTCCCTTACCTTTTAAATCAGCTATAGTTTTGATGGGGGAGTCTTCCGGTACTACGATCGCCGAACCTTCACCACTACCCGGTATAGTATTAGCAAGAAGAACAAAAGGAATACCAGTTGCTTGGGCAAATATGGGTGGAGTTTCACCAACAGCACCGACATCCAAACTGCCGACATTTATTGCTTCTAAAAGCTGTGGCCCAGCTGTAAATTGCGCCCACTGCACTTGAATACCCAAGGGATTCAAGCGTTTCTCTAAAACTTGTCTACTTTTGGTGATATCCGCAGCAGTAAAATAGCCAATTCTTAATAATTTTGTCTTAATGCCACTAGGAGCTGCAACTGCTGCCTTTTCTCGTGTATCTGGTGCTTTACAACTTACTAAAGTTGTGGAGAGAGTAAATATTCCAGCTACTAATAAAATTAGAAAGTTGCGTTTTCTAGATATTGCTACCATGATGTATTACCAATTTTCTGGGGTTTAAAATACAGGCTTTAATTAAAAAACTGATTTTGGAATGATGTAAAAGTTCAAGATGGGAAATTTTTTATTTTGCGGTTAGACTTTGTTTGCTAACTCTCTCATCTAAACAATCTACTGCAACTTGACCAAGTTACAGTAGATTATAATTGCACGAACTTTACCACAAGCTAATTTAAAAATCAAGCAGCGAGGATGACGGTGCTATTGATGCAAGTGGTAAAAAAAAGAAACAATAGGTGTGATACTAGCGCGATCGCAGTTTACACCAGACTAGTCTGGAAGAAGCGATTAGCAGGGCGCGCCAGACCGAGATTTTCACGCAGCGTTGTACCCTCATACTCTTTGCGGAAAATCCCACGGCGTTGGAGTTCTGGCACAACCTTATCTACGAAATCGTTCAACCCTTCAGGAAGATAAGGGAACATGATGTTGAAACCGTCAGAGCCTTCCTCAAACAGCCACTTTTCCATCTGATCGGCGATGGTTTGGGGTGTACCAACGAAAGCCAGTCCGCCATAACTGCCAACACGTTGCGCCAGTTGTCGAATCGTCAAATTCTCGCGTTGCGCTAAGGCTATTACTCTTTCTCGTGAAGAGTGACCAGCGTTAGTCGGTGGGATTTCTGGCAAGGGGCCGTCTGGATCAAAACCTGAAACGTCGTAGCCAAGCGCACTATTTAAGCTGGAAATTCCACTGTCATAATGTACGAGGCTATCTAAATAAACACGCTTTGCCTGTGCCTCGGCAACGGTTTCCCCCACAACGACTAAAGCACCTGGAAGGATTTTTATACTGTCTGGGTCACGTCCAATTGTCCGTGCCCGTCCCTTAATGTCTGCAAATAAAGCTTTGCCAGCTTCCAGATTACCCGCAGGTGCAAACACAGCCTCGGCGGTTTCGGCAGCTAATTGCCGTCCGGCTTCGGATGCGCCTGCCTGAACGATTACCGGCCAGCCTTGGACAGGTCTGGCGATGTTCAATGGCCCTCGCACCGAGAGATATTTTCCCTGATGATTCAGAACGTGAAGCTTTGCAGGGTCAAAATAAATCCCGGCTTCCACATCTCGAATAAACGCATCGTCAGCAAAGGAATCCCAAAGACCCGTGACAACATCATAAAATTCTCTAGCCCGCCGATAGCGTTCATCATGCTCTATCTCTTCTTCTAATCCAAAGTTGAGCGCTGCATCTGGATTGGCTGTGGTGACGATGTTCCAGCCAGCGCGACCGCCACTAATATGGTCGAGAGACGCGAAGCGGCGAGCGATGTGGTAAGGCTGGTCATAGGTCGTGGAAGCGGTGGCTACTAGCCCAATGTGTTCGGTGACACTGGCGAGGGCAGAAAGCAGGGTAAAAGGTTCAAAGGATGTGACAGTATGGCTGCGCTTGAGTGCGTTGATTGGCATATTCAGCACCGCTAAGTGGTCAGCCATAAAGAATGCGTCAAACTTGCCTTGCTCTAATTTCTGGATGAATCGTTTCAGTGCTGGAAAGTTAAAATTAGCGTCAGGCAAAGCCCCAGGATAGCGCCAAGCGCCTGTATGTATGCTTACCGGGCGCATAAAAGCACCTAGTTTTAATTGCTTCGATTTACTCATTAGCCCTCCGGATCGGGATTTAAAATACAGGTGCGATCGTCCCCTTGAAATAGTTATTGATATAGTCTTTCAATTTGCGATCGACAACCAATTGATTTAATTTTTGGATGTTGGAATCATTTGCTTTCGATTGTACAGTTGCTAAACCCACCGCATAATTTTTGTTAGCTATGCCAATCTCGTCTAACACAATGGGGTTTAGAGATACCTTTGCTTGCACAAGGAAGGATGCAGATATCACAGCTAAATCTAGATCGTCTAAGGCTCTAAAAATAGCGTAATTGTCTAACTCCTTAATTTGTAAATTGATGAAGTCGATGTGTTTCAGGTTAGGGTTTTGGCACTGATTTTGCCTTTTTACCTTTGTTTTCAAGATTATTTTTGATATTTAACTAATAATTGGCATAACACGTACTGAAGAACCTTTTTTAATACCCTCTAGGAAGTTGGGTAATTGATTGTTAACACGTCGGGATGAAACAGTAATGGCTTAATATTTGCAATAATCTCGATAAAGTTTGTGGCTCCTGCCATCTATTTTTGCACCTAGTATTAATATGCTGTAAATCGGTAGACTTATAGTAGTATACGATAAGATTTGCATAGGTGAGGATAAAAAACGCAATTCATCTCAACACTGAACCCGATCGGGTTCAGTGTGAGCCTTCTTGCTGTTTTAGGTAAATTTATATATATCAGGGTTTTCGTGAATTGAATTTATAAGTGGCATTAAAAAAGGAGGCAGTTACTAACCACCTCCTGACAAATTAAAGCTTGGATGGACTGAGAAATGCTTTGACAGCAGCCTAGAAACTTTGCTAGCTGCGGCTCAAAAACATAATCAAGACCACTCCCAGGATAATCGATCCACCGCCAAGGATGAATGACCAGAAGCGATGGTAACTGTTGACGATAGTGCCATTTTCGCTCTGGAGTTGAATTAAATCCATCCAAGGCGCAACACCTCGACGGAACCAACCTACAGCCCCAACTTGTTCGCCTATCAAGCTTTGGACTCGCTTCATCCCAAACAGGAAATTGCCGATAGGGCCAAAGCGTGAGGCGTAATGCAGATAAAGCATTCCGCTACGATCCTGAATTTTTAAATCGGAACCAAATTTATAACCAGCGTCGCCACGACCAATTAGTTGACCTTCAAGTTTTGCAGGTTGTCCACGCAACGGACTGGCATAAGGGTCTGACATCAGGGTGAGAATATCGGTTTTTGGTGCTTGCTTGTAGTCGGGGAACATCACCAAAGCTTTGATGAGAATTCCGATTCCTAAGCCAATTAGTGGCGCACCCAATACTAAACCTGTGTTTTGCGAACTTGACAACAAAATCACAGCCATTACTAAGCCAACGAAGAAACCAATTGTTTCAGCACCGTACAATACAACATCTAAAAAGAAGTTGCCGTAAAGCCTACTTTTATTAAGAGTTTTTCCTTCTCCAATAACTCGCCCCATATCAAACTCAGTCGGTAAACCCAATTGTTCGGCATAGTTGCTCAATGCACGAACTCGTTTCCCTGTCAAGGGATGAGTGGAATTTAACTCCATCCACCAGCCCCAAGGGTTAAACATATCCCACAGAAAGACGCGACCGATTTTTTGCGTATCGGATGCAATGCGGTAGGCGGTTCCTGTGGAAGCGGCGGCTTTATGGTCATATATACCCAAGGCGCGAGTTCCTTCAATTAAACGGCTGGGTTCTTGTGTGCGCGAACCTTCTTCTAAAATTCCATAAGCAATCTTCACCAAAGCGCGGGACAATCCATTGGGATTACCCGTACTTTCGGCTGCAAAGTGGTCAGCAAAATATTCTCGTGTGCGAGAGAGGTACAGCACTAGATAAGTACCGACGACATAAAACACGTAAGCAACTAAGGCAGCAGTTTGCATCGCATCTTTAATTTTGCTATCGCCACCACCACGCCCAAATCTTCTGGCTGTACTGTAAATCAAGTAACAAATTTGTACTAAGGTAGAAGCTACTGTCATCACTGCAAAATCCCAGTGGACGATGTGCCCCAATTCGTGAGCGTAGACGGTAGCAATTTCATCGTCATCGAGGTATGTGAAAAGTCCTTGACTGACGACTAAACGAGCGCTGTTTGGCAATGAGCCATAAGTAAAAGCTGTGGGATTTTGGTCATTAATAATTCCCAAACGCGGCGTTTTCAGCTTTTTCTGCTCGCAGACTTGGCGAATAACTTTAGCTGTCTCTGGACTGAGGGTTTCAACTTCTGCCAACTCTACCCAGCGAGTTTGGTAAAGCCAGCCTTGAGTTAAGTCCATGATGAATGGAGATATGAAAAAGGCGGCGATATTAAAAACTAGGGTAATACCAATTGCGATCGCTAATCCTTGGAGTGGATTATCGCTACCCAAAATAAATACTAAGCTCAAACCTAAAGCCAACACCATGCCAAACAGCAAGGTCATGGTGACACCAGAAGCTAACGCCAAACTACCACCCACTCCCCCCATCGCTAATTTCATCCCAGTCGTAGCAGCGCGACCAGCTTTTCGGCTAACGTTAGATGGTGTTTGGCCCAAGGATTGATTGGCTTGTTCTGCCCAACTGCGAACCTGGGGATTTTCACTCATGATTAACTTTTGACACAAGGCCTTGGCTTTTTCGGTTTCGCCTATGGCTTGATAAGCTTTCATCAGCCACATCTGTGCTGAAAGATAATCTGAGGAATTGTGTTCAGCGCAATCGCGGCAGAATTGTTCGAGTAATTCAGCCGCTTCTTGATAACGTTTTTGGTTTAAGGCATTTAATGCAGATTGCAATGACATAGGATCTCCCTACTAAAGGAGTGGTATTTGATCTATCAATACTCAATAGATCCAGCGATGTCACTGCAATTTCGTAAAAATTTAATTAATAACAGTATAAAATATCTACTTAAGTAAAAGACTAGAGAAACATATATTACTATGTCTCTCTAGCCTGGGGAACGCATAAATCATGTTTAAGACTTTCAAATAAAACCTGTAATAATACTTATAATATTTTTGCTGCGGTAAACTTACTACCTCTTTGTCCGTGTTGATATTTAGAGAATACATGTTTTCAACCCAGCCTTACTTCACCCGATTAGAGTAATTATTGATTACCCAAATGGTTCACCCGATTGGAGGAAGACGAATGATGAACATAACCTGAGATTGATAAGATGAGGAAAAAGTAAAGATTTGTACTATGACTATTTTTGATATTGCTTCTCCCCTAACTGCGATCGCTGGACAAACCCGCCAAGCTGCAAGTAAGCTAGCGATTCTCTCTACTGAGGCAAAAAATCAGGCACTTGTGGCGATCGCAGAAGCTTTAGAATCAGCTAGAGATGAAATTTTACAAGCAAATATTGCTGATTGTAAAGCTGCTAGCGCCGAAGGAATTCCCCAACCACTTTATAAACGCTTGCAGTTGGATGAACATAAATTAAGAGATGCGATCGCTGGAGTACGAGATGTTGGTAAGCTAGCCGATCCAATTGGTAAAGTGCAGATTCACCGCGAACTTGACACTGGCTTAGTTCTGAAGCGTATCACCTGTTCTTTAGGTGTTTTGGGAATTATTTTTGAAGCACGTCCAGAAGCAGCGATTCAAATTGTTTCTTTAGCAATCAAATCTGGAAATGGTGTAATTCTTAAATGTGGAAAGGAAGCAGTACGTTCTTGTGAAGCGATAGTTAAAGCTATTAAACAAGGATTATCGCAAACTGCTGTTAATCCAGATGTGGTACAGTTGCTCACAACTAGAGAAGAAACTCTAGAACTTTTGAAATTAGATAAATATGTAGATTTAATTATTCCTAGAGGTTCTAATTCCTTTGTCAGATTTGTACAGGAAAATACTCGGATTCCGGTACTAGGTCACGCCGACGGAATTTGTCATCTTTATATAGATAAAGCCGCCGATATTTCTAAAGCAGTTCCGATTACCGTCGATGCTAAAGCACAATATCCTGCTGTTTGTAATGCAATTGAAACTTTGCTAGTTCACCAATCAATTGCTACAGAATTTTTACCAAAAGTTGCTAAGGCTTTGGAAGAACGCCATGTAGAATTAAGAGGCGATCGACACACCTTGAAAATTTTACCTAACATCGTACCTGCAACAGAGATAGACTGGGAAACAGAATACAGCGATTTTATTTTATCGATAAAGATTGTAGACTCTATAGAAGATGCGATCGCACATATTAACGAATATGGTTCTCGTCATACCGATGCCATTATCTCTGAAGATCCAGCATCTGTTGAAACTTTCTTTGGACTAGTAAATTCAGCGAATATATTCCACAATTGTTCTACCCGATTTGCTGATGGCTTCCGCTATGGTTTCGGTGCAGAAGTAGGAATTAGTACGCAACAAATGCCTCCCCGCGGCCCCGTTGGTTTAGAAGGATTAGTTACATATAAATATCAAATGACTGGCGATGGTCATATTGTGGCTACTTACACCGGGGCGAATGCTAAAGCTTTTACTCATCAGGATTTAGTGTAAAAGATTCTCCAAATTATGGGCTTTAGTAACGCTAAAAATACACCGGATAAATCGGTGTATTTTTTATATTAATAGTTTATTTAAGTTATCAAAATTTTTAATTGAGACATGGCATCAATCATCATTTAAAAAAACTCATGACTGAACCATTGCTTTTAGATTTTTCAATCGGATTACTACTTTGCATAAGTTTATGCATATTTTACGAATTTACTATAGGACTCATATTTGATTTCTGAAAAAACTCAGTACATCTTAGAAAGCCTTCTTTCCTGTACCCTATTCCCTGACTACGTAGATCGTTTCAAAAATCAAACCGGATTCCTATATTATCTTCTATGTAATGATGCATATTCACTTAACATTTTTAGCCTTTTTTATAAATATATTTATCAATTTTTGGGGAACATTAAGTGAATTACTAATCAATCCTTGGTCGATTGTTGGTTATTTTATTCCTTTTATCGTACAAATTTAATTTGCAGCTATTTGCGTCATTCTCAGAGCTAATTTAAACAAAGTTACAGTTCTCCAGGATGTAATTATAGTTTGTGTTACTCCTGCTGCAATTGTATCTTTAGCATTTGTTTTTCCCAATTTACAAAAATTAGTCTCATCAGCAGCTAAGTTCAATGTTTATAACGGCTTTAATATTTTGGGGTTGATTAGTAATACATTTATTTTAATATTGGGTGGCTTACTTGGATTTTATATACAGAATATGATGCGGTAATCGAATCAATGAGTCTCACTATAAATAGACTAGATAAATCGGTATATATTTTATGTTAATAGTTTATCTGAGTTGTCAAAAGTTTTAATTGAGCCATGCCATCGATCATCATTTAATAAAACCTCGTTAAAAGCTCCATTAGTGTATTGACTAATTACCTTGCTCCAAAAGGCTTGTGCACCTAAGTTAAAAGCAGTCTGCCGTACCTCCCAATTGCCAGGAAACTGGTCAAAAATTTGAGTAGCTACCTGTTCACCAATACCCTGACTTCGATATTTCTTGAGGATAAAGAACTCAGCAATAGACATAGCATTGTTATTTTGATAAAGATAGGTGTGCTGATTAATAAGTATAAACCCTGCCAGTTTCTCGTCAACTTCAACTAGAAATGGATGTCGCTCAGGTTCTGTCCAATAGTAATCAAGATATTGATAACCAAACAAGCCGCAGCTATCTACATCTTTAGCTTCTATCTCACTCAGGTCATACTGGTATAGTTCCATTAAATTACACAGCACTGACTTCTGTTGTTGAGTAGCTTTTACCACTTCGATTTTCATAAAGCATCTACGATACTGAAACTAAAACATAATGAGCGCCAACGATTTGAACAATATCTCACATGCTAATTGGGAAGCATTGAAATCGATGTCAGATGACGATGTTGATTATTCTGAATATTCCATTATTAAACGATGAGTTTTTCGAGAAGGCAATGTTGAGATTGCCAGCAACTGAAGCACAGAACTTAATTCAGATTGATCCAGATATGATAGCTTGGTTTCAATTCCAGGGTGTCGAACACAAAACACTTATCAATTCTCTCTTACGTCAACATATCAAATCTTTGAGACGAAGCGATCGCTTCAAGAATCTTGACTCGAAACGGTTAGTTCTAGAGTTAACATTAACCTATCAGGCCAGTTACAAAAAAATAGATTTGGCATGAGTAGCAAAATATCCAAGGTCGGTATTATTGGTGCGGGTAATGTGGGTGCAAATGTAGCAAATGCTTTAGTGCTACTCGGTAAATGTGTAACAGTCGTCCTTTTTGACCGAACTTTATCAAAAGCTGAGGGGCAAGCATGGGATATTGAAGATACCATTCCTTTACTTAAAGACATGGAAATTATAGCGTCAAATCAGTATGAAGATTTAGCTGATTCTGATGTGATTGTCGTGACTGTTGGGGTGCGGCAAAAAGAAGGACAAAGCCGATTAGATATATTGAACGATAATGCAGAGATTGTGCGTTCGACGATGAAAGAATTGGATCGAGTTGCACCGAATTCAATCGTACTTATCGTTAGCAATCCAGTGGATGTACTAACACGGATTGCGATCGCCAGTTCCACTAGAGCAGAAAACCTAATTTTGGGTTCGGGAACCGTTCTTGATACTGCTAGACTAAGATATCAACTTGGTAAGCGACTGAACGTTAGTAAACAAGACGTTCATGTTTATGTGATTGGAGAGCATGGAGACAGTGAATTTGTCGTTTGGTCTAGTGCATTTATTGGGGGAATTTTGTTAGCTGAATTTCCTATACCACAAAGAGCAACGCTGGAACAAATTCAGCAAGAGTACGCAGAGTTAACCCGTAAACGAGGTTATAACATTTCTAAACGTAAAGGAAATACTAGCTATGGCATATCAATAGTAGTTTGTCAGTTAGTTGATACCATCCTGCGAGATGAAAAGCAGATATTTCCAGTATCGGCCAGAGCAGATTTTAACTATGGAGTTGGCAATGAAGTTGTTCTTGGACTTCCATGTATCATTAGCGCCCAAGGTATTGAGCGCCAACTGGTGTTACCAAGAAATACTCATGAACAACGTTTATTAGAAGAGTCAGCCGCCAAACTGAATGAAGCCTACAATTCTTTGGATAATTAAAATCAACTCAAATAGTCTGTTTAAAAACGCCCTTTTTTGAATGTCAAACTAAGGCTTTAAGTAAAGCTTGAAGTTTAAGTTGCACCTCTGCAAACTCTTTGTGAGGATCGGAGCCAGCCACGATACCAGCACCAGCATACAATCTCACGCGATCGCTAGATTTAAAATTTATGTAACAGCAAAATCAGTATACTTTCTTACTTCAGTAGGTTGAAAGGCTAGAACGATACGATCTCTAGGAATGCCGACACTGACGAATTCGTTAGCAATACCATCTTCAGTACCATCTCTTTGAATCCAAATTTTATCGTTGATAATATCAACGTGGACAAGGCACCCATGTACTCGTTGTTTGTTTTCCCAGCCAAGTGTGAGTAGTAGGTAATGGTTTGCATTTTCATCAATAATTAGCTGTCTTTCTAGTTCTCCATGAGCGTAAGGAAGTTGGGCATATTCAGTTAATATTTTTTCAATTATTTGGCGATAATTATCTAAGGTATCCATTTTAGAATCACCTCTAGTTCTGAATCGAAGACGAGTAAACAAAGACGCTGATTTTCTATCAATATCTTACCAATTGGTTCTTGAAATAATTCTAAGTATGTTTGTTGACGAATAGCAAGATACAAGCGGCGGTCTGGTTATAAGCGACTGAGAATATCGTAGTATAAAATATATTGTCCCAGAGCCTTTTCTAAATCGGTTACTGGAGAAGCACCGATAAAGCTTTTAACTTCTACTGCTATTTTCTGTCCGCTTTTCTCTGCTGCTATTAGCTTTTGGGCACCTAAATCAATATATAAATCTCTTGCACCCCATCTTAAGATAAATGGATCGTTGGTAATATGCCAACTCTCTTTTTCAAGAGCGTTTCTAACAGAATTGTGGTAAATATCTTTAGCTGGCATACAAGATTAGTAATTAACTTTAAACTAATGCTTTCAGTAATGCCTGAAGCTTAAGCTGCACCTCTGCAAACTCCTTGTCAGGATCGGAGCCAGCCACAATACCAGCACCAGCATACAATCTGGCGCGATCGCCATCAATCAATGCTGAACGAATTCCCACAATAAACTCACAGTTACCCTGAGAATCTATCCAACCCAGAGGTGCAGCATATAAACCTCTCTCGAAGCTTTCATAACGACGAATTTCGGCACAAGCTACATCTTGTGCTGCACCTGCAACGGCTGGCGTAGGATGCAATTGTCCGACAATCTTCAATGGGTGTATGTCAGCGGGAACCATAGCACTGATTGGTGTCCATAAATGCTGGATATTCGATAATTGTCGCAATCGGGGTGCTAATATTTGCGGTAATAAGCCTAGTTGGCATAGTCGTTGTGTAATGAAATTAAGCACTAGGGAATGTTCATGCTTTTCTTTTTCACTATTTAGTAAGCGATTAGCATTAGCTGCATCTTCAGCAGGGGTTTTACCTCGTGGTGCAGAACCAGCTAAAGCATCAGTGATTAACTGTTGATTATTAATACTAATTAATCTTTCTGGACTTGCACCAATAAAATTTTGTCCTTTGCCATTACTTGTAGAAAAAATATAACAATTAGGATGGTTTTGTCTAAGATTATTTAATGATTTAACTAAGCTAAAGTTGTTGCTTGATTTTACATCTAATATATCTGCTAATACAATTTTGCTTAAATGACTAGACTGAATTTTTTCTAAAGCAGATACTACTGAACGTTTAAATTGGGCAGCATTTGTGAGAGATTTTTTATATAAGTTTCTAGAAAAATAATCAATATTAGTAGAGTAATTTTCTAAAGTTTGGATAAATTCAATTTTATTTTGAATTTTCTCCAACAATCTTTCAATATTTACATTTGGATTGATAATTATATTTGTTACTAATATGCAACGCTGATTTTTGACAGCTACTTGCCAACGTGGAAGAAAAATGGTAGCAGATGGAAATGGATAATCTACTTGGGCATTTTTATCAAAAAAGCTGAAATAACAAAAAAAGTGAGGCCCAGAAAAAGGTTGGTTTGCGTTACCAAAATTAATTATATTTTTTAGACAAGATTTGATAAAATATTCTGCTTGATTAAAACGGTCTGAGCCATCAATCTGTAATTTTGCTACAGCATCAATTGCTGCGATCGCTTCTCCTTTACCTCTGTCCTCAAAGTAAAAATTTATTTCATTTGCTTGTGTAAGTTTATCTAATACAAGTAAAGGGTCAACTAAATCAATTTCTTGGGAAACACTGACAATTTGTCTGCAATTATTTTTGACGCACTTTTCTTGCACTGCTACCAGAAATTGATATAAATCTTTGTGCTTTACAAAGAAGTTGCTACGACATGGTAAAACTGTCATGGATTTAACGATAGTAAATTTTTTTTAAGTTAACTTCCTAAAGTGTAATTAATCGTGGTCGTATTTTTACAGGTAACATATTAAGTTGCTATTTCACCAGCGTAGGGTTTGCCTTATTTGTGGTGTTCTCAGACTATGATAAGACAGTTTCAGCCTGAGACTGCAACGTGAGGGTGAGTATTAACAACACCAGGTTAACAAGCCATAGTAAAAGTGACAGTTGTTTGTATATCACCCATATCTAGCGTCTCTTTAAACCATAAAATCTCAAGTGTGAGTAATATTCCGGTAATTTAATTAATCACAACTGATGACTACCAAGCAAATTTTATATCCCAACACTAAGTTATGGATGGCAGCGATTAAACCGCCAATGTATAGCGTTGCCATTATGCCCATTTGGGTGGGAACAGCAGTAGCATTTGCCGAAACTAAAACTTTCAATACTGTAGTATTTTCTACTTTTGTAGCTGCGGCAATCTTAATTCTTGCCTGGGAAAATATCAGTAATGATGTGTTTGATTCCGAAACAGGTATTGATCAAAATAAGCACCATTCTCTGGTGAACTTAACAGGCAATAAGCCATTAATATTTTGGATAGGAAATTTGTGTTTAGGTTTGGGATTGCTGGGCATACTAGCGATCGCCTTTTGGCAACATGACCTAACTGTTATCGGCATTATTTTACTATGCTGTGGTTTAGGCTATACGTACCAAGGGCCTCCCTTTCGCTTAGGATATCAGGGTTTAGGCGAGATTATTTGCTTTTTTGCCTTTGGCCCCTTAGCAGTGGAGGCAGCATATTACAGCCAAACGCAAACTTGGTCAATGACAAGTTTAGCAGCCTCAGTGATTGTCGGGATTGCCACAACCTTAATTTTGTTTTGCTCGCACTTTCACCAAGTTAAGGATGACATAGCCGCAGGCAAGCGATCGCCTATCGTCCGTCTAGGAACAGCAAAAGGGGCCAAACTCCTAGTTTGGTTCACTGCTAGCATTTATCCTCTCACCTTGCTATTTGTGCTATTGGGGATTTTTCCAGTTTGGACATTACTAAGTTGGGTAAGTTTACCCTTTGCCTTCAAATTATGCCGCCATGTCCAAGAAAATCACAATCAGCCGGACAAAGTTAGTAACTGTAAATTCATTGCCGTAGCCGTGCATTTCTGGGCTTGCTTGCTGCTTGGACTGGGATTTATACTTTAGCAATTACTAATTGATGCGTTATCAATTTAAATTTCGTCCATATCAGCGAAGATTTTTGCGATCGCTTACCACTAATCATGGTAAGTGGGATATTCGTGAAGGTATTATTCTTCGCCTTACTGATGAATCAGGTAAAGTCGGGTGGGGAGAAATCGCCCCTATTAGTTGGTTTGGTTCCGAAACCCTAGAACAAGCCTTAGATTTTTGTCGCCAACTCCCAGAAAGAATCACAGACGAGATAATTTTCTCCATCCGAGATGAGTTACCTGCTTGTCAATTTGGCTTTGAGTCAGCCTGCGAGTGGGGAAGTGAATTCTTTTCCATACCCAATACGCAATCTTTTAGTGGCTTATTACCATCTGGGAAAGCGGCTTTAAATCAATTGGAAACTCTATGGCAGCAAGGATATCGCACATTTAAGTGGAAAATTGGTGTGGATGCGATCGCTGATGAACTAGAAATTTTTGAGTCACTGATACAAACCTTACCAGCCTTTACCAAACTGCGATTAGATGCCAACGGTGGACTCAGCTATGAGGAAGCTAAATTATGGCTGTGGACTTGCGACAATTTCAAGGCAAATTCAGAACTACCCCTAGAAATTGAATTTATCGAACAACCCCTACCTGTTGAGCAATTTCAGGGGATGTTGGAATTGAGTACGAGTTATGAAACTGCGATCGCAATAGATGAATCTGTTGCCACACTTGGACAACTCGCCACCTGTCATCAGCAAGGTTGGCGAGGAATTTTTGTCATCAAGCCTGGGATCGTTGGATCGCCATCTCGTCTAAGAAAATTTTGCCACCAATATCAAATTGATACTGTATTTTCATCAGTATTTGAAACTGCGATCGGTAGACTTGCAGCACTCCAACTAGCGGCGGAATTATCCCAAAACAACAGAGCGATTGGTTTTGGCATCGACCATTTTTTTGAACAAGAAGAAACCTGGCTTCAAAGTTTATGGAACGACCTTTAAACTGTCTTAATAAGCTAGCTCAAAATGATTGGCTAATCGGTTATGATAGCCATCAATTTAATCAAATAGCTCAAGAATTATATTTAGAATTAACACATATTTCAGAATGTGGAACACCACCAAAAATAATATTAGCTGAACGCGAACCATTACGATTTTTAGCAAGCTTTATTGCTGCTTGTGCAGCTAATTGTCCAGTTTTCCTTTGTAACCCCGACTGGGGAACACAAGAATGGCAACAAGTCTTTGATTTAGTACAGCCAGACATCATTTGGGGAGAACTACTCCACTCTCCCACTCCTCTAATCCCAAATACAGACACGATTAATTGCGTCTCTCACTCAGCACTCAGCACTCAGCACTCAGCACTGATTATGATTCCCACAGGTGGTTCATCGGGGCAAATTAAATTTGCCATCCATACTTGGGAAACTCTCATAGCATCTATACAAGGATTTACAGAATACTTTCAACTAAAGCAAGTCAATTCTTTTTGCATGTTACCCCTGTATCACGTGAGCGGTTTAATGCAATTTATGCGCTCCTTCACTACTGGAGGTAAACTAGCTATTCTACCCTTCAAAGCAGTAGAAACAGGAGAAATGTTCAATATTAAACAATCAGAATTTTTCATATCTTTAGTACCAACACAGTTACAACGTATTCTAGAAAATCCAGAATTAACTGAATGGTTATCCCAATTTAATACTGTACTTTTGGGAGGTGCGCCAGCATGGAACGAACTACTAGAAAAAGCCAGATTTCATCGCATCCGGTTAGCACCTACCTATGGCATGACAGAAACCGCCTCTCAAATTGCTACCCTCAAACCAGATGATTTTCTAGGCGGTAAAATAAGCAGTGGTCAAATTCTTCCCCATGCAAAAGTAACTATTCGCAATCAGCAAGGCAAAATTTTAAATTACAATCAAATCGGAAATATCACAATTTATGCTAAATCTTTAGCCCGTGGTTACTATCCGATAACCAGAGAAAATCAAACTGATTTCCAAGTAGATGATTTAGGTTTTTTAGACGAACAAGGACATTTAAATATAGTCGGACGTAACAGCGACAAAATTATTACAGGTGGCGAAAATATTTATCCAGCAGAAATTGAATCAGCTATACAATCAACTCAAATGGTTGCTGATATTTGTGTCATCGGCATCCCAGATAAACAGTGGGGACAAGCCTTAACAGCAATTTACATTCCCAAAAAATCAGATACCTCTGCCTTAAAAATTCAAACCCTACTCAAAAACAAACTCAGCAAATTTAAAATCCCAAAATATTGGATTCCTCAGCAAAACTTACCCCGTAACTCGCAAGGTAAAATTAACCGCCAACAATTACAACAAATAGCCACAGAATTCCTCCAAAATCCCATCACATAATCTCTCTCGACCTTCTTCTCTCTGCGCCCTCTGCGTCTCTGCGGTTCGTCTCCAACCACTGAACTATCTCATCAGGTAATTCCTGTTTACTTCGATTACTGGCATCAATACAAACATGGCGAGTAATAGCCTTAGCAACTATCACTTCACCCACTGTTACTTCATAAGTAATTTCAAACTTATCAACACCTATCTTTTGGGGAATTAAACTAATCAGTAACTTGTCCCCACCAAACATAGGGCGCAAAAAATCGACACTAGCATGAACAATGGGAAAAGCTACAGAAGGATTAGTAAAAAAATCTTTGAGATTAATACTTGATGCTTCTAAAGATTCTTCATAAGCTTCATGGCAAATACCCAAAACATTAGCAAAATAAACTACCCCAGCAGCATCAGTATCTTGAAAACGAACCGTGCGGTTATAAGTAAAAGGCATTTTTGACAATTGAATATTAAAAAAACAGCAGGATTATTGCCTACTCTACAAACTAATTTTATTGCAACTAAGTAAATCGGTGAGAAAAATTCTATTCTCCCAATTCTGAGTTTGTATCAAGATGTTTAGTCTTATCTAATGCTTTGGGGTGAGGAAAAGCGATCGCTTTTACATTGACTCCAACGGCGGAACCTCAAAGTCATTAAACGAGCAAACATTGTAAGACGAAGCGGCTAGGGCTTTCACCAGCTTACCGTCGAGAGTCAGCAAAGTAGCACCTACCTGCTGTGAAAGCGCAACATAAGAGGCATCGTAGGCAGAAGTTCCATAACTCAAGCTTATAGTAACTGCATCTGCCATCAAATCGGCTGTTGAAACAACACGCAACGGAAAAGCTTTCAGAGTAGCTAAATCTGTCTGAACCTCAGCAGCAGTGTACATTCTTGCACGGACATACTTCCAGAACGTGTTAGCACACTCAATGTAAAAAAGGTCTGGAACAAAAATTTCTGTCTGTGGATTGGCGAGATGACCGAAGAGTTGATTAACTTTGGCAGTTAGTGGGTCAGCAATAAAATACTTGATGCACACACTGGTATCTACCACGCATCTAAGAGGACTGCTCATCTATTGCGGTCTTCTCGAATTAGTTCAGTACTATCAGGTAATCCAAAGTCTGCTGGATTCAAGCGGCGACGGCGACTAATTTCCTCTAGGAGTTTTGGGACATTTTTTCGCCTTTCCTCTTCCGTTGGCTGTGTTTTTGCCTGCAAAGCGTTCTGCAATATTGTAATAACTTGAGCATCAATTGAGTTATTTTCAGCTTTAGCTAAGTGTTGTAGTTGTTCGTATAACTCATCAGGTATATTGAGCGCATGAATGGTAGCCATTGATTGACCTCTCAAAAGAATTTATTGGTAATGGTAGCACGATGGCAGTAGGGGGAGAGGTTAGGGAGCGATCGCTACTTATGAATGTAGTATATACAGACTAAATGAGTATAAAGATTATCGTCTTAAAACTGGGAATTATAAGTACAAGTATTTCATTAATAAAGTAAATATGGTTTTACCTTTGATTCTCGGTGCTGCCGCTTTAGGAGCAGGCTTATTTGGAGCTAAAAAAGGAGTAGATGCTGCCTCGGCTCACTCAAAAGCCAAGAACCTACAGCGTGAGGCACAGGAAGTTTATAAGCGTGCAGAACTGAAATTAAACTCTTCACGACAAGTAACAACTGAGACTCTAGAGCATTTGGGGCAACTCAAGCTGGAAGTATGGGATGAGCAGCTAGGTCGTTTTGTCAAGCTTTATGAGCAACTAAAAAACGTTGAGCTAACAGGACAAGCAAATACAAGTGAGTTTAATGCAGCTAATTTTACTAGAGATGAATTAGCTCAAATGAAAGATATCGCATTAAAAGCTCATGAAGTGGTACTAGGAGGAGCTAGTGCAATCGGAGCAGGAGCATTGGCAGGAATTGCCAGTTATGGAGGGGCTGTAATGTTTGCCTCAGCCTCAACAGGGACTGCGATTAGTACGCTTGCAGGTGCTGCCGCCACTAATGCTACTCTGGCATGGTTTGGCGGAGGTTCACTTGTTGCCGGTGGATGGGGCATGGCAGGAGGTATGTTTGTCCTCGGTGGAATTGTAGCTGGGCCAATCTTTGCTGTTGGTGGTATGTTAATGGCAGCAAAGGCAACTGAAAATTTAGCGAAGGCTCGCAGCTATAAGGCAGAAGCAGATAAGGTGGCAAAAGAAATGGAAAAAGCTATTAGTGTTTTAGATGCCATCAACAAAGTAGCCAAAAAATTTGATGAAGTCATCATGCGACTTTCAACAGCTATGACAGCCGAACTAAATGGTCTGGAAAGTATAATTATTGACTCAGGTACGAACTACGCTAAATATAACCAGTTGCAAAAACGTCAAGTTCATCTGCTAGTTCAGTTTGCTCAAGTCCTAAAGCTTTTATTAGAAACTCCACTACTCACCAAAGATGGTGCTTTGGATGAAAGCTCCACTAAAGCTTTAAAGCAAGGACAGTCATTTTTAGATGAATCCTAATTTGTCAATAATTGCTCAAAAGTCAGAATTTGTAGTGTCTATTACTCCTAACTTACCTAAAGCTTTCTAGTTGGGAGTTTTCTTTTTTCGGCCTAGCGTTTTTTAGTAAAAGCTGGAATTTATGGATGTCAAAAATGAATAAAAAAGTCCAACGTCAAGAAGTACTTTATTCTGCAACATCTTTTGTATCTGGTGTTCACGGTGCTGTAGAAGCTCAACAAAATGCAGCAGCAACCGATGCCATACAGCAGGGGATGGATTTGTTCAGAATTGCTGCTGAAAAACTGGGAGCAGTTGACCCTAAGATTTCACAAGGTAATCTATTTGAATATATAGAAGCTGCTAAATTCAATGCAGATGCTGCTTTAAACAATTCCCCACTCAAGGCAGTTGTAACAGCTGCTGAGGGTAAACCTCACGCTGTTGCTGATATTTTGATTAAGAAGGGTAATCTCGTTATTGAGGAAGTTCAAGCTAAGTCTATGGACAAAGCTAGTCACCTAACTCATGCTGTCAGCAATCAAAAGTATCAGGGAATGCAGAAACTAGTACCTGATGGTAATGCTGAAAAAGTAAAGCAACTAGCTGAAAAACGTTCACAATTAGGAACTTTCAAAGCAGAGGAATATGCAGATACAGCTAAAAATACTACGGATAGACTTAAAGCTGGGAAAATCCAATCCGATGGTACATCTTATAAGGAAAATCTTTGGGCTGCTGAAAATCCTGATATCTACGCAGCTATCACCGAAGCAAAGTATGTTGCTAAGGAAGCAGCCGTTACAGGAGCTAATGCAGCAGTTGCAGGATTCATAGTTGGTGGAGTAATTTCAGCAGTGAAAAACAGCATAACTGTTTTTAAAGGGGAAAATACTGTTGAAGACGCAATTGTTTCCACTGTTAAAGATGCAGGTAAATCTGGTGTGCGTAGTGGTACTACAGGTATAGGAGGTACGCTAATAAGGTATGGAGCTACTAAGCTAGGTGTTAAAGCATTAGCCAAATCTAATGTTGCAGTTACGGTTGCTGCTGGTGTTATTGATGTTGGTGCTTCAGTCTACAGTTTTGCAAAAGGAGAAATTACAACTCAGGAGTTAATAGAAAGAGTTGGTCAGACTGGAACCTGCACTACATATAGTCTGTATGCAGGCACAGCAGCAGGAGCTATTTTTGGCCCTGTTGGTGCAATAGTAGGAAGTATAGCAGGGTATCTTATTGCTGCGAGTATCTATCAATCTGCTGCCACTATTTTCAAACAGGCTCATCTGGCAGAGGAAGAAGCTGAACAAGTAGAGGCTATCTGCGAAGCAGCTTGTAAAGTTATGGCAGAACAACAAGCAGAATTTGAGCATCTTTTTGAAGCAAACTTTCAGGCTCGTTGTGTAGAATTTGATGCTTGCTTTGCTGCAATAGATGCGGGATTAACCTCTAATAAGCCAGAGTTAACAACTCTAGCTCTTGCAAACTTTGCCGAACTTTTTGGCAAAAAACTACAATTTGAAAACTTTCAAGAGTTTGATGACTTTATGATTAATTCAGATCAACCTCTAATTCTTTAAATTTTTACTTTATCTAAAAACGGAGAGGGGGAGATTCGAACTCCCGGAGGTTTTAGCCTCATCCGATTTCAAGTCGGACGCAATCGACCACTCTGCCACCTCTCCAGTAAATCTGTCAAACTTGTGCTTATCCTAGTTTCAAACGCTATTTAGGCGCTTTTGTTGGTTAGCACTAAACTTGACAGATCATACTATACCCTATTATCTACGCAGATTGCACTACTGGATGCGAATGTCTACGACACAATACGCGATCGCTCGTACAAAATTTCCCCTTTAGCCACCTGAAAGTCATTCCCCACCCAAACTAAGGAAACTTGCGAAACCACACCCGCCTCTAGGGTGACAATGGAAAAATTACGCAACTTCTCGCCGTCATTTTCCACAATCCTGGGGACACTAGCCGCATTTAAGTAAATTGTCCCCTCTGGACTTCTAAAGATGGGCTTGCGCTGCACCTTCTTGGTATGGCGTAAATCTCGGTGCATGTGACCAAATGTCACCAGAGGAATGGTTTTACCAGCAGTCAAGGCTTGAGAAATCGCCTCGCCCAAATCTGGATCGCCAAAATCGCCGCCAATTGGGTGCCAGTCTTTGCCGCAGGGGTCTTCGGGGCGATCGCCTAACCCACTAGGCCCATTGTGACCCAAAAATATAATTGTCTCGTAAGCGGCACTTTTAACAGCTTTGAAGATGCGATCGGCGGATTCTTCCAAACTCGTCACACCGTAACGTTCTTTACAGATTTCCGCGAATTTCCACTCTGGGCCACCCCAAGTAAAGGGACGACCCCCCACTACAGTTAAATTCCAAGCGGGAAAATCCAGCTTACCGTAACCGACATGGGACGAACCTAATAAATCGAGTTGTTCCTGTACCCAGTCTTCCTTAGAGCGGTCATAAGGAGCCTTTTTACGTCCCCATTCGGTGGCGGTGAACCAGGCATCGTGGTTGCCCATCACGGCTGCTTTGGGAATATCAAGAGAAGCGATCGCTCTGACCACTTCCACGGATTCATTGCCAAAATCCCCGACAAACAGCACTAAGTCAACACCCAAATGCTTGAGTGCAACGCCATCTTCCACTTCCCATTGGTCGTGAATATCTCCAACTACAGCAATTTTGAGGTTTATCGATTGAGTTTTCTGACTGGTCATGCCACTTTCCTTGCCGTCTATCTCCAGGATATGAAACTCAGCCCGATTTGGACACAACCCCAAAATATCAACCGTCCACTATTTTTGGTAAAAACTACTATAATTGAATCCACAGGACATACATTTGCAACATAAAGCACCCCTAAACTGTGTTTACTACTGCACTAGCTCAACGAGAAAACACCCAACTGGGTGTACCACTAGATTTGTTTGCCGCGATTCAGAGTCTCAAAAAAGAACTCAACGCTGTTATTCTGGCGCATTATTATCAAGAGCCAGATATTCAGGATATTGCAGACTTTATTGGGGATTCATTACAACTGGCAAGAGCCGCCGAAAAAACTAATGCGGATGTAATTGTTTTTGCTGGTGTTCACTTCATGGCAGAAACAGCAAAGATCCTTAATCCCGATAAATTAGTACTTTTACCAGATTTGGATGCTGGTTGTTCTTTAGCCGACAGTTGTCCAGCAGACGAATTCGCAGCTTTTAAAGCAGCGCATCCAAATCATCTGGTGGTGTCTTACATCAACTGCTCTGCTGATATCAAGGCGATGAGCGATATTATTTGTACTAGCTCCAACGCTGTGAAAATTGTGCAGCAGATACCGAAGGAACAGCCGATTATTTTTGCCCCAGATCGGAATTTGGGGCGGTATGTCATGGAACAGACCAGACGAGATTTGGTGCTATGGCAAGGTAGCTGTGTTGTCCATGAAACCTTCTCGGAAAAGAAAATTGTTCAGTTAAAAATTGCCCATCCCGAAGCAGAGGCGATCGCACACCCAGAATGTGAAAGTAGTGTATTGCGCCACGCCAGCTTTATTGGCTCCACAGCCGCTTTACTCAAGTATTGTCAAAACAGCCCCACCAAAGAATTTATCGTGGCGACAGAGCCGGGAATCATTCACCAAATGCAAAAATTAGCTCCTGACAAGCATTTTATTCCTGCACCGCCGATGAATAATTGCGCTTGTAACGAATGTCCGTTTATGCGGTTAAACACCTTAGAAAAGCTCTACTGGGCAATGAAAAATCGTACTCCCGAAATTACCATGTCAGAGGATATTCGCCTTGCTGCACTGCGACCAATGCAACGAATGCTGGAGATGAGCGTGTAACCAGTATTTTTTTTATACAAATGGTAGAGACGCAGTTTTGTTGCGATCTCTACCCGCAAGTTATTTTTTCTAATTACTTGCAATTTGTCAAACATGATGCTAAGATTTTAAATCGTGAGACAAATCGGGTCGGTGTCCGAGTGGTTAATGGAGACGGACTGTAAATCCGTTGGCTAGCGCCTACGCTGGTTCAAATCCAGCCCGGCCCACCACTTACGAAGTTATAAGTTATAATGACTGGGTTAAGAGCAAAGCTCCCAGCATTGTAACTTACAACTTAAAAACCAAAGTTACATTTTGCCCGTGTGGCTCAGTGGTAGAGCACACCCTTGGTAAGGGTGAGGTCACGAGTTCAATCCTCGTCACGGGCTTTTTCCAGAGATACTTAGCAGTCCTAAACTGACTTAATCTGCCTTAAAACTGCCTTAAGCATAGGACAGTCTAAGGGCTGTTAGCTATAACTATCGCAAATCTTAAACTCAGTGTTCTCATCCCCCGTACTTGGTTAAGTTATAGGCAACCTGCGATCGCTTGAGTTCCTTAAGCGCCGAAGTAACTTTTTGGTAGTCAGGGTCTAAATCAGAAAGACTAGCCCTGAACTGAATCAGGCTAGCCTCTAGAGTTTCATATTGTGTTTGGATGGTCAGGGGGGTATCATTATGATTGATGCCGCATATTCTAACCTTGTGATTTATTAGTCACTGTCATACTAATAACCCAATGTTCCCTAGTATCGTCAGTAGGCTCCCAGGTTAACCCTTCAGGATCTCTCTCAGCAGTCCACTTAGGTATCTTAGCAGCCTTGATGCCATGTAAAGTGGTTGGTAACTCTCTACGTATGTTGGCTCTCCCCTCATCAGTATTAGCAGTGGATAAAGAGACGTGTTTGGGAGCTAATCTTTCCACTAAAGCGTCTTTGGAAAGTCTCAAGGGTTCCTGCGTAATCTGAGAACCTAATAGGGACTCTGAAGTATCACACACACTTTGGTATACCTCTTGTGTCTGAATAGGTTCTGATTGGTTTACCACTTGTAAATAATCCTCAGCCTCTCTAACCAAATCAGATAAATCCCAGTGCCATTTGGTTGTTTGCCAGCCATTAGCCAGTGCCAGGGCGATCGCTGGCTGCTGCATTTTAGCTAACCTATCCTGGTACTCGCCTAAAGCTCCATTAAGGGTAGTAACAGGCTGATATTTAAACTTGTTATCCGTTTTAGCCTCATGCCAGATTTCATCAGGATACTCAGCGGCCACCTCTAGCCACTTCTTAGATCCGTTAGCGGACTTCTGGATAATAGCAACTACCCGATCGTCAGGGAATACATACCACTTCCTATTTTTGATGGTTTCCTCTATGGCTGATTTGAGTTCCCACTGAGGCGGTAGCTTGTCCCCTAACCTAAACACACACACACTTTGGTATACCTCATTGCCTGTAAAGACTTTTACCGATTTTTCTACCGTAGTCTGGTATACCTGTTTTAGTGCCTTAAATGCCTCTGCCTGAGTCCTGTACGCCCTGGACACTTCTTTGAACCACTCCCAATCTTCAGGATCAACCTTAACTGATAAAACTTTCTGTGACATTGGTATACCTTTATGGTGTAGTAAACCTCTATAATCCCTGCTAGCTATACGGGTATACTGTTTGTGTGTGTTATCTGAATGAACTGCCTATTGCCTGCCTCATTAGTCCAGAATAGAAAAACCCCTTGGGGAAACTCCCTAACCACAAAGTTAACTGGTGTCATGGCTATCCGGTATACTTCTAAGTCAAGTATACTATTAAAACTCTTACTATGACAAGAGGTATACCAAAGTGTGTGTTATGATAAAATCTCATAAATAATCTGGGGAGTTCCAGTGTGACATATGTGCTACTCACTTACCCGCTATTTATTTACTAGCTGCTTTGGTCGCTTCATGGATGGGTAAGTAACACCTTGGCTTTCTATCTGTGACCTCATTTGAGTCATTAGCGCTTTCTCAGCCATCAGAAGGACTACACCCGCCCTAACCAGGGCACTAATCGGTGTGCCTGTCTTCTCAGCCTCATCCTCTAACCATTTATACGTTTCCAGGTCAAACCTGATACCTGCCTGTTTTAGTTTAGCCATAAGTAACCCCCTACTTTACTAACTAAACAGTCAACTCAGAGTTGACTAAATCCCTTCAAATGGAGGGATATGTTAGATGGCTAAGGTAATCCGTGGGGGTAAAATCCATACCTGGAATCCTCATAAACATCCAAGGGGTAATAAAGGACGTTTTGCTGAAACTCCTGATGCACCCAAGGCAGCTACAGGTAGGCGCTCAAGTACCACTAGAGGTAAACAAGGAGCCAAGGAAAAAGGCTTAAGTTTTGAGCGATCGCAGAATGCTAAACCTTTGACCCGTGCTGAGGTGATTAAGCAGGCTATGGCTCTTAAGGCTGCCAAGAATGCAGCCAACGTCTATCAGGCTCGGTTAGAACTTTATCAAGGGCTAAACCAGGATCAGCGTAGACGGTTACAAGAGGTACTTAAGGCTAAGAAGGAAGCTAAGGAGGTAGGGAAGCCTCTAAATGAGCGATCGCAGGCCACCCCGGCTACTGGGAAGTATTTAGCGGCTAATCCTGACCACTTGAGCACCAAAGGAGACAGATTAACCATCTGGGGTGGTAAGCCAGAGCTAGCCAAAGCTCAAGGTGGGTTTAAGACCCGGAAAGTTAAGGATTTTGAGTACTCAGTGGAAGTAGATGGTAAACAGGTAGTTCTCAACCGGAACACCAATATGCATGAGTATCTTGGGGATAGGATTTATGGTGTTCCATCGTTATCGCCCCGACTGGCTTCTATGACCCCAGTGCAACTAGCTGACGGGTTAGCAAAGTATATGACCAAAGTAGAGACTAAAGATAGCTCTGTACCCGACTGGCTCCCTACGTATCATGGCAGGGTAGACAAGACCCTAACTCCTAAAGGTTATGGCAAGATGCAGCAACACCACGTCCATCAGTGGGCTAAAGTACCTTTAGATACCGTTGTTAAAGATTATGAGTCGGGTAAAATAACCCTAGATGAGGCTAAGGCACGGACACAGGCTATCCTGAGTAGGGAAACAAAAAAGACTAAATCAGGTAGAACGGTTGAGGATTGGGTATTAAACCCTGCGGATAAGGATCAGAGATCATTTGTCGTGCTACCTGGGGGGCTACACGACATAAGTAATAAAAAGATGTACCTAACTAATCACCCTAAGGGTATTGACGTAGACGCTAGCGAGTTCAAGTTAAGGAGCTATAGATTACCTGAGTTTGGTGATTCCGGTAGACGTTGGCATTCTGATACCTTTCGACCGGGATCGTGGATTGAAATATACCGTAGGGAATCCTACGTGATTTTGGGTGAACTAAACCGTAGGGTAGCTAAGGGAGAAGTAACCCATCAGGAAGCCCAAAAGCTATTCAGGGAAGGGTTAGACAAGGTAGACAAGGCTAATCAATACAGGTTACAATATAGTAAGCAGCAAGGGAGTCAAGGTTAATATTATATGAAAACATTAGACGTAACGTTTACACTAACTGACGGCTCCCAAGTAGAAATACAGTCTTTAGAAGATATCGTAGAAGTGCGTCCGTTAGATGACGATGATTATATGGACGCAGAGGTCTTTGAAGTTACCTTGAAAGACGGTAATACCTACGAAGTAGATTATGTAGAGTCAGACGGCAACGCTCGTACTATCTTATGGCAAGCTGTTGACCCGGATTAAATACTTCTGAACATATACGGTTAAACCCTATGGTGATATAAACCATAGGGTTTTTGACTGGGTAGGTTGACATAGGTCGAAATATTTCACTAAGGATCGAAAACTTTCGATAAATAAAACTTATACCTCTAGTAGCTTGACTCGGTGTTGTTACTTTCTGGTAGCCCTAGTTTTTCCTCTAGACTGGCAAGCTGAATCTGGATACTAATATTTGGGTCTGGTATAGTCTCCCTGGCCATCCTGTCTTTTACTAACTGGCTGGCCCATTCCCCCATTTCCTTAAGCATCCTGGCTACCCTGAGATTGTTATCAGCATTAAACTGGGCGGCTAGTGAATCCACAGCCTCTAGAGCGATCGCTAGCAGCCTCTCTTGTCTGTCATCGGTGGTTAAGCCATCTGCTGATACATTGGTGGTCAGCCTGGGGGCTACCGAGGTATCCTGGTAGGTTGCCTGGGGCTTCTGGGGTTTACTGTGCTTTTTATGGCTGTAAATCTGCTGTGGTGTTACATAAACCCCCAGCGTTATCAGGTAATCAACTAATGCGGTTGCTGGTAGCCCCATGCTGACCTTAGCCGCAAAGCTTTGCCTAGCCTCAGCATTCAGCGCACAGATAGGGCAAGTAGTCTTTCTAGCCATTGGTCTTGACCTCCTTAATAGCCTCTACAAGCGCGTCTAGACCGACTAAGAAATCATCAGCTTCTACTGATGCCAAATACTCTAAACATTCACCATAGGCGCGTCTAGTCCCCTGAGTCATCTGACTGACCTTAAGTATTTCTCTGACTACTTCTGAGATTGGTAGTTTAGATTTCTCAGCCAAGCTTGCCAGCCAGTTATAAGTACTTTCCTCAATCCGAAATGATAATGCTTTAGTTTTCATTTTAGTTATCCTATTTACCTGATTTAGTCAAATACATCTTTTATGAGTTTTAGGCGTTTCAGATGATTTTTGTATTTGACATTCTCTTTAGTAGATGGACAAATAAATCAAGTAGGTAAAAACAAATGTCTGGCAACTGGCAACAATATATTGATGAACATTTAGCAACTGTTAAGAAGCTACAGGCTGAACAGGAAGCCGAGCGACAAAAGGCAGCCGATGAGAAGCGCGTCAAGGCTGAGTCAAGAAAAGCAACTATGAAGTTCTTAGGGCAGTTTATCGATACTGCTATCAAGTTCGGAACTCTAACATCTGAACAGGTCAGTATCTATCTGACTAACTACCGACTTGAGTACGGGGATGATGCCTTGGTTGCTAAGTACCTCGCGCTGGTTGTTCAGTTGATTTCCCATCCTCAAACAGGGGTTGAATCAACTACTCATCGCTTTGGTAATGGCGGTTTAATATGGCGTGGTCAGTCCTATAAAAACAGTCGAGAACTTCATGAAGCCCTAGTTACTTTAATGGCTGACTTTGACCCTTTTGATAACAATATTGTTTGGCTAGATTACCTATTGCAAGACTTATTTGAGGATGAAACCAAGCTGGCAGCCGCCCCATTCCTTGATACCTGGCAAACTGAAGTAATGCTGATTAGGAAACTGGTTGAACAGTCTAAAAATGCCATTGAAACCCCCCATATCGACAGCCTGACAACTGATGACCTCTTTATCATCCAGAGTCTAACAGGCGGTTTTTAAAGCGTGTAGTAAGTCATAGTTAACCCCGATGAGTATTTATACTTGCCGGGGTTTTCTTGTGTGGTGATTAGCAATCGGACTCTCATTTATTTAGTACCTAATCTAAATCCTCGGCATGGCATAACTGTTGGATTATGTTGACCCTTGACTCGTCTGTGGCTTCCTGATATTGATAAGTGTTACTATCCGTCTTTGTAATCCAACCAGGGCGCGTACAGTCCGTAACTGCTGACCAGAGAACCCCATACTGCTGATATTTAAATCCTATTTGGCCCTGGGTTGGCTCATCTACTGAGATTAGCTTAGGTTGGCTTAAGGGGGTTATTATTTGCCAGGATGCCCCAGCGATCGCTAGGGTAAATAATCCGATTGTTAACAACTTATCTTTAATACAGGTATTAAAAAAGTCCCATAGGATTTAAGGGTGATTATTAGTACTAGTGTAGCCCTATTGTCCGGTTACTACATGAAAAGCCCCCGGTGGTTATTTAAGGCATACCAGAGGGGCTAGGGGGTTACTGGCTAGCGCTGGGTGATCACTGTTTGCCTTGTGCGTTTTAGAGATGCCTGATTGTTCTCGATGTTCTCTATCTTTGTTCTCAATCAAAAGGTTGGGAACAGGGTTAAACCTATATACAGCAAGGGTTTCAATAAGTTGTTCTCGATGTTCTCGATCTTTCTGTTTTCTAAAGTCGCATAGAAAATAGGGCTTTTCATATTAAATATCTCTCTTTTATAAAAGATAGAGAACAAATATGGATATAACCCTTATCCCGCAAGCATTTAAGGCTGTTCTCTATCTTTTTAGAGGTTGAGAACAAAGCAGTTGAGGTAATCTCTACAACCCTTACCCTATAAAGGGTTTAAGGATGTTCTCTATCTTTGTTCCCAACCCCCTACAATCACCTAAAGATAGAGAACTAATAACCCCCAAGGGAAGCCTTGAGGGTCGGTCTAGATATTAACTATGAGTTACAGGGTTTGCTTAATCTCTAATATTTGCTGTTTAGTCATGTGCTTAATCCCATCCTTAGCTACTTCTGGTTTAGCCCACTGGGTAATAGGGGTACTTAAACCAAACACCCTGGTTTTCTTTTTCTGATACCCTAAACCCTCAAGTAACTTACTAATCTTGGCATCTTGTCTTCCTAGCTTCTGAGCGCCCAGAGGAATACCAAGACCCTCCATAATGTCCGGTAGGGTAAAGCCAATACCCTCGACATTACCCAATGACCCATTGCGGGTAAACTTAGACTCCAATGAAGCTAGTAGTAATACTAAAGTATCTTCATATTGGGACTTTTCCATGAAGTTAATATTCTGAGCCTCTGACTTAATCTCCCATTCTTTAGTAAACCACCAAGGGGTATCTACTTTAATATGCTCTTGGTATTTATGGTAAGCAGTAGCCAAGATGTGCGCTCTATGCTGTCTAAACCAATCTAGGGGGATTGCCTGAGTTACAGGAATAATGGTAAACCTTCTATTCCCTGTGGTATCCTTTAGGATCTCTTCAGAGTTACAAGTACCCCCAAAGGCAATATGTCTAGGTCTTACTGGTATGTCTTCTGTGTGCATAACCCTAAGATGGTCTTCTTCCTTGGTAGCCCAATGCTTTAGACTTTCCACATCAGACTTCCTAGTAATCCCCTCTAGTTCCCCTAGTTCACCTATCCAACCTTTCTGCAATAGTCTGGTTGTTTCAACCGAGGTAACATCCTCTATGGAAACAAAATACTCACCACCGAGCGCCTTAAAAAAGCTAGTTTTAGCTAACCCCTGATCGGACTTCAATACTAAGATGGTATCTAGCTTTCCCCCCGGCTCAACTGCCCTAGCCGCCGCACCTATTAAGAACACTTCAATCATTTTCTGATGTAGGGGATCTTTAGTACCAAATAAAATGAAAGCTAGTTCATCCCACTGGGGAAATGGGGTAAATACTTGCTCATTCCATTTGATAATATCCCCCGCCTTTGTTTCCACAAAGCCGCTATTATCATCTTCTGTGGCTACTTCCTCAAGTTCAACCCATTGAGTGAACTGCTTATGATAGCCATCTAGCATCTCTTTTACTGGGTTGAAACCTACCCTACTTTCAAAGTCTCTCCTCCTAGACTTAAGGAAAGCTTCAGAACCTTTGCGGCTACATACCGCATCCTCAAACCTACACATGATAGAATCCCAGCTAACCGCTTCACCCCCTACTTCATAGGTCTGTTTCCAGCTATTAAACCTAACCCCGGAGTATACCGCCTCAAATAGTTTCCAGAACATCTGGGGCTTATCTTCTGCCCCCTTGATCATCTGTTTAGCCATTTTTCTAGCCCCGCTAACCCTATTCTTGTCTTTAGGATCAGCACATCTGGACATATCCGCACCGGATGGGATATCAGTACCAAGAATGCCAGCTTTCTTTATTATGTTTAACTTAAACTCAGTAGTCCCATCTGAGTCTATATCTATGCCACTATGATCATCATCATCAAAGCTTGACTGAGTATCTGAAAGTGCGCTATCATCTATATAAGACATTTATTTGAATCCTTGGGCATTAGCCCTGTGTTTGTTTGAACTGAATATTGAACTTTAGGGTAACTAGCTGCGAACTGGTTGCCCTATTTGGTTTGTACTGGTTGCACTGGAAAACCCAAGGCAGCTAACCGAATGTATTCTGACTGTGAATAGCCAGCCGCCCTAGCCAGTTCCTTAATCTTTGCCACTTCCTGTTCAGTGGCCCGGAAGTTAACCTTTGATGTTCTAGTCATTTGAGTAAGCCTTATTGTTCTTACTCGTACTTTGTCATGTCCTAAATAGTTACAGTAGAATAAGGGTTTCAGCCTTTGAGGTGGATTTTAGGCTAAAAAGTAACCATTGAACTATCCTATGGTTTTCATAGATTTTTCTCTATGGTTATAGAAGTAGTGATTATGTGATGGGGCAGTATCCCCTGTCTTAATATCTCAGTCTCTTTTTTAAGGAAAGTTCACAAGATACTAAGACAGCCTAAGCCCCCCAGACGTATTAGAAAGTCCCAAAGGGATATCCCGCGTGTTCTGCTAACACCTTTACTTTTTTCTGTAGCTGGTCAATCTGGCTCTGTAAGTCCCTTAACGTGTCCTGGGGTAGCTCTGGGTCTTCTAATGGTAGTCCTGATCCTGCCCCCAGTAAGTCTAGTATCAACTGATGCTTACTGATGCCCTTATCCTGTGACTGTGCTTTAAGCTGTAGATCCAAGTCATCAGGTAATCTCAGGGTCATATTAGCCATAGTAGTATCTGTCTAATCCCTTGGTTGGTATGTCTTAATGATACCACATCTATCTCTTAGCGTCAGCACTTAACTGGCATATTTTAGTAAAAAGTGGCACTAGGGGTTAACCCCTTTATGATTATTCTGGTATTTTTAGATGGGCCTATTTATCGCCCATTAAGTCCTGAGCAATCACCTCAAAAGGCTTTCTTATGCTCAGGACTTAAAGCTACTGTAGTCTTACTCAGTATAGGGGGCATAAACTAAAGAACTACGTTTGTGTGATTTCTTAGGGGTCAAATCGCGCCAAGCCCAATATAAATCTACGTCAAAAGCTGTTCTGTATTTCACATGGAATGAGTCTAAGTGATTGATAGTACCATCCCACTCCACACCGACCTGCTTCATCATTTCGATGAGTTTCTTAACCTGCTTCCATACCACAGGGACATGATATGTGTTAGATGAGTTGATTTCCTCAGTTGCAACTGACTCAGACAGGTTGACCAAAGGAGCATCGACTGGAGCTTGTACTGTTAAGTTAGACATGGTAAGATAGTTCCTAAGATTTAAATCATTTTGATTGCCAGGGGTAGCCGTTAACTGCCTCTGGTATTTGTTTTGGGGGTAAAGCTTACTGTTCGGATAGGTTAGCAGTTGGAAGGATCTTTGCTTTGATGTATGCGTTGAGTGAGATCGTCTGACCTTGGGCGTTACTGTATGCCAACTGAGCTTCTAGTAACCTTTGGTATTCTTCCTCTGTCAGCCTAACCGTTATGTGCTTCATTTACCCTTTCTGAACTTAATACATTCATATTAGTCTATTTAGTCTATGACTACACCAGTAATCCAAAGGATTTTTTTGTGTTTTTGTTACTAATACTACTTAAGTAACCATTGGGCTGTTCCCAACCACCCTAGTTACCTCAGCCGATAGGGATGTCCGGTAACTCTGGGCGGTTAACCATGTGCCCATAGGTTTCTATTACCATACGGCTGTTTTTATGACCTAAAAGGTACGCTACACCTGTAACAGGTATGCCCTGTTCTATGGCATGGCTACCCATAGTATGTCTAGTGGTATAGGGTTTCCTATAGGGTATTTGGCAGTGCTTAAGTACTAACGTCCAATACCGCGATCGGAAGTTATCAGCATCAATAATGCAACCTTCAGGTGTTTTAAAAACCAGACCATCTAGGTCTACTTTGTGAGGCTTAAGAGACATAAGTAAAGATCGAAGATCATCAGGTATTGATAAGTATCTTATATTTCCTGTCTTAGTTTCTTTCCTGATTCTTGTGTACCCGTTGCCACTAGGGTCTTTAGGTAGGGATTCTTTAATGATTATTTCTCCTTTTGAGAAATCTAAATGACTCCAACGTAGCCCGATCGCTTCCGAAGTCCTGACCCCTGTGGCCAGTAGGAATATTACAAAGTCTGTGTAATGTGGAAATAGGTCATTGAATCCTTGGATTATTTGTTTAATCTCTTGGGAGCTAAAGGGCTTAATCTCTTTAGAAGCGCTTTTTCGTAGCTTGATGTTCTCATAGGGGTTAGTTGCTATCAGCCCCTTAGCCAGCCCCCACTTACAGCAAGACCTAATAAGACTCAGGCGATCCTTGTACGTCCGGGCTGATAGCTCAGACTTAGTTAACCAACTGGTATCCGTTAACCCAGGATTAGCCTTGGCAATCATAACCCTAGTCCATCGGTAATGATTAGCTAGGGTGTGTTCTGGTAAGTCTAATGAACCTACCCAGAGATCCCAGAGTTCTAGGAAGGTTTTGGGTTTACTTGGGTCAGCTTTAGGGACTAAATAACTTTTTAGTATGGGGTCAAAATGCCCCGCCTGAATGTCCTTCTCAATGCGGCTGGCGATCGCTTCAGCCAGCCCTAAAATATGCCCTGTATGCTCACTAGCGTTCATTGAGTAAGTCTTCAATGTGTTATACGCTACTTAGAATATCTTATATTTATCAAAAATGTAATAGTATTTATTGACTAAAAAGGTTATTGGGTCAGCACTATGGGTGAACCTAATCATTATGATAATACTTAAAATATTTTACTCATTAGTATATAAAAATACTAAAATATAATACTAATAACCCTCTAGAAATACTAGAGGGTATTCAGCTACTTAAGATGAACAAAGGGGGTTAAAAAAGTATTTTAGGTAAATCTGGACGGTTAACCAGATGACCATAAGTTTGCATAACCATTCGGGTGTCTTTATGCCCTAGTAAATATGCCACCCCAGTAACCGGGGTTCCTTGATCTATGGCATGACTAGCAGTAGTATGCCGAGTTGTATAGGGTCTTCGGTAATCTATGCCGACTTTAGTTAGTACCTTAACCCAGTACCTCTCTCGGAAGTTACCATCATCTATCGTTTTTCCTTGAACCGTAGTAAATACTAAGGAATCTTGGTCAGGTTTAGGAGGTTTGATTGACCACAAGAATAACCGTAGTTCCTCAGTCATTGCCAGATGCCTACTATTACCTGTTTTAGTCTCCTTTCTAACCCTCTGATAACCATTACCAGCCCAGTCTCTAGAGAGACTTTCTTGAATGGTTACAAACCCTTGGTCAAAGTCCACATGACACCAACGTAACCCAATAGCTTCAGATGTCCTAACACCTGTAGCCAGTAAAAACTTAACAAAAGGCGCGTAGTGCATAGCTGACTCTTCAAAGCCCCGGATAATCACTTTAATCTCTCTGGAAGTAAAGGGCTTGAGCGGCTTGGTATACACCCTACGGGTTTTTAGCTCGTCATAAGGGTTACTAGTTACCAGGGTTTTTGATACAGCCCAGCGATAGCACCTTTTCAAATACCCTAAGCGTTGATTAAAAGTCGATGCTGCTAAGTCGGACTGGGTTAACCATGTGGTGTCTATCAAGTCTGGGTTAGCCTTAACTATCTGTTGTCTAATAGCTTTGTAGTGATGTTCTCTGGTAGCAACAGGAAGGTTAAGAGAAGTTACCCAGTAGTCCCATAAGCTTAATAGGGATTTAGGACTTTGATGTTGAATATCAGCGTTAGCTACCCTCGGCTTAGGGGCTAATCGGTAGCGGTCTAATGTCGGATCAAAGTTTCTGGCTAAGATATCATTTTGAATCTGTGTAGCGATCGCTTGGGCTATATCTAAGTCTCTCTTGTTATCAAATCTACCACCGGGGACAGGATTAAAACCATAACGCTTACCGTTAACACTGAATCTTAACTGGATACTTCCTTGATTATTCCGAGATGGTTCTATTTTTCTCATCTGCCTTAAACTTGACTTAAGCTTTGCGTTTAAGGCTTCTTAAGTCTTATCTAAGCTACATCATCAGCCGTTAGGCTACACCCTTGGTAAGGGTGAGGTCACGAGTTCAATCCTCGTCACGGGCTTTTTAGATTGATGAAATAATCAACGTAAAAGCAAGGGCTTCAGGCTTTTGAAGGAATTCAAATGTTGAAAAGCTAATTATCTTACTTGTATTTGTGACTATTTTGACTATGATTTTGACTATCAGGTTAGAATTTGGGATATCCAGCTTGTTTTTTTGGCTATGATTTGGCTATGATTTTGTAGGCTCAGTATAAGCCACAGAAATATTTATCTTAGTCTTCAACAACACCCTTTTTTCACTCTCTCCTCTAAAGTCCTTGGATCTGATTACGAATTTCATTATCAATTTGTGATTCCTGAATTACTGAAAAGTCATCCGAATCGTCATGTAATCCGTGAGAAGCGATAAATCTACTCCCATCTTCTACCTCAAACAGTAATCCAATTTCATTTGCAATATCTGCGTATAGTGCGCTGCTGTAGCTTCTTTTTAAAATAGTTATATTTGATATACGTTGTCCTACAAACCTAGCCCAAAAATTATTACTGTATACTGCATCTCTTGCATCTACTGGATAAAGTTCCTTATCTTCTTCAGCTAGTTCTTCACTTGTTTCAGCAGCCTCGTTTTTCTCAACCCAGATAATAACTGAGTTTTTTGATGGTTGACTTCCATATCCAATAACTAGCCCTGAGTCAAAGCTCATGATAAGACAGCCGGCTGTCAGTGAAAAAACTTCTTTTGCTTCAATGCCGTATTCCAGAACCGCCTTATCAGGTGGCTCCCAACTATATCTAGTCAAATTCAGTATCGCAAGTCCCTTAAGAGAGTCTAAAACATCACTCCGATTAGATGGAATATCTGATGTATATAAAAAAGTTTTCATTTATTTAGTTTTTTTGAGCAGACTCAAGAAGTTTCAATCTTCGTCATGGATTGTTAACTGTCCTTCCACTTTTCCATAAGCTTTCTTCACCCAATACCCTCTAGGTGGCTTTTCTATTCCATAAGCCTTACACCACTTTTCTACAGCTTTATCAGACACGCCAAAATCTCTCCCAATTTGTGCAGTTGGCTTTTCCCAAATTAGTTTTCCTAGTTCTTCTTTCGATGGTCTTTCTACTTTTCTGGTATGAATTCTAGAGTCTGGGTTAACCTTTCTGGTTGTTAAATCAACGCCAAAGTCCTTGTAGGTTCGCTTAGATGCTGCTTCAGTTAAGTCTGTAAAATCTTCCCACCAGTAAAACGGTGTAGCTGAATTAGGTATCTGGGTAGTTATGTAGCAACCATTAAAGTTAATTGATGGATAAACAACTTTATCTATATCAGGCAGATAAACAGTATAAAAGTCAAAGTCATTTACTTTATACTTCTTCTGATGAGTACCATTTTTATCTACCCAAATAGTTTTATTGACTACTCTATTATCTCCCGCGTATTTAGCTTGTATTTTGTAAAATTTATCGTCTTTGTAGGCAACAAAATCAAAAGATAAATGCTCACAAACAAATGGTGTGAGAATTAAGTATCCTTTTAAAGTTAGATCGGCGATCGCTTTCGTAGCAGCAATATCGCCTTTGTTCTTGGTATGATGCAGCAATAACGAACCTCAAACTCGGAAATCATCATATCACTTCACGGTGCTTGAAGGTTCATATTGAGTTAAAACGAGCGCGGCAGGGTTCGAACCTGCGGCCGATTGCTTAGAAGGCAATTGCTCTATCCACTGAGCTACGCGCCCAAAACAAAATAATGGCTCCCAAAAGAGTCATCTTAACTATTATATCGTTTCGACGTAACAAGAAGCAATCGAAAATTGCAGATTTACCACTAGCAAGGCTAAGATGCTAGTCGCTAGTTAGTGCAATCTACACTGAAAACGAAACAGATGGGGTATTGGTTTAGATATATTGTGTTGTCAAGGGGTTATTTGCCCGTTAGCGCTAACGTCCTCTGGGCGGCTACCTTCGGGAAGAATCTGGCGATCGCGAGGCTCATTCCTACAGTATGCTAGGTAATTTCAGCCTTGGCGATACTGCCAAATGCCATTATATATTCCATATTAAGAGTGCCCCTGTGAGGAGTTATTTGCTAGTGCCATGTTTATTCTCAAACGGCAGGATGTTGAAATATCAAGCATTCAGCACCCAAAAAAGGATCAGCAGGTGCCGATTCTTAGTTATCAAGGGCAGACTTTCCGCTTGATTAGTGTTTTCAAAGCTAGTCAAGAGGAAGAAGCTAGAGCCTTATGGAGAGAATTAACGGATAACCGAGGTAAAGCCTGTGTTTTGCTGGAGGAACCAGAACGCTTTAGTGTTTGGGGTAAAATCCGTTTAGAGCAACTAGATAGTGACACAGGTAATCATGGCAAAACGGCGATTTTAATCCAAGCCGGTATTTTGCTGTTGCAGGGTGTTTCTATCGACATTGAAGAGTTTTTAGGTGCTAGACAAGCTGCATTATTTGAAAAAGATATTGCGGAGGTGTTCAAGCAAAAACAATTTCCCCAAGCATCTTCTTTAGAAGCAGTGAAATATCTGGTATCTACTAATCCTTTGCCAACAGCCAAAATACCTGATTGGCAAGAAAATCATGTAGTTATCCTGTTACAAGAACTGCATAGATTAGGAAAAGCCTATTTTGGCAATGCTAATTTTACCAAACAAGTAATTTATAAGCTAGAAGATATGCCAGAAGCCGAGCGATCGCTGTTTATCACTTGGCTAAATCAATCGCCACTGGGTAAACTATGGCAGTAGCAGGGAAATTTTTTCACAAAATTCCTGCCACTGGCACTTGCTTTTGGTGTCCGATTGTGTATTACCTGATAGACACACTGCTAGATATACAGTCCTTTAACTCAAAATACTGCCAGAGTGCATCTACATAGTCAAGTCCTATGAGTAACTCTTACGAGAATTCGTTCCTTTCTAAATCAATTTTCACTACTCAGAACATTGTCTTAGCTAATATTGGCTGGGCCGTACTGGCACTGCTATACTTTTTGTTATTTAGTGCCAAAGTTCCTGGAGCCGATGGCATAGAAAGCCGAGCCGAGTGGTATGTGATTGGCACAAATATTTTTGAAGCTTTAGCTTATTTGGGTGCCAGTATCTTATGCTTGAGGAACTGGCTGAGTCCGCAAATCGTCAGTGGCCGGAATGTTTGGCTCTTAATTGGGCTAGGTATGCTTTCTTATTTCGTTGGAGGGATAATTTTCGGCTATACCGAAATAGTTTTAAAAGATGAACCGGATGTGTCTGTGGGCGATATATTTTTTGTACTGACTTATCTATTACTTGGCGCAGGCATGATTTTAGCTGTGGCTTCCAGGCGAATCAATCTGGAAAAATGGCAGTGGCTAATTGTATTAGCAATTGCAGTGTTCGGTAGTTTGTTGGCATGGTGGATTTCTATGCAACAAGAAACACCCTCAGAACTGCTAGTCGCTATTTTGAATTGGTTTTACGTAGTTAGCGATGTAGTTTTGTTAATTATTGCTACCACTCTGCTACTAGCCTTTTGGGGGGGAAGAGTTTCCCAGTCTTGGCGAATGATTGCAGCGGCGGCCTTTTCGCTCTACATTGCAGATATGTGGTTTAAATATGCCCAAGGCCCCAATTATCAAAGTGGAGAAATATTAGAAGTGTTTTGGGTGTTTAGTGGAGTGTTATTTGGTATGGGCGCTGCCTTAGAATATGACGCATCACTAAGACGAACGCGGCGTACCAGCGGACGTAAACGAGCTTAGTAAAGATTTTTGGTATCTACCGTGAGAAAACTAACAGACTCTGACAAGCAAGAAATTCTTAAGTTATATCGAGAGACTGCTGAAACAACCTCAACTTTGGCAGACCGCTATGGTGTGAGTAATTCGACAATTAGTCGCCTGCTCAAAAGCACTTTGCCAGAAGATGAGTATGAATACTTAGTCTCCTTAAAGCGGGCTGCGAGAACTCCTGAAGGAAGGGCACAGGTGAGCTACGAGCAGTTACCACTGCTGAGTCAACCAGAACCAGAGCCGGAGATAGAAGTTCCACCCATCGAAAGCCAACCCTTGGAAGTGCCAAAGGTTGAGCCACTACCACGTAAGATAATTCGTGTAGAGCAGGAAGTGTACTCAGAGGAAACGGCGGAGTCAATCGCCGCTAGTAGACGGGTGCGGCGACGCCCTTCGGCTGCGGAAAAACCGAAACTCCGAGTCACAGCAGATAAATTAGAAACTCCAGAGCCAAAGCCGCCGGAAATAGTCAGCATCCCCATCCCACCCCTAAAGAATGAACATCCAGGAGCGGCTGTTATCGCGCACATGCTGGGCGAAGATTTGCTCGACGAATCCGAAGATTTGGATGATTTAGATGATGATGATTTAGAGGATGACGACTTTGAGGAAGAAGACTTTGATGATGATGACCTGGATGAGCAAAGACCTTTAGTTACAAGAAGAAGACCAGGTGAAGCATCAGTTGAAGTTTTACCACTGTCGATAGCCAATTTGCCCAAAACTTGCTATTTGGTAATTGACCGTTCCTCAGAATTAATTACCCGTCCTCTGAAAGACTTTGGTGATTTGGGACAAATTCCCAGCCTGGAAACCCAGCAAAGAACTCTGCCGGTGTTTGATAACCATCGCGTCGCCAAGCGTTTTTCTACTAAACGCGATCGCGTGATTAAAGTTCCTGATAGTAAAATGCTGCATAAGGCTCGGACTCATCTCCAAGCTAAGGGCATTACACGACTGCTAATTGATGGTCAGGTCTATTCTTTGTCTACGGTTTAAGAGTTAGAAGTTAGGAGTTAGGAGTTAGGAGTTTAGAGTTTCATAATTCTTAACTCTTAACTTTTAACTCCTAACCTAAGTGTAGACAGCCCTTGCAAAACGCTCTGCTAAGTAAATAATGTCCTGTCTACGAGCAATTTGGTTCATCCATTGTTTAGGAATATTTTCCACGCCATAGTAAATTCCCGCTAACCCACCGGTGACAGCAGCAGTAGTATCGGTATCTCCACCTAAGTTGACAGCTTTTAACACCGCTTCAGAATAAGACGAACTATTTAACAAGCACCACAGGGATGATTCTAAGGTATCAATCACATAGCCACTAGAATTAATCTCTTCCACTGGTACCTTGGCAATCTCACCACTGAAAATTCTGCCAAAATGCGGCTTCTCTAATAAAAATTCTCGGACAGAATAAATTGTTTGGATATCTTGCAATCCTTGTAGATAAGCTGTTTGCGGGTCAGCCCCTTCCAAGAGCGCCACTGCAATACTAATATAAATGCCACAGGCCATTTGCGATCGCGCATGAGCATGAGTAATTGCCGAAACATCATGCACCCGCGCCAGCAATTCGGCTAAAGTTAAGCTTCTGTGACAATAAGCCATCGGCAAGATTCTCATTAAAGAACCATTGCCATTAGTATTTTCAACCTTACCACCGGCCTGATGGGGAACAACTCCCTGTTTCAGGCGCATAATTGCTGTGTGGGTAGTTTGACCAATATCAAAGACATCGCCACGGGGAGTCCAGTAAGCCTCCTTATACCAGCGCCAGAAGGAATTGGCTATCGCATCCAACGAATACCCCCGACAAAGGCATTCTGCCAAGCAAAAGCTTAAGGAACTGTCATCTGACCAAGTTCCTGGTGGTTGATTCCATGTGCCATAACCTTGCATCGTTGTCACTGGAGATTTTACTCGTTCAGCACGGCTAGTAAACTCCACCGGCACACCCAACGCATCACCGACACATAAACCCATCAAACCAGATAACGTTTTTGTAACGGTTAGCATTATTCAATCTCCACAAGAATTGCTCAAAATTAACTTTATAGATTCCCTCTATAGCTTGTTGCAACAGATGTTACAGCCTACTTCATCATCTGTGAAAAGGTAGGCAAAAATTATTAATCGGGTATTTTATTTACCATATCCCGACTTATTTTTAGTTCCAAATATTGTGACAGTTTTAAAAGCGTCTATTGGGGGAACAAACAGACAGAATGTAAAGACATTGAGATGTAATTATAACAGCTTATTTATCAATTTAAGGGATAGTTATCCTGTAAGCGTTATACATTAACCACAACAATTTTTTAATAAAAATTGGGAATCATTTGGAACATTATCACTTTATTTTCGACCTGGAATATACAAGTAAAAAATACAAATTTAGGTAAAAATTATGAAACGCTTACTCAAGTCTTTCGTGACAATTTCTGCATTGTCTTCCTTAATAGTTGCTCCTTTTGTTCTATCAGCTGGTCAAGCTTCTGCTGAAACTAAAAAGGGTACTGATGCTAGCTATGTTGGTGCTGGTGTTGCCGCTGGCGTTACCAGTGGCGGACAAGGTATCAACGATGATGCCACATTTGGTGGTAATGTTACAGGTCGCGTGAAATTAGGAACTACGCCATTTTCTGCACGCGGTAATGTCCTCTGGAGTGATAAAACAAGTGCCATTATCCCAGAAGTTTCTGTGGATGTGCCTATCGCTAATAGAACTAATGCTTATTTAACTGGTGGTTATTCTTTTGTAGAGAAAGATGGCTCACCAACTCCTATAGGTAACAAAGATTCAGTAGTGGTAGGTGCTGGTGTTGAATCGGAAGTTGCTAATAACTTCCTCGTCTACACTAACGCTAAAGTAGGACTTGGTGCCTACCAAAATAGTGATGCTTCTGCTGTTACCATCAACGGTGGTCTTGGCTATCGCTTCAAATAAAAAATTATTGAGTCCTCAGTCAGTTTATACTTTACTTAGTACTTAGGACTCAGCACTTCTTCACTCACTACTCCAAAAAGCTGGTTTTGTTAAGTATTACATCACTGACAAAGCCAGCTTTTGCCGTGATAAAATTAAAATATTCCTCATTATTCCGGCCGGATTACCGGGGATAAACTAGCCGAAGGGTGCTGATTCGGCGTCTACTAATGCTTTATTGAGAATACTATACAAGTCTAATGGTTAAATCTGCTCCTTCCCCCATCGCTAGCCGTAAGCCTTCCAAAGTAGAAGGGATCAAGGAAAATAGTAATTTTTTGCGTGAACCTGTAGCAACTGAAATCCTTCAAGACACTACCCATTTTACTGAAAATGCGGTACAGCTTTTGAAGTATCACGGTTCTTATCAGCAGGATAACCGCGACAACCGCACCAAGGGACAGGAAAAAGATTACCAGTTTATGCTGCGGACAAAAAATCCGGGTGGTTTAGTACCGCCGCAGCTATATCTGGCTTTAGATAAAATAGCTGATGAGTATGGCAACCACACGTTACGAGCAACTACGCGTCAAGGTTTCCAACTGCACGGAATTTTAAAGAAGAATCTTAAATCAGCAATTGCCACGATTGTCAAGAACCTGGGTTCGACTTTGGGAGCTTGCGGCGACATCAACCGCAACGTGATGGCACCACCAGCCCCTTTTAAGAATCGCCCAGAGTATCAGTATGCTTGGGACTATGCCCAGAATATTGCTGACTTGCTGACAGCACAGACAGGCGCTTATTACGAAATTTGGTTAGATGGCGAAAAAGCAATTAGTGCTGAAGAAGACCCAGAGGTGAAGGCAGCCCGACAGCGCAATGGGAATGGCACAATTATTCATGACAACGAAGAACCGATTTATGGCACGTACTATATGCCTCGCAAGTTTAAAATTTGCGTGACAGTGCCAGGGGATAATTCGATTGATTTGTATTCTCAAGACCTGACGTTGGTAGTGATTACCAATAAAAAGAAGCAATTAGAAGGATTTAATATTTTTGCTGGTGGTGGTTTAGGTAGAACCCACGGTAAAGAAGAAACTTTCGCTAGGTTAGCAGATCCCATCGGTTATGTGGCGAAGGATGACGTTTACGACATAGTAAAAGCGATTGTTGCTACCCAGAGAGATTATGGCGATCGCACCGACCGTCGTCATGCCAGATTAAAATATTTAATCAACGATTGGGGCTTAGAAAAATTCCGCACTCAAGTTGAAGAATATTTCGGTAAATCAATTGAAGCCTTCAAACCACTGCCAGAGTTTAAATATTACGACTTCCTCGGCTGGAATGAACAAGGTGATGGCAAGCTATTCTTAGGAATTTCCATTGACAATGGTCGAATCAAAGATGAAGGTTCGTTTCAACTGAAAACCGCTTTGCGGGAAATTGTCGAGCAGTTCAACTTACACATCCGCCTGAGTGCCAACCACAACCTGATTTTTTACGATATCGAACCAGATAGCAAGCAAGCTATTCAAGACATTCTCAGCCGTCACGGTGTCGTAGACGACCCCAGTAAAATCGAACCTTTAGTACGGTATGCAATGGCTTGTCCGGCTTTGCCTACTTGCGGCTTGGCAATCACGGAATCAGAACGAGCAATACCGGGTATTTTGGAAAGAGTTCGTGCCCTTTTGGATAAAGTTGGTTTACAAAAAGAGCATTTTGTGGTAAGGATGACTGGATGCCCCAACGGTTGCGCTCGTCCCTACTTAGCAGAATTGGGCTTTGTCGGTAGCGCCCCAGAATCTTACCAATTATGGTTAGGGGGTTCGGCAAATCAAACTCGACTGGCGCAACCTTACATAGAAAAGCTGCACCATAATGACTTGGAAACCTTCTTAGAGCCAATTTTTGTCTACTTTAAGAAATCTCGCAAATCGAAAGAAAAGTTTGGTGATTTTTGCGATCGCGTTGGTTTTGATGCCATCCGCGAATTTGCTGCTAGCTACGAACCGCAAACAGCTAATGGTGCAAACAAATCGCGTCATCGGGTCAATTTGAAAGAAGAGGTTTATGGCAAGTTGAAAGAAGTAGCAGAAAGTCAAGGTAAGCCGATGACTCAGTTAGTTACTGAAGCGCTAGAGGTTTACTTCCAGAATCTTTCGTAAGCCGAATAAATAATTAAACCATGATGGACACAGATGGATTTATCTGTGTCCATCTTTGATTTGATATTCTTGAAATTCCAAAATCCCATGTCTCAACTGCAAAGAATTGCGATCGCACCCTCCCAATTTCAACAAGGGCAAATTTTACTCACCAAAGAACAGCAGCATTATTTGGGGCGTGTGTTGCGCTTGCGTGAAGGCGATCGCTTTATTGCAATGGATGGTAGAGGAAAATGGTGGTTAGCGCAGCTAGCAGGGGAACAAGCACGGGTTTTAGAAGCGCTTTTGGTGGAAACAGAATTACCTGTATCAATTATCCTGATGGTAGCGTTGCCCAAAGGCAATGGATTTGATGAAGTAGTGCGGTGTTGTACAGAGTTGGGAGTAACTTGTATTGCACCAGTATTGAGCGATCGCACTTTACTTCATCCTAGTCCTCAAAAGCTCGAACGCTGGCGGCGTATCGCAGCCGAAGCCGCCGAACAATCAGAACGCTCATTCGTGCCGACAATTTTAGAGCCTGTTGCTTTTAATACTGCTGTCACCGCGAATCAGACAAGTCACCGTTATATTTGTGAGGCTCGCGGAGAGTATCCCCATTTAAACAAAGTGCTGAGTAGCATCTCTGAGGAGATTGTCATTGCTATTGGGCCAGAAGGGGGATGGACAACACAAGAAGTAGAGAATGCCAAATCAGCCGGATTTCAACCCGTTTCCCTTGGTCGCCGCATCCTGAGAGCAGTTACAGCCCCAGTAGTAGCATTATCCTTGATTACCGCAAGTTGTGAAGTATAAATGATTTATAGCTCACGCAAAATTACTTTTGCGCGAGACATCACTCCAGCGTGTATTTAGAGTAAGTGATGATTGAGCAAGTTGCGATCGCCTTTGAGCATAAAGATTATCAAACAGCAGCTAAATTACTCAAACAGCTGCAAAAAGAATCACCCGAAAATCCTTGGGTACAATATTATCTCGGTCGGCTCCATGAAGTATCCCAAAAGCGCCAAGATGCAGAACAAATTTATCGGCAATTGCTGCGAGATACAAGGAACGCCAAAATAGTAACGCTCGCACGCCAAGGTTTGCGACGCCTACAAGAAATGGAGCTAGAAGAAAGACAAAGAGCTATTTCCCAAGCAAAATCTGAACCAAATAACACCGAACTTGGCGTACTAGTCTTAGAGCCACTCAGTAACGAATTGAAAACAGAAGTGTCTCGAAAATTCGCCCAGATTATGCAGCTAGACCCCTACACTGCACGATTAATACTCCCAAGTCGTGGCTGGAGATTGTACCGCACTGGCCAAGTAGGAGAACTAAAATTTTATGGCAAACAGCTACAGCAGGCTGGTATTCCTTGCTTTTGGGCAACAATAGCGCAAATTCAGCAAATTCAAGTTTATCAAGTCAAACATTTCCAAGCATCTACCCCACAAGCTACTGTTGTTTGCCGAAACGAAGTCAATCAACTTGGTTCTCTCACCTTTGACTGGTCAGAAGTCACAGCGAGAGTAGTAGGACTTTTGCCCATTTTTGAACAAGTTGTAGATGTTGATGCTCGCCGTAAACTGGAATGGAAAACCCAAACACAAGACTATGCTCAGTTTTGTGATTTACACATACCTGGTAGGCGTTCTATTCTCCGACTTTATGATAATGGCTATGAATTCCAGCAAGGTTTAGAAATCATTCCTCAAGCTAGCCAAAATACAATCAGAATTAATTGGAATAGTTTATCAAGTTGGATTGACCAGCAACTACCTCAAGTCAAAATCTGGTCAGATTTCACGCCTTTTGCAGATACAACATTAGATCAAACAGAAATGTTGAGTCATATCAAGTCTCACATCGATTTGTTTCGTCGAGAACAGACTAATTGGGATTCAGCTTTTCATTTGTATAGTGGACTGGTGTTTGTTAAATAATTCGTAATTCGTAATTCGTAATTCGTAATTAAGTTACTTATTGCCTACTTTAAAAAGTAAGTTCACAAATCAAATAGGAGTGTTCTATGAATATAGTAAGTGCTAAAAAACAACATTTAGGCGGTTTGTATGTTCAATCGCCTCAAGGAGAGCAACTAGTTTTTCCACTCAAGCATACAGAGGTTCTAGCAAAAATTGCAGGTAACTTGTCACGAGTTGATGTCATTCAAAGCTTTGAAAATACCTTCACGCAGCCTTTAGAAGCAGTCTATATCTTTCCGTTACCTGATGAGGCGGCGGTGGATGATATGGAAATCAAAATAGGCGATCGCATCATCAAAGGTAATATTAAAAAACGTGAAGAAGCACAACAAATCTATGAACAAGCCAAACAAGAAGGACGCACCGCCGGACTACTAGAACAGGAACGAGACAACATTTTTACCCAATCTCTAGCTAACATCAAACCTGGCGAACAAATTGATGTTACAATTCGTTACACCGAAAGTTTAAAATTTGAGGCGGGAAACTACGAATTTGTTTTCCCGATGGTGGTGGGACCAAGATATATTCCGGGAACGCCGATAGATGGTAGCGGTGATACAGATCGAGTTCCTGATGCTTCTCGCATTACACCACCTGTAGTCTTAGAAGGAATGCGATCGCGTCACAATATTAATGTCACAGTCGAAATTGATGCAGGTTTACCAATTTGTGAAGTGCGTTCTCCTTCCCATCAATTAAAAATTGAACACTCAGGTCAAATTGTACGGATTCAATTAGCCAAAGAAGATACAATTCCCAACAAAGATTTAATTCTCCGCTATCAAGTTTCTGGTAAAGAAACTCAATGCACAGTATTAAGCCAAGCCGACGATCGCGGCGGACATTTTGCCATATATCTGATTCCAGCTTTGGAATATTCCACGGATCAAATTGTCCCTAAAGATGTTGTATTTTTGGTGGATACTTCCGGTTCACAATCTGGCGATCCGTTATGGAAGTGTCAGGAATTAATGCGGCGATTTATCAATGGGTTAAATCCCAACGATACTTTCACAATTATCGATTTTTCCAATAGAGTCAGACAGTTATCAAAAAAACCTCTACCGAATACAGCAGAAAATCGTACCAAAGCGATCGCTTACATTAACAATTTACAAGCTGATGGCAGCACAGAAATGCTCAGTGGCATTCGTACAGCCATAAATTTCCCTACACCAGTCGGAAGATTGCGCAGTGTTGTACTCTTAACTGATGGCTATATCGGCAACGAAAATGAGATTTTAGCAGAAGTACAACAGCACCTCCAACCAGGAAATCGCCTTTACAGTTTTGGTGCTGGTAGTTCAGTCAACCGTTTCTTACTAAATCGCATCGCCGAAATTGGCCGGGGAATATCCCAAATCATTCGTCATGATGAACCCACAGAAGAAGTTGCCGAAAAGTTTTACAGGCAAATTAACAACCCCGTACTCACAAATATTCAAATTTCTTGGCAGGGTGAGACAGAATCGCCTGTTATTTACCCAGCAATAGCGCCTGATTTATTCAGCGAACAACCATTAGTGTTGTTTGGTCGGAAGCAAGATAAAGTCGGAGGTAATCTGCAAATTTCCGGCGTTGCTGCGGGCGGTAAAGACTACGAAAAAACTTTTCACCTCAAATTTGAAGAAACAGGAAATCTTGCTGTAGCCCAGTTATGGGGACGTGCTTGCATCAAAGACTTGATGAATCAGATGGTGAGCTTTGAAACTAAAGCTGGTGTAGAAGCGGTGACAGAAACAGCCTTAACTTATCAACTACTTTCTCAATACACTGCTTTTGTTGCCGTCAGTGATGACGTGCGGGTTGAACCAGGAAGCGAATATGTATCTATGCAAATGCCAGTGGAAATGCCTGAAGCAGTTAGTTACAAAGGAGTGTTTGGCAATGCTCCGGCTGGTGGTTTTGCGGATCAAATGGAATTCTTAACCTTATCAGCGCCAGCTTCAGCAGAAGCTCCAGATTTTCTTCGGCAAAAGCGATCGCCACAATCCCCAGTAGCCAAAGAAGTCGAGATATCTTTGAACTTTGATTTAGAGGAGATGGCACAAGATGAAATATTAGACGCAGCCATCAACCATCAGTTAGAGATCATCAGCGTTACTGGCTTGGATGACACAGAAATTGCTGATCTAACCCGACACCTTCAGCAACTAAACTTTCCTTCAGGCTTCAGTGGTGAAATCGTCTTTGAGTTCACCGTCAAGAAAGGTCGGGTAGAACGGGTAGTTTTGGATGAGGAAACCTCCACCCTCAAAGATTCAGTTGTAGTGGAGAAAATTAAGCGATCGCTCTTACTTTGGAGAGTTCCCCCATCTACAACTGGCAAAGTTATCTTAACCTTGCATCTTCACGCTTAATCTATAGAGACCGTAAATTTACGGTCTCTATAAATTATTTAGGTGTTTTAATCTGACGTGCCATGTCTAGATAAGCACTCATATTCGCCCCTGGACGACGACGACCATTAGAACTAGTAGCCGAGGGAGCAAGATATTTTGGTGCAAAGGTAGTTTCTTTTGGCTCCTCTTTGAGGACTTTGGCGGCTGCGGCTTTTTCTTTTTTGCCCGGTTCAACTTTCAGACCTTCAGCAGTCTGGACTAGTTGAACATCGGCTGGTTTGGGATTTTTAGCTGATTTCTCCTTAGCCTTACTCTTAGCCGCAGCAGTTTTTGTTCCGTTCAATGAATCTGGTTTAGATGGAGTTGGTGCTTCTGATGTAATCGTCTCTGCTACTTTCTTAGCATTCGATGCAACTGTCGATGTAACTGTCTCTGCTACTTTCTTTGCGTTCGATGCTACCTCTTTAGCAGCATCTTTGGCAGCATCTTTGGCTTCGTCCAATTCTAAGAAGTAGCCGTTGCTTTTCTTCTTCCCTGGTAACAATCCAGTAATGAAACCCAGAATACCGCCAAGAAAACCCTGAATACCCGAAATTAACTTTTTGATAAAATCCATTACAATTACTCCTGCCTTTTACCTTTTATATTTTGAACTCGACCGTAATTGTTAAAAATTACGACAAAATGTTACATTATCTACTTAGTGTCACCTCGCTCTGGTGACAACCCTTATAGGCTTGTGCTTAATTAACATTGTAGTAAAACCACAGGGCAAATGTTCTATTGCAAGCATTTGCAACCTGCACACACCGAGAATTAATTATTAAATTTTACTGTAGCTAAGAGCAAGATTCTGAAAGCAAGCTTTACAATAATTAACATTTCTTTGTTTGTTAAATACCCAATTGAAGTTAAATAAGCAGTTTGCTCTCACCCAGTAAGAAGAGTGTCATAGCCTATTGGCAGACGAACGGATTAATTTGTAAAACTTTATACAAATTCTCTTTGGAAGCATTTCAGTTTTGTTTGCAACAATATCGAATCCGAAAAGCAATAGCTTCAGTTTGTAGAGCAGGATGTGTCTACAAAAGTGAAATACACCCTTTAATTCAGTTAGATTTTGTAAATGAACATTGAAAATCAACAACGCAATCCCGTTTTGTTAATACACGGCATTGTCGATACAGAGGCAGTTTTCCATAAAATGAGGGCATACCTCATACAACGGGGTTGGTCTGTATATAGCCTGGATCTCGTTCCCAATAATGGTAATGTGGGTCTTGATGAATTGGCAAAGCAGGTAGCCGATTATGTTACAGCTACCTTTGCACCAGAACAACGCCTAGATTTAGTAGGCTTCAGCATGGGAGGAATTGTCAGCCGTTACTATGTTCAGAGATTGGGAGGAATTAACCGCGTGCAGCGGTTTATCACGATCTCTTCGCCCCATCATGGAACTGTGGTTGCTTATGGTTCTTGGCGTCTTGGTTGCCTACAAATGCGCCCTGACAGCATTTTTCTCAAGGATTTAAATTCAGATGTTGTAATGTTGGGGCAGCTAGATTTTACATCTATCTGGACACCTTATGATTTAATGATTGTCCCAGCGAATAGTTCACAAATCTCCGTAGGAAGCGAAGTAATAGTACCAGTTGCTCTACACCGTTGGATGGTAACAGACCCCAGGAGTTTAGCAGTAGTCACAGCAGCTTTAGCAAAGCCTATTAAGCTACCCTTGCTGAATAAAAAATCCAGTCAGTAACCAGGATGCTTGATAGACTTGCATTACTTAATTTTTAATTTTTAATTTTTAATTTTTTAAGTCCTATCGCCAATTTGCGTATGTTCGTAACTCCCAAAAATCGCCTCTGGATGACGATAATACTTGAACTCCATGAGATTATAAAAGGGATCTTCTAAAAAGAAAGTGCGATGCTCAAGAGGAGAACCGATAAAGCGATTTTTGGTTTCTTCACGAAAAAGTAGCTGTTGTTGTTGTGCCCTTTGTAGTAAGTCTTGCCAGTCACGTTCTTGGGTAAAAATTAGCCCAAAATGTCTGGGATAGATAGTTTGTTGCGGTGTCAAAAGTTCTTTTGTGACATGAGCCACTAATTGATGACCGTAGAGATTGAGTATCAGGGCATGGTGGTTTTCACGACCAGGAATGCAGCCCAAACCATCTACATAATATGCTTTTGTTTGGGCAATGTCAGTTACAGGGAAAGCTAAATGGAATAAAGTTTGGCTCATAGCTTATGTGAAAAATACTAGTAATTTATGCTATCTACAATTTATGCTATTAAGTTTTGATTGTGGTTAACTTGGACACAGTTTTTATTGACATTAACTTATATTCTTTATCCTTATTACTAAGATTGGGGACTGAGTAATACTTCCGCCACTGTACTCTGCGGCTACAGAGAAGAGTTTACCTAACTCAAAAGAAGTTTTGCATTTTGTTTAATCATTGCAGCGTAAATCTAAGACACCATTGATGGTTTGACACTCAGCTTTCAGAATGATGCCTACGCAATTTAGTTAATAATACAAACATATTATTTTACCTAGAGAGGTTGCAAAAATAAAGCACTAAGCATCACAAATTCGTTATTCTGTTGATATTCAGACAAAATTACTCATGATTAATTGCTGATGTTATCCTCAATAGATTCTGTAAATCCCTGGTTAGTAGCAGTAGTATTAAACACAATTTTATTGGGTTTAGCTTGGATTGCTCCCAAAAAGCTACTTACCCCTGCTGGATTATTCCACGCCTGGTTTTTGGCCATCTTAATTTGGGTAACATTAGGCTGGCAAGGATATGCAGTAGTAATGTTCTATTTTTTGGTTGGTTCTGGCGTTACCCGCATCGGGATGGCGCAGAAGGAGGCAGAAGGAATTGCCGAAAAGCGTTCTGGGGCAAGAGGCCCAGAAAATGTCTGGGGTTCGGCTTTGACTGGGGCGCTGTGTGCTTTGGGAGTAGGAATAATAAATTCGGGATTCTTCGTATCTAATCCCCAGTCGCTAATCCCCAATACTTCGGCTTCGCTCAGTACAAGTCTCCAGTCCCTATTATTGCTAGCCTATGTAGCGAGTTTCAGTACCAAGCTGGCTGATACCACTGCTAGTGAAGTTGGTAAAGCTTATGGTAAAAGCACCTTTTTGATTACCACACTCCAACCAGTACCTCGTGGCACAGAAGGAGCAGTAAGCTTGGAGGGAACTTTAGCTGGGATTGTGGCTTCTGTAGCGATCGCATTTGTGGGTTGGGGAGTTGGTTTAATCGATCTATTGGGAGTCGCTTGGTGTGTGCTGGCAGCATTTATTGCCACCAACCTAGAAAGTGTGATTGGTGCAACACTGCAATCTAAGTATACCTGGCTGACCAATGAAGTAGTAAATATTTTTAATACATTAATCGGTGCGATCGCATCTGTACTACTTGCTTGGACATGGATAAGTTTCATTAACTAGACTGGAAAGAAATAATTACTCTATTTAAGTGGGGCATTGCTAGAAAATAACTAATCTGCCGTTACTACTACGCTATCAATGATATTTTCAATCCTGTTTTGTCCCCGTTAGACTGTAAAAGTGATCGTGGCAAATTATTTTATTTACTAGCTATATAATTTTTTGACCATTTAGATGTAATTAGTTCACGGAATCTTTATCATATTTATCCATCAATAACCAGATTATTTCTATATGATTTAATAAAAAAGTACTATAAGTGATTAACCATTTTCACATAATTAGTTCATGGAATCTTTATCATTTTTGACAATTAATGACCAAATAATTTCTATAGAGCAAGCAGTAAAGTACCTGCAAGCGTCTGGAAAATTGGGACAGTTCATTGGAGATATTCTCCGGCAGTACGTAATTGAGGAAGAAATCCGAACACGAGATGATATTGAAATTGGCACTGCAATAACTGAACAGTCAATAATTGACTTTAGACTAAAAAATCAACTCACTGACCCCCAAAGTTTTCAAGAATGGTTAAAGACAAATAATACGGATTACGCTACTTTTCACACATCGGTTGCTTTTGGTTACAAGTTAGAAAAGCTGAAAGCTGTAGTGACACAAACAAAACTCCCAGAATATTTTATTGAACGCAAGATTTTTTTGGATCGGGTAGTACTTTCCCGGATTGTTGTTGACAATCGAGAATTGGCAGACGAACTCCAAACCCAAATAGAAGAAGGAGGTAGTTTTGAGCAACTAGCTAAAGAGTATTCCCTTTCAGATGACCGAATTGTGAATGGCATGATGGGAATCGTCAGCCGAGGTAGTATGCCGGATATATTACGGGCAGCTATTGATGTGGCCAGTCCTGGACAATTGATAGGCCCAATAGAAATCGTTGGCAAAGACTCTCCCCAAGGAGAAGGGCCTTATGGTTTGTTTCGAGTAGAACAATTTCTACCAGCGTCTTTAGAAGATACTCAACTACAGCAAGCACTACAAAATGAGTTGTTTGAAAAATGGCTAGCAGAGAAAATTCAAAAACTGACAGTCAAGTTACAAGTGAGTTAAAAACTCTGGATAATGAATCTTTACGATTAAAAGTGCTAGCTTCTTTGCCTTGGAATCAGCCACCGCTATCCTGGCTGACTCCCGAACAACAATCCCGATTGGAAAATGAGTGCCAAACCCGCCAGTATCGTCTTGGAGAAAAAATCTGGTCAAACGATGTTCGCGGTTATCAATTCTTAATTGTGGCTGGGAAAGTCCGCTTGCGAGAAGAAGGCATTGGTAAACCAATAGCCGCCCTAGATGCAGGGGATTGGTTTGGCGACTTCCAAAAGCTGTCTGCGGATTTTAAAGCTGTAGCTGCTAGTAAAGAAGTGATAGTAGTTTATTGGGATACTGCGCTGTGGGCAGAATTTTCTCATCCACAAATTCAGGAATTTTGGCAAGCGTTACCAGTAGAGATGGAGGGACAAAGGGAAACATTTTCCTTCTCTAGCACTCCTTCAGTAACTTCAGCCTCAGACGGGACTTCCAGCCCCCACAGCCTCCAACCACAAAAAGGACTCCCAGCCGCCAATCTGATCGCTGCAATTTATCCGTTTGTTGCCAGTTGGAATACCGCTGCTGCCTGTTTAACAATGGTGGCGCAACAGTTAGAAAATTCTGTGCAACTGGAATGGGTGCAGCGTCAACTTAGAGGACAACGCCCAAAACAGGTTGTGGAAGCAGCAGAAAAGTTAGGGTTAGTGTTGCGGCGGTTACAAGTGAGTTGGAGTGAGTTGCGACAGTTGTCATTTCCAGCTTTATTGCTGTGGAATTCTGACTCACCCCAGAGTCCATCCTGGGTGGTGGCTTATGGAGTTAAAGGCGATCGCTTAATTATCGCTAATCCTCTAAATCCCGAACGGACTTGTGAAAGCTTGCCGCAGTCCATAGTTGAGGCGTCTTGGGATGGACAATTGTGGCAAGTAGAACTGATATCCCAGCAAGAAAAATTTAACCTCAGTTGGTTTACCCCAGCAGTTTGGAAGTATAAGGGATTGCTCACAGAAGTATTGTTAGCATCTTTTACCTTGCAGCTTTTGGGGTTAACAACACCGCTAATTACCCAAGTCGTCATTGATAAAGTGATGGTGCAGGGGAGTTTGCCGACTCTCGATGTGATGGCGATCGCACTTTTATGCGTAGCCATATTTGAATCCGTACTGGGTATTCTGCGCCTATTCATCTTTACCCATACAGCTCGCCGTCTGGATTTGAGTTTATCAGCGCAGCTATTTCGCCATCTGATGCGTCTGCCATTAGCTTATTTTGAGTCGCGACGCGTCGGAGACACAGTAGCAAGAGTCCAGGAACTCGAACAAATTCGTCAGTTTCTCACAGGTACAGCATTAACTGTAATTCTAGATAGCATCTTTGCTGTGGTGTACCTGGCATTGATGTTTTACTATAATATTCCACTCACCTTTGTGGCCTTAGCAGTACTGCCGCTATTTGCCACATTGACGATAGTTGCAACACCAATTCTGCGTAACTGGCTCAACGAAACCTTTAACCGGAGTGCCGATAGTCAATCGTTTCTAGTAGAGACAGTGACGGGAATTCACTCCGTTAAAGCCCATGCAGCCGAACCAGTAGCCCGCGATCGCTGGGAAGGCTTATTTGCCCGCTTCATTCGCACAGGTTTTAAAGCCTCTACCACCTCCAATATCAGCAGCAACATTGGTGACTTTCTCACTAATTTGTCCACCATGCTGATTCTCTGGTATGGAGCCAAGTTAGTCATCGAACAAAAGCTCACAATTGGACAGCTTGTTGCATTTCAAATGTTGTCTGGTAGAGTCACAGGCCCGCTTTTGCGCTTAGTACAGTTGTGGCAAAACCTTCAACAAGTGCTACTTTCTGTAGATCGCATTGGTGATATTCTCAACGTCTCCCCAGAAGCTGAACTGGGAACTGGCTTAGTTTTGCCACCCCTGAAAGGACAAATCACCTTCGAGCAAGTATTTTTCCGCTACCGCCCGAACTTTGAAGCAATTCTGCGGGGAATCTCTTTCAGTGCTGAACCAGGGCAGTTTGTTGGCATTGTCGGACGTAGCGGTTCTGGGAAAAGTACTCTGTCTAAACTATTACAACGCCTCTATCAAATTGAATCAGGACGCATCCTGATTGATGGTTTTGATATAAAAAGTGCCGATTTAGCCTCACTGCGGCAACAAGTTAGTGTAGTTCTCCAAGAAGACTTTTTATTCAATGGTTCTATTTTGGAAAATATCACTCTCGGTAGTCCTGACATTACCGCAGAGCAAGTAGTAGAAGCGGCAAGATTAGCCGTGGCACACGACTTCATTAGTCAATTACCTTACGGTTACGAAACCAATGTTGGCGAACGCGGTACAGCTTTATCTGGCGGACAGAGACAACGCATTGCTCTGGCAAGGCTATTTCTTTCCCAAGCGCCGATTCTAGTTTTGGATGAAGCTACTAGTGCCTTGGATAGTGAAACTGAACAACAAGTACTGCAAAACCTGCAAAAAATTTCCGCCAACCGTACCGTGTTTCTGATTGCTCACCGCTTTGCTCCCCTTAAACGTGCTGATTTGATTTTGGTATTAGAGCAAGGCGTGATTGCCGAACGTGGTACTCACTCACAGTTGTTGCAACAAAAGGGTTTGTATTGGTCATTATATCAGCGACAGCAAGCAAACATTTAATAGATTTAACTAACTCAAAGCTTGTAGCTACATAAAAAAGAAACCTTTGCAAAGCGGCTTAAGCATAGCCTTTGGCGAATGGAGCATAACTCCATTCGTTATTTTTATTTTGTTGATGCTCCAGTCTGTGTGGTGTAAATAACTTTTATAGCTAGCGATCGCAGCAGTTTTAAGAGTAACAAAAGGAGTCATAGCATCCTATTATCATTTTTGCTTTAGTCTCCATTAATACAACTAAAATATTTAAGATGTACTCGATAAAGTTACTCTTAATAAAAACCGTAATTTTCATAATGTTTTTTGGTAATAAAATTAGCATTTTGTTATTAGATTCCATAGTAATTATTGAGAATGAAGTTTATTCACCCATTGAAATCTTTTGATTGTCAAGGTTTCAAAGCTTCAAACTGTCAAAAAACGGTTGCTATCTTTGAGAAAAAATTTATGCACATTGATGATGTTAATAACAATATATTGTCAAATAAACAGCTAAATACCACTTCAATCTCCTCATTAGATAGCTTTAATACAAAAGATAACTACAGCCTCAACTTCAGCAGACGTAGTAGCTATAACTCAGCCGATGCTGATGTGCAGTTGCGAAATAACGATGAATCGAAAAATAGCAATAACCCTACTAATAATGCTTTTAACACTCAAAATTATAACTCCACTAATGGTTATGGCTTGATTAATGGAGCAGCAGCAGTGGCTAGAGCTATTGGTCAAAATACCTTTGCTGATGTTCCCGATCTCGGTGGCAATAATTGGGGAGCAGACCTAGTTAAAGCACCGGAAGTTTGGGCACATGGATATACAGGTAAAGGCGTTGTTGTCGCTGTTGTAGATACTGGAGTTGACTACAACCACGAAGATTTAAAAAATAATATCTGGACGAATAGCAAGGAAATTGCAGGTAACGGTATAGATGATGATGGCAATGGCTATGTTGATGATACTTACGGCTGGAACTTTGCCGATCAAAATAACAACACCCTAGATGACAACGGTCATGGTACTCATGTTTCCGGCACGATCGCAGGAGAAAATAATAACTACGGTGTCACTGGTATTGCCTACGATGCCAAGATTATGCCTGTCAAAGCTTTAGATAGCTCTGGCTCTGGTTCCTATAGTTCCATATCTAAAGGTATTCGCTACGCTGTAGATAATGGAGCTAATGTGATTAACCTGAGTTTAGGAGGCGGATCTTCCAATCGCACTTTAGAGTCAGCCATTAACTACGCCAGCAGTAAAGGAGTGATTGTCGTCATGGCAGCAGGTAATGATGGTGACTCATCACCAGACTATCCCGCCCGCTATGCATCCAAGTCGGGAATTGCCGTTGGGGCAGTAGATAAGAATAATAATTTGGCTGACTTCTCTAACCGCTCTGGAACAAATCCAATCGCTTACGTCACAGCTCCAGGAGTCAAGGTTTATTCATCAGTTCCGAATAATCAATATGCAACTTATAGCGGCACATCTATGGCTGCTCCCCACGTTGCTGGTATCGTTGCCCTGATGCTTAGTGCTAACTCTAACCTGACTGATGCCCAAGTACGTCAGATTGTCACAGAAACCGCAGAAAATAGTACGCAAACTACAAGCTCTAGTTTTAAAATTTCTAATGTCAGTTCTCTAGCGAGTCGGGTGATTGCAGAAAGCGCAGGAAATAACACACAAACGACAAACTCTAGTTTTAATAGTTACAATTTTGGCTCTCTAATTGGTCAGGGAATTACAGAAACCACAAGATATCTAACCCCAGAAAATATCAATAGTTTTAATAATTCCAATTTTGGTTCTCTAATCGGTCAGGGAATTACAGAAACTACAAGATATCTAACACCAGAAAATATCAATAGTTGGAATAATTCTGATTTTAACCCTGTAATTGGTCAAGCAATTACAGAAACCACAAAATATCTGATATCAGCCGAAGGTAATAAAATATCAACAAATCCAGAATTATGGTCGCAATTTCAAAGCTATGAGAAGATTCTGGGTAGCATCAATGTGAATAGCAATCAGGATGAGAATAATCCAGATTTTGTCAAACTACTAGAGGGAATGTAAAAACAAATAGATCGGTATAGAAAATAAAATTTTTGGGTATAGCTTGAAAATTATAGCAATTTGCAGTTAAGTTCAATACTGCCCGTGTCTCGTTCCCAGTCTCCGACTGGGAATGCCGTCCTAGAGGCTCCGCCTCTCTTGCTGGCGGCAGCAGCCCAATTGAAGTGCATTTCCAGCCAGAGGCTGGAAACGAGGTTTTAAAGGAGTTTCAGCTTAAGTTGACACCAATGAACAATGCTAAACCCTTACTTGTAGCTAATCTAACAGACTTTCCTACCTAACAGAAAATGCCTCGCTGAATCGCCGTGTCACAGGCTCAGTAATGAATGTCAAAATTGACTTTTTCCGAGTGACAATTTCACCTGTAGCAGCCATCCCTGGTGTAAATTCTACTTCTTGACCTCGAACATTTACCGCGTGTTTATTTAGCTTAATTCTCGTCGGAAAAACTAAACCCAATTCTTTATCAGCAATTGCATTTGGACTGACTTGCATAACTTCGCCATCCACAATGCCAAATTCTTGGAAGGGAAAAGTTGCCATTTTCACTTTTGCCTTCATTCCTTGACGAATAAACCCAATATCGCGGTTGAGAACTTTCACCTCTAGAAGCATTTCTTCACCTTCCGGCAAAATTGACAGCAATTCTTCACCCGATTGTACTGGCCCCTTGGTGGCTTTGACTTTATAAATTGTACCGGCTACGGGAGCCTCAATTGTTTCTAAAGCTTGTTGCTTCCTCGCCTGCTCTAATTGACCTTGTACAGTTGTCAGTTCTTCTTTACGCTTATTATACTGCGTCAAAATTTCGCTTTGGCGTTCTGATGCTACACGCTGCGCCTGACTGCGTGCAGCGTTGTAAGCTTGTTGTGCTTGGCGAATTTCCTGGACTTGAGCAGCAATATCTTTTTCTAATGATGTGACTTTATCTTGAGCCTCTGTGATTCTATTCTGGGCGTTGATGACTTCATCTTGCGATCTAGTGATTTCTGTCTTTGCACGAGTTAATCTTTCTTGAGCATCTAGGTAATCGACACGAGGCACAGCGCCAGGAGTAATTAGAGTGCGTAGGCTTTTTTCCCTTTCTTGAGCAAGGGCTAAATTACTTTCAATTTTAATTCGGATACTATCTGCATTCACAAGGTTGGTTTGAGCATTCGCAAAGCTGCTTTTAGCATTAACTAAGTTATCTTGCAATCTGCTCAAGCGGACTTTAGCTTGATCGATGAGTGCTATTTGACGATTTGCTTCTGCTTCTGCTGCTGCTTGACGCGCTTGGTAGTCTTGCAGGCGGGAACTTAAAAGTTCATCTTGCAGTTTCGTCCCAGTAGTTTTAGCTCCGGTGCGTTCTGCATCCAAACGTTGTAAATCGTCTTGAATCAATCTGGTAGATTTAGCTAGGCGGGAAACATCGGTTACTTGCAAGTCTGGATCTTTTTGAATCAAAACTTGACCTTTAGTAACGCGATCGCCTTCTTGCACTTTAACAGCGACAATTGACCCTCCACCTAAAGATGTCACCGGTCTTACCTGTGTAGAAGCAATTAATTCCCCCGGTGCTGTTGCTACTTCATCTATTTGCGAGAAGTACGCCCAGGCGATCGCTCCAAATACAATGGCACTCATCGTTCCCGCTAATAATCTAGTGTACAGGGGTGGCAATTCCTGTACGGCCTTCCCTAATTCATAAGTAAGTTGTTCCTCCGGTTTAGCGAATCGCTCTTTTGTTTGACGTGCTTGAGCAGCATTTACCATATATTTTTGTCCTTTGTCATTTGTCATTTGTCATTTGTCATTTGTCCTTGATTATTCACGAATGACCAATGACTAATGACTAATGACTATTCAAACTGCTAAATAGCGCCGCAAAAAACTGTCTAATGTCTCTAATTGGAAGTTAAAAATCGTCTCTAAATTGGCAATTTCATCTTTTGTACAGAAAAATTCATTTGCTAGCAATGTACGAAAAGTTCCCAAAGCTTTTTGGGTTTGGGGATTAAATAAACCTAATGCACTCTGTAACCCATCAATCAGAAATAGGGGTGAGTTAATTATTACTGGTTCTTTGGCGAAAATCCGACCAAAAATCCGGGGAATATCTTCTCGTAATAAAATCTCTGGCCCTCCAACGGGTAAAATCTGGTTGCGAGCGCCTTCAACTGTCACAGAATCCACTACTATCCTTGCCAAATCATCAGTACTGACAATTGAGGTACGGTTTTTGCGATCGCCAACCAGCAGATACAATCCCGTTTCCCGAAATCGTTCTACTAGTGGCAGCAAGTTAGATGCTAATCCAGCTGGGCGCAAAATAGTGTAATTTAAGCCACTAGCTGCCAAATATCGCTCTACTGCTCGTTTAGCTTTAAAAACAGGAGCATCTTCATAACCGCGATCGGCTCCCAGTACAGAAATGAAGACAAAATGCTCTACGCCATTGGCTTTCGCTTGGTCGATGAGTTCAATATTGGCACGGTAATCTAAAGATAGGGCATCGCTATCAGAACCGTGGGCGCTGATAATATACCGCACACCCTGACTAGCTTTCTGGATATCTTTTTCCTCTAGCAAGTCACCAATGAAGATTTCTGCACCCCGATGTTCTAACTCGCTGTAGCGCGAGGTAAGGCGGACAAATGCCCGCACAGACTGTTCTCGTTGTCGTAGAAGTCGCACAACTCTGCGACCAATGCCTCCCGTTGCTCCAGTTACCAGAAACATACAAATACCTAAATTGAATAGTTACAGCGTTTATAATTGTCAAAATTCTCGATATCTCGATATATAGTCACACCTTATTTATTTTAATACTCTAAAAATGATCCCCCACATCCTTGTAGATGCAGGGGATAGAATAATAGGATTAGTTTTACTGGCTCAACAAGTCAATAGCTTGTTCAAGCGACATCTTAGCCTTGTGCAAATTTAGCAGGTTTTCCTGGTCGTATCGGTCAGGATAGCTCATTTTCCTGCCCTCTAAAGTTATCCGAATTAGTGCTGCTTGCTCATCTGTGGGTGAATTCATCTCATCTATAGCAGAACTGATGACCTGAATAGCGTTAAAGTTAGGGAATTTTAACCCTTTACCTTGCTTCATTTGTTGCAGCGCTAAAAGTGGAAATGCCATCAGAGTTACGATGTACGAGGTTTTGTATCCTGCATTTCCAGTTGGTTTGATGCCGTATCTCCGACACAAGTCGCGTAATTCTTTAATAGTCTTGATTTCAAGTTCGGAACGCGTGAACATAAAATAGTAGTGTCCATTTTTGAAATTGGATATTGGTGGTTGTACTTCCGGCAAGTTGTAGCAACCACCAAAAAACAATTTAATCTGCTGCCTACCAGTGATTCAAATTATATTCATATTTCTACATAAATGCCTAACCCTAAAGGTCATCCAGAAAATTTAAAACCATTTAAATCAGAGAGGGAAGAACCTTTAAGTGAGCGTCTTAACTTACGTGTCACAAAAACTATGAAGGAAGAACTATCCACCAAGGATGATTCTCCAGAATTTTGTCGTCGTGCAATCCAGGAAGCATTAGATAAGGATAAAGAGAAGTAATTTCAAAGGGAATGAAGGGGTTGAAGTATGAATGCCGAAGAGTTGTTGCAGCGATATGCTGCTGGGGAGAGAGATTTTACTGGAGTTAAGCTACCAAGAGTTCGCTTGCTGGACGTGAATGCCTGATGGAAGCATCAGAAGTGATGGTATTTGAGGTGAGAATACCTCATAAAATAAGTGTTTCATAGGCAACTACAAGTGCAACTTTACAAAAAATATTCCCCACATCTTTGTTGATGTAGGGGAGTAGTAGTCCGATTTAAAAGTTATGAACTCAAAATATTTTCGCAAGAAACCTTTTTAATTGTCGCTTGTAGGGCAGGGGACAGACTTTTCTCCTGACCAATCTGTAAGAGTATTTTCATCTCTATAATGCCGGGGAGTTTTCAGCAGCAAATGCCAAGCTTCTCCAGCATCCAATAAATTAAACTTTTCAGAATATTGAGTTTCTAACAAATCCCTAACCATCACATAATAGTCCGAGTTCATTCCTGGGAAAATATGATGTTCAGTGTGATGAGAAAAATTTAAATGCAACAAGTCAAATATTTTGTAAACCCGGAGAGACATACTATTAATTAGTGGATCGTTCACACTAGTCATGGGACAAAGTAAATGATTTGTATAAATATAAAAAATTACTCCGGCATAACCAATTGCAATCGGTAAAAAATAACCAAGTATGAGCTTTATGGGGTCAAATTGGAGATAGATGAGGATACTCAGATGAATCACGATCATCATCAATAATTCCCCTGCGATCGCTCGACGATCTTTCGGACTGACTGTAAATGCAGCAGGAACATAATCGACGGATTCATGATTGAAAAATAGCACAGATGTCACATTGCGAAAAGTATGTACTCCCCAAGCAGAAGTCATTCCCACTATGAACCATATAGGATTGACTTCAGTAGAAGGCACAAATAAGTTCTGAATCCATTTTCCCCAGGTTGAAGATTGTTCATACAAGTAATTACGATCTGGGTCGCCTAAATCATTAGTGTGATTATGATGTACTCGATTATGAACTGCTTTCCACAACGTTGGTGGCATCCACCCAATTGTTAGCCCTAGAAAGCTAATGATATAAGTTAACCGGGCGTTTTTAATTACGCTACCATGCATCATCTCGTGAGAACTCAATAGTAAGACAAGAACGCTATTGCCCATAATGATGCTTAAAGGTAGATAAAGCCATAAAAGATGTGGCAACCAACAATCTAGCCGAGCTGCTATCATCCAGCCTAATATCAAAATTGCCAGATTAATGAACAAGATAATTAACTTACTTGGATCGGAAATAAATGCTTCAGGTGGTATCAGAGAACGTAATTCTTTCGCATATATTTTCTGGTGAATAAGTGTCCGATCTGTAGTAACATTCATAAATAATTTTTCAGTTAGATAATTTCACTGGGTAAAGTTTTGCGGTAAATCGTAGCGTTTTTCAACTGGAATAATTAAATTCACAAGTAGGTAAGTATTTAAATCCTAACACACAATATTTCTGCGGTAGACCTCTTGCATAATTTTGGCATTGCCTACACGTTTTACTCAGAAGAATTTATGTGGTTAAAAGTGAAAGTTATCTAAAGCTAACTAAAATTATTGTTTTAACCATATTACTAGCTATAGGCTATTAGGATGTCAAGTTTCTCTTAATAGGTAATGTTTTTTTAGTAATAGCTTTAGTCTTTATTTTCTCATCAATAAAATGCTTACTAAAAACCCTATATATTAGCTTGAAAAAGTACTAAAAAAACGTAAGTTTGTTAAAAGTTTTCCCAATTTCAATCCCCCCACATCTTTATAGATGCAGGGGGAGTAATAAAATAACCCACAATTTGAATTTTTGATTAATTTTTGGGCAGTATTCACCCATTAATCCCATATACAGTAGGTGCAATTGCACTATTTATACTTTGTGCAAGCAGCCCATCTCAAAACTATTCAGACGCTTTGTTATTAGCTCTATTAGCACGCGCCTCAGCTGAAGCCATCACCTCATCGAAATTTTCTAGCACTTCGCCAGGGAAGTTTTCCAAAACTCTGGTAGAAAGAGCAACTCGGCCTTTACCTTCATCCAAGTCAATAATTACAGCTTTAATTGGCTGACCAACTTGAAATACTTTTTCTAAAGAATCAATAAATTTCTGGCTTACTTGCTTGATATGAAGTAGGGCGCTCATCCCACTTAAATCGACAAATACACCAAAAGGTTTGATGCCAGTAACTTTACCTTCCACCAGTTGACCTAGTTCTAATAAGCTGAAGTTGCTAGAACGAGTTGCTAAACGCTGGGAAAGAATGAGTTTGTTGGTGTTTTTATTAATTTCCAAAAAGCCCACGGTCAGATTTTGACCTTTGAGTGCATCTAAATTATCACGCTCTGCCAAGTGCGATCGCGGGATAAATCCCCGCAAAGAAAGAATATCAACGGTTACACCACCTTTATTCACACCCATAACTCGTACTTGCACAGTCTGAGCATTTTCCTGCATTTCGGCCAGTCGTTCCCAGATGTGCTGAATTTCCAACTGCTTTCGAGAAAGGGTGACTTGCCCTTCTGCATCCTGATCTCGGATAATCAAAAACTGCATTTCCTCTTGCAATGGCAGCACTTCCGATAAATCGGTAACTGCTCTCAACGAAGCCTCATCGCGTGGCAGAAAAGCTGACGACTTGCCACCAATATCCACATAAGCTCCATCATGGTCAAGTTGGAAAACTTTGCCACTTACAAGCTGTCCCTTTTGAAATTGGTAGTCGTGTTTTTCTAGTGCTTTGGCAAAATCGTCCATTGTAAAGGGCGAATTGGCTGTTTGAGAAAGTTTCGATTCGGAATTCATGACTTTTGAAGATTAGTTGTTATTTGATATGGTGCAACTGAAGTTTAGATTGTCATTTGTCATTTGTCATTTGTCCTTTGTTATTCACCAATGACCAATGACCAATGACGAACTTGGCTGCGTATGCTTCAGTTTAGTTGACCAAAGAGTTGTTTTACTTGCTCCCAAGCATCGGCCGCAGCTTTAGGATTATAACTGGCACGGTGGTTACAGAAAAATCCGTGATCAGCTCCATCGTAGCGAAACACATGATGAAGAATTTTATATTTTTCTAACTCTGCTTCAATCTCATCTACTTGTTCGGCTGGGATGCTAGCATCTTCTTTACCAAAGAAGGCATAGAGAGTGCCTGAAATTTCTCTGGTGCGGGTAACAGTAGGAGCGCCGCCTCCCGGCGTGCGAGTGGTAATTCCAGCACCGTAGAAGGAAGCCGTAGCTTTAATATCTGGCAAGGTGGCTGCAAGATATGCGACATGACCGCCAAAGCAGAAACCAATACAGCCAAAACCATCTTTTTTCACTTGGGGCAGATTTTTGAGGTAGTCAATTGCTAGTTGAATATCGCTCAATAACTCTGAGGCTTGAGTTTGCATGGCGTAACTTCTGCCCGTTTCAATATCTTCGGGTGTATATCCGGTTTCAAAGCCAGGAGCAATCCGTTGAAAAAGTGCCGGTGCCATCGCTACATACCCAAGTTGGGCAATCCGTTCTGTAACTTCCCGAATGTGAGCGTTGATACCAAAAATCTCTTGTAATACTACAACTCCTGGGTAAGAGCCAGGTTCTTTTGGTTCTGCTAGATAAGCAGACACTTGAATATTATCTTGCAAAAGATTAACCGTTGTGGTAATTGTTGCTTGCTCTGTCATAATAATTTTTACCAGTGCTGTGTGATTAACCGTGTGTTTATTTGATATAACTATGCCAGTATGCCCAGCTTTTTTCTAATTAAATTATCAGTTCCCAGTAGTGAGAGCATTAGAAATTGAGTTTAGAAAAAATTTATATGTAAATAACTAATCTTGTATGTAATAAATCAACTAGTTATCCGGGGATGCTGAGTTAAAAGTGCTGAGTAGGAAAGCAACACCTAAGACTCAAACCTCAGCACTCAAGACTCAGCACTCAGCACTTAGTATTCAGGAGGTTTGGTGATGATTCAATTCCGTATTCAGCCAGACAGCGAAATTCCCGCATCAACCCAGCTGTTTAATCAAATCCGATTTGCGATCGCTTCTCGACAATATCCCCCAGCCTACAAATTACCAAGCACACGGGCGCTGGCAATGCAAACGGGATTACATCGCAATACCATAAGTAAGGTTTACCGTCAACTAGAGGAAGACGGATTTGTTGAAAGTATGGCTGGTTCGGGTATTTATGTTCGCGCCCAAGGTCATGAGGGCGGTAGTAGGCTGCAATCACCAATTCTCAAACAAAATCCTGATGCATATCAAGTTGTCCAGCAAGCACTTGACGAGTTGCTTTCTCAAGGATGTACGCTGAACCAAGCTAGAGAGCTATTTTTAGCGGAAATTGACTGGCGCTTGCGTTGTAGTGCGCGGGTACTGGTTGCAGTTCCATCTTATGATATGGGTGCTGGTGAGTTGATGGTGTATGAATTAGAGCGATCGCTAAAAATTCCAGTGCAATTGGTAGCAATGGAAGAATTAACAGCTGTGCTAGATAAAACTACCTCTGCCACAGTAGTTACCAGTCGGTATTTTATCAGTAATGTAGAAGCGATCGCAGCTCCAAAAGCTGCACGGGTGATTCCTCTGGATATTTACGACTACAGCAAAGAACTCAACCTCTTGAAAACCCTACCAAAAGAAAACTGTGTTGGGATAGTTAGCCTCAGTTCCGGGATTGCAAGAGCCGCAGAAGTCATCCTCCACGGTTTGCGGGGCGATGAACTATTGGTGATGACTTCGCAGCCAAAAGATGCTTACAAACTTCAAGCAATGGTTAAGCGGGCTGAGGTCATCATCAGCGACCAAGCTAGTTTTGCGGCAGTACAAGCAGCCGTGCAAGCCTCTGATGAAGATATTATTCGTCCACCAAAGCTGATTAAGGTGGAAAATTATATCGGCGCTAACTCGATTAACTTGCTAAAACGAGAACTGGGTTTAAGTTAATCTCAAGATAATTCTACCAACATCTTTGAGAGCAACTGATACAGGAGGGATGGGATAGTGCAGATTGTGATTGTGGGCGCAGGCCCAACAGGTGTAACCCTTGCGCTGCTCCTTGTAAAACGTGGTATTGCTGTAACGTTAATTGAAGCAGCAAAAGACTTTCATCGTGTATTTCGCGGCGAAGGATTAATGCCCAGTGGCTTAGATGCTCTAGAGCAAATGGGTCTATTGGCGTTGTTAGAGGATATTCCCCATCGGCAACTCGACGCGTGGGAATTCATTATCGGGGACAAGCAGTTGTTTCGAGTTGATGAACCAATGGGAGCAACCCAACCCTGTACACTGGTTTCACAACCACCACTACTAAAAGCACTGATTTCGTCAGCTCAAACCAATGATGGATTTGAATTTATCCAAGGTGTTCCAGTCAAAGATTTACTGTGGAGTAATCAACGTGTCGCAGGTGTAGTACTAAGCGATGGCAGAGAACTTAAAGCTGACTTAGTGATTGGGGCAGATGGTCGAAATTCTCTTGTGCGACAACGTATAGGATTGGAATTGGTACGTCAGCCTAAAAATATTGATATTCTCTGGTTTAAACTTGCCGCCAGCCCTGAGTTTGCAGCCGATAATGTGTTTCGTACTATTGTAAATGGCGATCGCGTATTTACCATCTTTCACGGAGCAGAATCAGGAAAACTACATCTGGCTTGGGTGATGTCAGCAACCGAAAACACTGACTCCAAACAAGCCAACTGGGCAGAGATTTTTGCCTCACTATCACCCTCATGGCTAGCAGAGCATTTCCGTAATCATGCAGACACCATCGAATCTCCGATTCGGCTCTCTGTTGTGGTTGGTTATTGTCCCCAATGGCACGCACCAGGGGTATTACTTCTAGGTGACGCTGCACACCCAATGTCTCCCGTCCGTGCCCAAGGAATTAATCTCGCATTCCGTGATGTGATTGTCGCTGCTAATCATCTTGTGCCACTGTTGCAAAAAGAAGCTGGACACCAGAATATTGACATGGCACTATCGCACATCCAAGCGGAACGTCAGCCAGAAATTATCCGCGCCCAGCAACTCCAGTTAGAAGAAGCTAAACAAGGCGAACTACTGCGAAAAAATGCACTGCTGCGATCGCTGTTGATTCAACTTGCTCCCTTGCTCCGTAAAATAATTAAAAAGTCTTGGTTAAAACGACAATATAAAATGCGTCAAGGTATCACACAGGTACACTTAACTGTCTAAAAAACCGTTCTTAATTATCCTACTTGTGGTTGTGGGGTGTTAATTTGCAAAAACTCTTGTACCTGTTGCATATAGGTTGGCGCATCTTCCAACATTGGAAAATGTGCTGTGTTAGGAATCATCACAAATTTCACTTTGTCATTCAATGCAGCCGCTTGACGCCCCATCTCGGCTGGAATAATTTTGTCATACTCCCCCGCCACAAGCAGAGTAGGCACTGTCAGCTTGGCAAACTCTTGCGGCATCACTTCAGATTGAGCCTTACTGACTGAAGTAAAAATTGTTCCTAAAGCCGCATCATAATCTGCTTCGAGAAAATCTTCCAAAAAAGCTTGCCGTTCAGAATGTGGTATGGAACTATGCAGAAATCTGGCCATAAACATCCGGTCAACAAATGGGATTTTGCTTAACCATTTGGGACGGAATTTTACTACATAACCACCAAATTTATGAAAAGCACTAAAAGATTTTTCGTCGTACTCAAAAATGCCGCTACAAGTTAAAATTCCTCGTTCTACTCGTTCGGGATAGCGGTTAAAAAATAAAGTGGCAACAGAAGCGCCCATCGAGTGAGCATTGATATAAACACGCTGGAGATACAACCCATCTAACAAAGCTGCCAAATCATCAGCGTATTCCTCTAATTCATAGGTTAACTCTTTAATTGCCTCTGATTCTTCCTGGGGGGATTCCGATTCGGCAACAGCTTCACTTGCTTCGGCTATGGTTGGCTTCCCACCAGAACGGCCAAATCCCCGCATATCGTAGAGTAAACAATCAAATTGCTCTGATAAAGCATCAGCAGTATTTTGCCAATATCTAGCCGAACCAGCCCAACCGTGAATGAAAACCATCACTGGTTTTACCAAAGAACCGGATGGTTTTTTCACCCATTCGTAGTAATGCTCAACGCCACGAACATTAATATAAGGCATTAGTCATTTGTCCTTTGTCAGTTGTCATTAGTCCCTGGTATATGGTTATTATTCCTTATTTTTTGACCAATGACTAATGACCAATCACTAATGACTATTAAGCTGATTCTGGCTTCGGTAGTGAAGACGGATGTATTATCAGTTCGGCAGTCGATCGCTTCTCGACCATCTCCCTTGTAACTGTACAGCGTGTCACATCCTTACGGGATGGTAACTCATACATTACATCCAGCATTAATTCTTCAACAATACCACGTAATGCTCTCGCACCAGTTTTACGGCGGTAAGCTTCTTGAGCGATCGCTCGTAAAGCATCTGCTTTAAAATCTAGCTGGACATTATCCATCTTCAGCAGTTTTTGGTACTGCTTCACTAGCGCGCTGCGTGGTTGAGTGAGAATCGCCATTAGTGCTTCTTCATCTAGCGGATCTACTACTGCTACCATTGGCATCCGCCCAATAAATTCTGGAATCAGGCCAAATTTTACTAAATCATCCGGTTCTAGATGGCGAAGCGTGTCTGCTGCCCGTTTCTCTTTAGATTGGCCTTCTCCCGGTTGTACAAAACCGATTGCTTTTTTGCCAACTCTCTGATCTACAATCTTTTCTAAGCCTACGAAGGCACCACCACAGACGAACAAAATATTACTTGTATCAATCTGGATGCAGTCTTGATAAGGATGCTTGCGCCCTCCTTGGGGTGGTACATTAGCGATCGTTCCCTCTAACATTTTCAGCAAGGCTTGCTGCACGCCTTCGCCAGAAACATCGCGGGTAATTGACGTGTTCTCGCTCTTACGAGCAATTTTGTCAATTTCGTCAATGTAAATAATTCCCCGTTGCGCTTCCTCTATATCCAAATCTGCCACCTGTAACAGTCGCAGCAAGATATTTTCCACATCTTCTCCCACATACCCAGCTTCCGTCAGCGTCGTCGCATCGGCTACGGCAAAGGGTACATCCAGGATTTTCGCTAGGGTTTGTGCTAAGAGAGTTTTGCCGCAACCAGTCGGGCCGATTAACAAGATGTTGGACTTTTGCAGTTCTATTGCATCATCCGCCCCAGGTTTGCCACTGGCCTTAGACTGAATCACCGCCAGCCGCTTGTAGTGATTGTAAACGGCGACTGAAAGCACTTTCTTCGCTTCGTCTTGACCAATAACGTGTTCGTCTAGATACTTTTTAATCTCTCTTGGCTTGGGTATTTGATTAAACGAAATACTAGCAGAGTGGGTACGCCGTTTTTCAGGTGGTTCTGCTCTTGGCGCTGGTTGTGCTGCCGCACCACTGGTATCGAGCAACTCCTCGTCTAGTATTTCATTACACAAGTCAACGCATTCATCGCAGATGTAGACTCCCGGCCCTGCGATTAACTTACGCACCTGCTCTTGAGACTTGCCACAAAATGAACATTTTAAATGGGAGTCGTACTTAACCATACCAGCCTCTTATTTCAGAATGGTGACGTTTTCCCCTGCTACGGGAAGATTTTGCCTGGAAATGACTTGATCGATCAAACCGTAGTTTTTTGCCTCTTCTGCCGACATAAAAAAGTCGCGCTCAGTATCTGCTTCTATTCTTTCTAAGGGTTGACCAGTATGGTGAGCCATTAGCTGATTCAACTTAGCCTTAACGTAAAGAATTTCTCTGGCTTGAATTTCAATGTCAATGGCTTGACCTTGAGCACCACCAAGTGGTTGGTGAATCATAATCCGGGAGTCGGGCAGAGACATTCGCTTACCGGCAGCCCCTGCTGTCAACAAAAATGCCCCCATGCTCGCGGCTAATCCAAAACAGATGGTAACAACATCAGGGCGAATTTGCTGTATTGTATCATAGATTGCCATCCCTGCGTAGACGGAGCCGCCAGGAGAATTAACATACAGTTGGATGTCTTTTTCTGAGTCTTCGGCGTCTAGGAATAACAACTGAGCCACAATTGAGTTGGCTACGGCATCGTCTATTGGCGTTCCTAAAAAGATAATCCGCTCTCGCAGCAGGCGGGAGTAGATGTCGAAAGCTCTTTCTCCCATGCCAGATTGCTCTATCACCATCGGCACGATGTTGCTAGGGCTGCTTAACTGGGAGTTAATGTTTATTCGACTTAAGTTGCTGATTGGGGAATTTCCCGACTGCGATTCAAGCATACAAGCTTTCTTTGAGAATTATTTAGGACAAATGTTTTAGCAGCAGATGCTGCCTTTTCAACGAATGGAATTTTTATAAGCTACGTGTTAACCATTATGCCTCATATAATTTCCTCTCGTGTAACACAGTATCAAGCTCAAGTGATAACAAGTGTCACTATTTGCCGAAAATTCATTAATTCTTTAATTATTTTGACTTCATCCCTGAGTCATGGGGCATGGGGCATTGGCATTGGGTATTGGTTATTTTCCCCTGCTCTCTGCTCCCTCATATCCCTTAGCTTACCCATTTCACCAGTACTTTAACTCAGAACTGGTGAACTCATGGTTGTGGGATTTTTTATTATCCTTCTGTAACTTCTGTAGAAGTTTCGGTGTTTTCTTCCTCAGTCTGAGGTGCATCAGCATCAGCATCTGATTCTGCGTCTTCCGTTTCCTCCGCAGTACTCAATGAACCTTCCGGTACAAGTTCAACTGATGAGTGTTCTAAGAGCCAATCGATGATTTTTTCGGTTAACAGTTCGTTTTCCACGATTGAGCGCAGTTTATCTTCATCAACGTCCTGTTCCTCCGAGTACTGTTCCAAAAGTTCTGTGACTCTGGCTGCGATTTCTTCTGGTGTTACCTCGATAGATTCGCGTTTGCCGATTTCTCGTAAGGATAAAGAGCGTTTGATGCGTTCAATTGCTTCAGTACGCGATCGCTCCCGCAATTGCGGAATAATATCTTGAGTAAACAGCTTTCTCACATCCAATCCCTGCTGAGACAGCCGGATTGCTGTTTGCGTTAGCATTGCATCCACTTCTTGCTCAATCAAGGTTGCTGGTAAGTCAACTTCTACCTGCTTGAGCAGTTCCGTTAACAAGGCTTCCTGCTTATTGGTTTTTGTTTTGTCGTCCGCCTCTTTTTGATATCGCTCTACCAAAGAAGCGCGTAACTCCTCTAAGGTTTCAAAATCGCTGATTTCCTGGGCGAAATCGTCATTTACTTCTGGTAGTTCCTTTTCTTTCAGTTCTTTGAGCGTCACGGTAAAAGTTGCCGCTTTTCCAGCTAATTCTTCATTAGCATAAGGATCTGGGAACTGTGCCGCAATTTCTTTCGTTTCTTCAGGATTCATCCCCACTATTCCCGAAATAAAGCCTGGAATAAACTTATCTTCCTGCAACTCAACCTGAAAATCAGTTGCTTCGGCTCCGGGAATCGGTTCTAGTTCTGTTGTTTCGTCCTCGCCCTCAACTCTGGCGAATGAACCTTTAAAATCGACTACAGCAATATCGCCGATTTGAGCTGCACGTCCTTCCACAGGAATCAATGTCGCCAATTCTTGACGTTCCTTATCCAGCGTGTTCTCCACTTGCTCTGGCTCGAACTTGACTTCTTCGGCCTTGGCTTGCAAATCAGTGTACTGCACTAGATTCACTTCTGGTTCTACATCCACAGCAGCCGAAATCGTCAAGGGTTTTCCCGGTTCATAATTATTAATCAAATCCTCAAAAGAGGAGCGCAATTGCGGCTGACCGATTGCTGGGATGGCTTCTTGTTTGACTGCTTGCTCAATGCCATCTTGAATTAGTTCTTCCAGTGCCGCTGCCTTGATTCGAGTTGTACCCAGCCGTTGTAGTAATATCGGCCGAGGCACCTTGCCTTTACGAAACCCAGGAATATTGGCAGTACTCGCTAAGTTTTTAATGACCTGTTCGTAAGTTTGCTTGGTAATTTCCGGCGTAATCTCTATTTCCAGGCCAATTTGGCTGGCGGGAAGTTTTTCCTGGGTAACTTTCATGCTTCGTCTCTAGTTTTCTGGTATTTTATACTCCGAGTACACACAAAACGCAATAAAATAATTGTTTGCGTTTATAGCTTGATGTCTCTTAGGGCAATGGAAGTTTGCCAAAAGGTCTTGTGACATCCAAGGATGGATGTTTGTCTTGGGGCAAAGATCCAGTTTACTGCCAATTATCAAGGACTTGACATTTTACTTTCATAACAATTTGGTTAATGGGGCATTGATATTAAGGGGGAGGTGATAGGGAAATAATCTGTAACCCTTACCCTGTCACCTCTACCCTGTAACCTAATACGCTATTCCCTTCTTCACCCCCGACTCACTCTAAAACTTGGGAATTAATTATTCAGTGGGCTAACGCCGTGATATCCTGGTCTCAAAGAGTGGTTAGTACCTCAAATTAAAGTTATAGTATTGAGTCTAGCTATTATCTAGCTATTATTAAGTTATGTGTGGTACGAGAGTGCATCTGTCACTTAACCACATAGCTCAGTTTTGTGTTGTGCTGGCTTTTTGCATTTAGCTCGTAGTATATTCATCATCTTTGGTAAACAAGTTTGTAGCCAATACATTTGTTTCTTTACAGGAAGGATGCTTGTTAAACCCCTAAATGCAGATATCTCCCTTTTTCTGATAAATAGCGGTTTATTGTATAATATATAGTTATAGTTATTGATGAAAAAATTGGCGTTATTTTAAAATGCAACATTATAAAAAAATGTATTAAATATATAAAGATATATTAAATGAAAGAAAAATTTAAACCTATTTAAAATGTATTTCCAGACTGCGATCGCTATTTAAATATAACTAAATTGTCCATTGTTCCAAGAAATTGCAGATTAAGTCTCTTAATAAGGAGGAAGCAAGTTTGTCGAAATCCTATCGTTTAGCTATTTTAGGAGCTACTGGTGCAGTAGGCACAGAGTTGCTGGAATTATTAGAAAGTCGTAATTTTCCGGTTGCTGACTTGAAGTTATTGGCATCAGAGCGGAGTGCGGGGCGATCGCTGCGGTTTAAAGGTGAAAATATACCAATAGAGGCAGTGAGCGATCGCGCCTTTGAAAATGTCGATATAGTACTAGCTAGTGCAGGCGGTTCCACATCCAAAACTTGGGCAGCAGTTGCTGTGGAAAAGGGCGCAGTGGTAATTGACAACTCCAGTGCTTTTCGGATGAACCCGGAAGTTCCCTTAGTAGTACCAGAGGTGAATCCCCAAGCTGCGGCGCATCACCAAGGCATTATTGCTAACCCCAACTGCACAACAATTTTAATGTCTGTGGCAGTCTGGCCATTGCATAAAGTTAAACCAGTGCAACGCATCGTCGCTGCAACCTACCAATCTGCTAGTGGTGCTGGAGCTAGGGCAATGGCAGAAGTTAAAACCCAAACAAGCGCTATACTACAAGGACAGCCAGCGATTGCCGAAATATTGCCTTATCCATTGGCATTTAATTTATTCCCGCATAACTCCCCATTAAACGATTTGGGTTACTGTGAGGAAGAAATGAAAATGGTCAACGAAACCCGAAAAATATTTGGTACGCAGCAAATCAGAATCACTGCAACCTGTATACGGGTTCCCGTACTCCGCGCTCACTCAGAAGCCATTAATTTAGAATTTGAGACTCCTTTTAGTGCGAAGGAAGCCAAAGAAATTTTAAATTCCTCCCCGGGAGTAAAATTGGTAGAAGATTGGGGAACGAATCATTTTCCGATGCCAATAGAAGCAACCGGTCGAGATGAAGTTTTAGTGGGAAGAATTCGCCAGGATATTTCTCATCCTTGTGGCTTGGAATTATGGTTATGTGGCGACCAAATTCGCAAAGGTGCAGCATTGAATGCAGTACAAATAGCCGAATTGTTAGTAGAGAAAAATCTACTTAAACCATTAGCTATTAGTCATTAGTCACTTGTACTGAGCGTAGTCGTAAAGCCTGCGGCATAGCTACGCTTCGGGCGCAGCCTCTCCAAGAGTTGTATTAGTCATTGGTAATTAGTAAAATGACAAATGACAAAGGACAAATAACAAATGACTAATGACACTTGAAAGCAATTTGCAGATAGGTTATTACAATAGAGAACCACCAAGATATAAAAACATGGGTAATCAGGAGTGAAAAAAGGGTGGGAGATTTTGGCAATGTTTTAACCGCTATGATTACGCCATTTAAAGCAGATGGTAGTGTCAACTATGATGTAGCGGCAGAACTGGCGGCGCATCTAGCTAACAACGGTACAGATACATTGGTGATGTGCGGCACAACCGGAGAATCCCCGACACTAAGTTGGGATGAGGAATACCAGTTGTTTGTCGAGGTATTGCAGTCCGTGGCCGGAAAAGCCAAGGTAATCGCAGGTTGTGGATCGAATTCCACCAAAGAAGCGATCGCAGCCACCCAAAAAGCGTCTAAAATAGGAGTACATGGTTCCTTACAAGTTGTTCCTTATTACAACAAACCGCCGCAAGCGGGATTGGAAGCGCACTTTAAGGCAATAGCACAAGCCTGTCCCGACTTACCGTTGTTGTTATATAATGTCCCAGGTCGTACCGGACAAAACCTTCAGCCAGAAACAGTTGCCCGGTTAGCTGAGGTTAACAATATTGTCGGGATTAAAGAATCCACTGGTAATATAGATCAGGCTAGCGTTATTCGTCGCTTGACACCAAAAGAATTCCACATCTATTCTGGTGATGATTACATGACTTTGCCCTTGTTAGCGATCGGGGCAAAGGGTGTGGTAAGTGTGGCTTCTCATCTGGTAGGAAACCAACTACAGCAGATGATTCAAGCTTTTAGGGCGGGAAAAGTTGAGGTAGCAAGCGACATTCATCTCCAATTATTTCCCTTGTTTAAAGCTTTATTTCTTACTTCAAATCCCATTCCAGTGAAAAAAGCACTGCAACTTCAAGGTTGGGAGGTTGGTTCAACTCGTCCGCCGCTATGTGAAGCTGATTTAGAAGTAAGTCAAAAGTTAGAAGCGATTCTGAAAGAACTTAGTTTAATTTAACCACCAGCTATTTAAATGTTGATAGTCTCCTCCTTGCCAAAGATACATATACACAACGATCGTAATTGTTCATAAGTTGCATTTAAAAACCTGTGCTAGGACTGATAGATATACTATGAATCCTTGAGTTTTACAGTTGATTTTATTGAATAAAAAATTGAAATCTTCAATTAAAACTTGATTGCTTTGGGACTGGCTTAAAAGACAGATGTTGTCTGAAATACAAGGAAAGTTAACTATCAACTTAATTAATCAAAAGTAACAATCTAAGGAGAAAATGGCTAAAAACGAAGCTAATAATTCCGCCTTGAAAATTATTCCTTTGGGCGGTTTGCATGAAATTGGTAAAAATACCTGTCTTTTCGAGTATGACGATGAAATTATCCTGTTAGATGCAGGATTAGCTTTTCCCACAGAAATGATGCATGGAGTCAATATTGTTTTACCAGATATGACCTATCTGCGGGAAAATCGGCACAAAATTAAAGGGATGATCGTGACTCACGGTCATGAAGACCATATCGGCGGGATTGCTTTTCATCTCAAGCAATTTGATATTCCGGTGATCTATGGCCCCAGATTAGCAATGGCAATGCTAGAGGGTAAATTAGAAGAAGCAGGAGTCCGCGATCGCACAGAAATCAGAACAGTTCTACCACGTGATGTGGTGCGGATTGGCAAAAACTTTTTAGTTGAATATATCCGTAATACTCACTCCATCGCTGATAGTTTCACAGTTGCCATTCATACTCCCCTGGGTGTAGTTATTCACACAGGGGATTTTAAAATCGATCACACCCCAGTGGATGGTGAAAAGTTTGACTTGCAACGCCTAGCAGAACATGGAGAAAAAGGCGTTCTTTGTTTACTAAGTGATTCCACTAATTCGGAAGTGCCAGGATTTACACCTTCAGAACGTTCAGTTTATCCCAATCTGGAGAGAGTATTTAGTCAAGCACCTGGGCGATTATTTGTCACGACCTTTGCTTCTAGCGTCCATCGCATCAACATGATTTTGGATATTGCCAAGAAGCAGAATCGTGTAGTGACAGTTGTCGGGCGTTCCATGCTGAACTTGATTGCTCATGCCCGCAATTTAGGTTACATCAAGTGTGAAGACAATCTGCTGCAACCATTGCACGCTGTCCGCAACCTACCCGATGAAAGAGTGCTGATTTTAACTACAGGTTCTCAGGGTGAATTGATGGCAGCCATGACCCGCATTGCTAACAAAGAACATCCTCACATTAAAATCCGCGAAGGAGATACGGTAGTATTCTCTGCTAACCCAATTCCCGGAAATACGATCGCCGTAGTCAACACCATTGATAAATTAATGATTCAAGGTGCGAAAGTGGTCTATGGACGGGATAAAGGAATTCACGTCTCCGGTCATGGCTGTCAGGAAGAACAAAAACTGATGATTGCCTTAACTCGACCGAAATTCTTTGTGCCATTTCACGGCGAACATCGGATGCTAGTGAAGCACGCAGAAACGGCTCAGAGTATGGGCATTCCCGCAGAAAACACGATTATCATTCAGAATGGTGATATTGTCGAATTGACAGAAGATGCCATTTGCGTCGCTGGGAAAGTGCCATCTGGTATAGAACTGGTGGATACTACTAGTTCGGGTATGGTAAGTGCGAAAGTGCTGCAAGAACGGCAACGCATGGCTTCAGAAGGCATTATTACGATCGCAGCTGCCATTGATTGGAATGGTAAACTGTTAGCAAAACCAGAAACTCACCTCCGGGGTGTAGTTACAAGTGTAGAGCGATCGCTCCTGCAAACCTGGGTAAAACAACGCATTGAAGAAATCCTCACGGTGCGCTGGACAGAATTTGCTCCTGAGCAAGGTGAAGCAGCAGATATAGACTGGGGTGGATTGCAAGGTACTTTAGAACGAGAATTGCAACGTTCCATCCGTCGGGAATTGCAATGTCAGCCATCTGTGACTTTGTTGATGCAAATTCCTGATGAGCCACCTGTAAAAGTTGCTGATGGGAGAAGACGGCGGACTCGGACTGCTGCTCAGGTAGCATCATAGAAAATTTCAGGTAAAAATCTCATACAGAGAGAAGTTTGAGCAGTGGCTTTCACGGCTCAAATTTCGATTGGCGCAAAGACACAGAATTTTTCTGAACGTCTTTGCGCTTTCTTTTGTAATGCGTATAGAAATTATCTATAGTTATTGGAGGCGATCTCACTTGTTAGGTTGCTGTGGCCTCAAGCAACTGCAACCAATATCTCCTCATTTTTCTCGGCTGCTGAAAGATACAAATTTCTCCATCGCTCGAAGTCTTCAAAACACCATTCATTTCTTGCAAACACTGTTTCAGGATCGATCTGTCGAAAAATGCTGGCCCCTTCACTGACTAGCTCACGGGATATCAGTCCTAATGACTCCTCTGCTGACAATAGAGTTAGAGCAAAAGTTTGATCTCCGAACATGAGCTTTTCAACAATCTCATCGGCATTTGCAAACTTTCTTCTCGATAGCTCTTGCGACAAACGTTCCTTGATCTCAGCAGATGATTTTTCTAGTGTTGCTGTTCTATCTTCAATCCCTGGATACACTTGACGAGTAAGCCTTAACTCAGACCGCAATTGTGCGATTACCCAATTTGCTTCTAGCTCAGATCCAAAAGTCTCTTGTTCTGTTTCGATAACATCTTCCACGATTTCGTCAATCTCTTCAGGCTCAATTTCAAAAAAGCGGAAAATGCCGCAACCATAGGGGAAAAGATAAGCTACAAGGATACTGAGTGCCTTTTCACGTAGAAGCCGTGCATACAGCGTACTGTCAGGAGGAATTGCGCTGTAGAATACAGAAACCATAAGCAAGCTCATCTGATTTTAACGCTTCAGACTGTATCATTCTCAAATTGCCACTGCCAACCTAGTTTTGTGAAATGCAATCGATTCTACTCGATCGAAAATCATTACTTCTACAGTATTCAGCCAGCGATGAACAAGACACACTTACGTGAGAAAGTGGGAACACGGAGAGGAAAAATGCCTTCTAGAGTATTACTGATGTTTATACTTAGCAAAAATTCTTTTAGAAAGACCTTATATTAAGTTCTGTAAATGTTACACTAAAACCTATCCAATGATGGATGTCTTTATTAAAATTTAAACTGTGTCAAGTTATGAACAAGATCGTAATATTACACTACCGATCCCCAGAAATTTGCGATTAACTTGACGTAGTAATAAATTAGGTTCTGACTTAAGTGGCTAATCAGGTATTACATTATATCGCAGTCAGAACGCGATTTTTCCGGGAAAGTTCGTTGCCACGTTGTATATATTCATCAAAAAGGTGAATAGCCTCAATAACACAGAGGGTTAACCATGAAGGTATTCGACAATACCACAAAAAAGATTTTTCTGGCTAGCTGGGTATCAATCAATCAAGCAGAGACTACTGACCATAAAGCAACCCAGCTAAACCATTCTGTTTCCAAGCCTTACTGGGATATTCTCCAACCCTTACGGCAGCGAGTAGAAAACATTCAAGTCCGCGATCGCCAACTAGCTCACCGTTTGTGCAAACTGATTCCATCTCAATGCCCCTTTGAGCGCGATGTCAAATTATTTGGCAAGACCTTGTTTCACATCCCGCCGATGTGCAAGCTCAACCCCTTATATGAAGAAGTGGTTGGTTTACGTTTCCGAGCGATGTGCTATCTAGCCGATGAATGCGGCGAAGATATATCTCAGTACTGTTGAGGGAAAAGTTAGGAGTAAGGAATAACGACTCAGGGATCAATAATATAACTCCTAACTCCTAACTCTCTGCTATTTTTTACTATTTTTTTACTATTTCTTTTGCCATTTTTGGATGGCATCCTGAGCATCTTCGTAAGCGCCTGTCTCCTCTGGCACTAAGGCTGCGGTTGCAATTGCGGCATTACGTTCTCCTTCGGCGGCGCGACGCTTTGCCAAGTCTAAAATTTTCTCACTCCATTTATCGATCGATTTTTGGGCAGTATCGAAGCCTGGTTGTCCGGGTGGTACTTTCTTGGCAACTTCGATCGCCCGATTGTAGGTAGATGCCTGTTCGGGCTTAATTAAGGCATTCGCTGCATCTAAAAGAGTTTTGTTACTCACATACTGCTTACCCTCTAAGCGCCACAGGTTAATTGCTGCTTGTGCCTTCGCGTAGGGGGCTTCATCTTTGGTAATTAATCGAGCCGCAGCAATAGCGCTTGCATACTGTCTTTGTTTAGCACGACCTTCTGCTAAATCTAAAATCATCTGGCTCCAAATCTTAATATTCTCTTGAGCTTGTTCGTACAGTGGTTCACCAGGTTGAATTTTTCGGGCTGTAGCGATCGCCATGCTCAAATCGCTAGCCTGAGTTTGTCTGAGCGACATTTTCGCCAGGTCTAATACTGCTTGATTCCGCTTTTTCGACTCGGAACTAGAGGTTATTTGGGCGCTAGATTGATTTTTGAGTCTAACTGGTGGAGTGCGTAGGCGTAGCCCGTCGGAGACATCGCTTGGTAAATTCTCGACAACCTGGCGATCGCTAACAGTAGCATTGGGTAATGCACTTGATATTTGCTTAATTCTAAAAGTTTCTTGATTACGCAGAAAAACTACGGCGATTAAACCTGCTACCAGTAAGCTGCCTCCGCCCCACAAGATAAACTGTTTCCAAAAAGGGATGCTTGGCTGATTCGCTGGCAATCGAGAGACGTAACCTTTAGAGGAATTGGGGATAAATCTTCCTTTGGTATTCACTCCCAAGGAAGTTTCCGGCATTGGCTGGGCAACTAATCCGCCACCTGACTCTTGGACTTTTTGACCTTTCGCCTGTTGGGAGGAGTTAACACTAGCTTCTCCCCGTCTGCCCTGAGTTGCTGAAGTTTTAGAGGAATCGTCAAGGGGAGGGGCTGCAAGAGCAACAGCAAAAGATTCTTCAGGATAAATTATCGGTTCTGGCTGAAAATCACTTTCCATTGCCAATTTTGGCAAGATTACTTGCTGCCTTGATGGGATGATCGTGGCGGGGTTTTGGATAGGACGCCAGTGGTGGTGACATAACTTTGGCACGATCAGGCTGAGGTAGCTTTCTAAATCTGCCAAGTTGCTGCCATTACCAGAACGCAAAGCTTCTAACAAAGCTGCTGTAAAGAATCCGTGACCTAGTTCGCTACTCTCATGGGAAAATTGCTCTGGTTGGCAAGAAAGAATAGTCGCCAGTTGTAGTTCTTGGGCTAGTTCTATTGTTTCTTCACCAACGGGAGCATCCGCTTGAGTACCAAAAGCGCGGTTGATATCGAGTAGTAGCAATACATTCAGATTGGCAAGTTGTAGACTTTGCATTAGCGATCGCAATTCTATGCCAGTCTCTTGCACCAGTTCCGGGTTCCCCTCTGCTGGCATTAAGTAATCTTTACCCTTGTAATTAACTCCATAGCCGCTAAAAAATAACCACAGATAGTCTTCCGGTTGCCAACTTGTTGCTGCCAAATCTTCAAGTAGCAGCAAAATATTTTCCTTCGTCGGGTAAGTCGATCTATCCCCAATCGGCGGCGAAGTATCTGTCATCACTAGACAGTGCTTGGAGAGAAAACCTGCCTCTGTCACCAAAAAATCTTCTAGTGCCTCAGCATCTGCTTGGGCACAACTTAAAGGTTGAAATAACTGATATTGATTGATACCAATCGCGATCGCCCAGTAATTTGCCATCCCGCTCTTTGTCAGTTATTGTTGTTTGCTGGTCTTAAAATTGCGGTTGGCTTTGTCAAATCAAACAAAGCTAACCTATGTCTTATAGTCTAGGTGATTCTGATTGAATCTTAAGTTAAAATGTAATTTTTATTACGTTATTTAGCCGGAAAATACCTTTACCTAATTTCAATAACAGATCATTACTAAGGAGATAGAAGGTCATGAGCAAAATTTCTGCTCACCTACCATCATCGCTCGCTCCCTTTTCAGTTATTAGCCAAATTGCCAGAAGAATCCGGATAATTCCTTTAGTAGTTTTGCTTATATCTACTGTTCCTGCGTGGTTTTTGATGGAAGCGATCGCACCGCAGCTTGTGCGAGCTTACACCGCTAGAGTCGATCTAGCTATCGACCGCCTGCCAGAAGAAAACTATGAAACCGTTCTCAGGAGAGCGGAAGCGGTCGCTAGGGCAGCTGCTCAAAGGAGCTTCGACCAAGATATCTTGGTGACAGATGTTTCCATAATTGTATCCGTACAAAATTATGGAGCGATCGCACCAGTCCTGACATTAGATGTCAGTCGTCCTCAATGGCGATCGCGTCCTGATGCTCAAAATTGGGCCACTTACTTCAAAACTGCGCGATCTTTACTTTTCTTTGAAAATAACTCTAATCAAGTTCCAGCAGCTAGCGCTGTGTCAACGCCAAAATGACGGGTTGAGCTAGAAGTCCGAGCCAAAGCTTTTTTGGCTCGGAACCTTGGGGGAACTTAGGGACTTCCAAATAAAAAATATCCCAAATTTTCTTGTGGGATGGGTGTCCTCACCCGTCCCATATTCAGGGCGGGCAGGATGCCCACCCTGAATATGGATAATTATTTCTTGTCAGTCCTTAAAAGAAAGTCATTCTTGCTGTTCCCGCGTCCTAGCGTCAGTCTTAACCCAACTTACTTATTCCTGACTCAACTGTTGTCTTTGGCGTCAGTGGATGGCCTAGAATAAGAAGGTTGTCAAAAATCGCGATATCTGCTGACATGGCTGTTCCTAAGAAGAAAACTTCCAAATCAAAACGAGATAAACGTCGAGCTACCTGGAGGCATAAAGCCGTCGTTGAAGCTCAAAAAGCCCTATCTTTGGGTAAGTCAATTTTGACTGGACGTTCTACATTTGTTTATCCAGCTGCTGAAGAAGAGGAAGAAGAATCATAATTTCTCAGTCAGGAAAAGCACGAATAGCGCCGATAGATTTGATTGCCAAACTCAACAATCAAACTTCCGATCGCTAGATAAATGCTTTTTCTTAGCTTTCCTGATTGCATTATGAGTCATAGACACTCTACATAAGCTCATTAGATCGAAAAAAATTGGTAGTGAGTAATTGGAAATATCCATTACCCATTACCTATCATTCAAGAGTTTATATAAAGAGTAAAACATCTGGTGCTGTTGGCAACTCAGCAAAAAAGCTTGTAAACATCTTGAGAAAACTTATTTTTCTCTAATTATGATAGGAAAATTTTTTCAGAAACCAGGTAAAGAAGAAAGCGAACGCGTCCCTCCTGGTCAACACTTAGCTAAAGGTTTCCCCGTATTAACTTACGGCGAAACTCCCAAAGTCAGCACTGAGGAATGGGAGTTTCGAGTTTGGGGTTTAGCAAAATCTACTACCTTTAGTTGGTCAGATTTTATGGCGCTACCTCAACACGAATTCACAGCTGACTTCCACTGTGTAACGCGCTGGTCTAAACTTGATGTCAAATGGACTGGCATTAAAGTTACAGATTTTATGGGTCTGATTGAATTAGACCCGAAAGTAGCCCATGTTATGGAACACTGCTATGGCGGCTACACCACCAATATTTCTGTAGAAGATTTTCTGCGCGAAGAAAACTTCTTTGCTTTTAAAGTCTTTGGTGAAGACCTTCCATCTGAACACGGTGGGCCGATGAGGCTAGTTGTACCCCACCTCTACGCTTGGAAAAGTGCTAAGTGGATTAATGGTTTGGAATTTTTAGCTGCTGAAGAACTTGGTTTTTGGGAGCGCAATGGCTACCATCGCCGTGGTGAACCTTGGGCTGAGGAGCGTTACAGCAACGCTTTTGGGATTTAATAGTTAGAAGTTAGAAGTTTAGAGTTAGGAGTTAAAAATTCATAACTCATAACTCATAACTCATAACTCATAACTTCTATCCTAAAAGTTTCTTGATTAGCGGCAATTTGCCCTGATATGGAGCGTATCGCCATTTTAAATCGAGCCAGAAGGAGTTTTGCAATACACTTTTCTGATGGGAAAAGGTGTCAAAGCTAGCTTTGCCGTGATAGTTGCCAATACCGCTATCTCCCACTCCACCAAATGGTAAAGACGAGACACCAACCTGCATAACTGTGTCGTTAATACAAACTCCACCAGAGGAAGTTTCCTGCAAAACTCGCTTTTGCAGGTTTTTATCTTGAGAAAATAAGTATAACGCCAAAGGTTTGGGTCTAGAGTTAATCAAGGCGATCGCTTCTGCAATGTCAGTATATTCAATGATGGGTAGAATAGGGCCAAAAATTTCTTCCTGCATGACAGAATCTTCTAGTGAGACATTATCAATTAGTGTTGGAGCAATATAACGCTCTGAAGGTTGATTTTCTCCACCGATGACAACTTTTCCATCTTTAAGAAAACTAACTAATCTCTCAAAGTGTTTTTCACTGATAATCCGGGCATAATCAGGGCTGTTTGCTGGATTATCACCATAAAATTCTTTTAAAGATTTTTCCAAACCATCTATTAAATCTTTCTTGATTGTTTTATTAACTAAAAGATAGTCGGGGGCGATACAAGTTTGTCCCGCATTAATAAATTTGCCCCAAGTAATTCGTCTGACAGTATGTTCAATATTAATGTCAGTATCTACAATGCAAGGACTTTTACCACCCAATTCTAAAGTCACTGGTGTAAGATATTTTGCTGCTGCTGCCATAATGATTTTGCCGACGGCTGTACCACCAGTAAAAAAGATATGGTCAAACTTTTCTGCAAGTAGTTTTTGACTTGCTTCCACGCCTCCTTCAATCACTGCAAGATAAGCAGGGTCAAAATGTTTGGCAATAATCTTAGCAATGACATCAGACGTATGAGAAGCTATTTCTGAAGGTTTGATAATTGCACAATTACCGGCTGCGATCGCACCTATTAACGGTGAGATAATTAACTGAAATGGATAGTTCCAAGGCCCGATAATTAAGACAACCCCTAATGGTTCTGGATAAATTTTTGCTGAGTAGGAAAAAAAATCCCAGGAAACCGCTGCTTTTTGGGGTTTACTCCAGTTTTGAAGATGTTTGATGGCGTAATCAATATCCTTAATTACGCTGATTTCTGTAAGGTAAGTTTCTACTTCTGGTTTATGTAAATCCGCTTGTAATGCCTCGACTATTGACTGTTCATGTTCGATAATTGCTTGCTTAAGATTTTTCAGTTGTTCAATGCGAAAAGTTACATCTTTAGTTTTGCCCGTTTGAAAAAACTCTCGCTGATTCTGGATAATATTGCCAATGTTAGATAATTCAGTGGTAATCATTGTTTTTTCCTATTAAAAACTATTTGTTTAATGCTGTTATCTCAGCATATTTAATTTCTCAATTGTTAGCATTTGATTTTCTGATTTAATTTTTTACTTTAAATTATCGTAGATACTAGTAAGGTTATAAATCATGAATTACCAGGATAAAAAACTCTATAATTCATAATTTATAATTACTAGTTTTTCATGCTTTGGTGGGTAGAAGCACAATAAATATACTACCTTTGCCCAACTCGGAATTAAGCAGAATAATGCCTTGATGTGCCTCGACAATTCGACGAGCAAGATACAGTCCTAAGCCACTACCAGAACTCTTATGACTGCCTTGGCGAAATCGTTCAAATATAGTGGCTTGTTCTTCAGGGCGAATACCTGGGCCAGTATCCGCTATTTCAATTCTAATGTAGTCAACGGAATTGGATGTTTCAGAGAACTGAGATTGATTACTTTTGTTGAAATGGCGTTGAGAAGTAAAACGAATAGTAATAGACCCGGAGTCGGTAAATTTGATCGCATTTCCGATGAGATTGGTAAATAAACGATGTAGTTCCAAGCGATCGCCCATCACTGTATTTGTGACTGACTCTTCAGTAACATCCAAATTTAGGGACAGTGTTTTATCTTGAGCTAAGGGTGACAATTCTCCAGTCACTTCATCTAGTAATTGACCCAGATTAACCGGTTGAAACGCCAAACTTTTGCGACCCGCTTCAAAACGATAAACTTCCAATAAAGTATTCACCATAGAAAGCAGGTTGATATTGCTACGGGCCATGATGGCGATTACTTCCTGCATTTGCGTTGATAATGTTCCCAATGCCCCTTGCTGAAATAGCATCAACATTCGATCGGCAGCTACCAAGGGAGTGCGTAAGTCGTGGGTGAGACGGGAGACAAAATCTTCTCGCTGGCGGGCAATTTCATCACGTTCATCCATACTATGCTTCAAACGTAGGAGCGATCGCACTCGTGCCAGCAATTCGTCTACTGTTACAGGTTTGCGGATAAAATCATCAGCACCCAAGTCTAGTCCGTGGGCGACGTTGGGCGCATCGTGGGCAGTTATTAACAATATGGGAATGTATTGCGGCAATTTCATCTCTCCACGAATGTGCTTAGTGACTTCGTACCCGTCCATACCTGGCATCATCAAATCCAGCAGAACTAAATCACAAGGAGAAGCTTTCAATTCTGCCAAGGCCGAAATTCCATTTTCGGCGGTGCTAATGGTGTAACCTTCTTCCTCCAAAATAGTTTTGATCAAAAACACGTTATCAGGAGAGTCATCAACAACCAGAATTTTGTCAGAGCGAGAAGATTGTGAAGTCATATAGATGCAAGATACGAGATAAAAGTAAATTTTTAGAGAAATTGCTTTCTTGGTATAGTTTTACTAGATATTACCCTTAGATATATTTTCTTCAAAAAAAATTGTTTATCTAACAAATTTATACAAATTGACTTTCAAAACAACTTTACTTACCTTTTTTAGATATAGCGACAAGCTAATTAAATTATGGCTTGTAAGCTTCTAGAACTGAATACAGAGGATGGGGGCACGATTTTGGTAGCAGTTGAACTACCAGATGCATCAGTAGGTCGTGTATCGCCCACTGGTGAGTTACTCATAGAAAAAGTAGAGGCTAACTTCGATGCAGTTAAGGATTTGATTGTTCGCGGGTGTCGCCCAATTACAAAGGCATTTCGTACCTTGCAGCAAGAATCGCAACCTGTAAGCAAAGAAGTTGAGTTTGGGGTAAATTTTACCGCCAAAGGCTCGGTTTATGTGGTCAAATCCACTGGGCAGGCATTACTGAAGGTGAAAATAACTTGGAAACTGGCACTTGAAGAAAACAAGTAATAAATTTTCATGAATTGGGAATTAGTTAAAGCTTGTACCGTGGCGATCGCTACTCCAGAAGGTTGCATCCAAGGCACGGGCTTTTTTATCTCACCCAATGGACATTTACTCACCTGCGCTCATGTACTTGAATTGGCAGGGGGTTGGGAAGAAGTGCGAATCAATGGGCAAGGGGTTGAGTTGGTTTATTTAGGCGATCGCACTCTCACCACAAAACAGGCGATCGACGTGTTATGCCAATACATCGGTGTGTTATGCCAATACATCGGTGTGTTATGCCAATACATCGGTGTGTTATGCCAAT
>NZ_JAVRCD010000012.1:128872-160686 GCF_034530895.1 Nostoc sp. DedQUE08
ACATCGGCGTGTTATGCCAAGACATCGGCGTGTTATGCCAATGCATCGACGTGTTATGCCAAGACATCGACGTGTTACGTTAATGCATCAGAGCGATCGCTCATTGCCCAGAAGTGAGATTATCTAAGAGTTGCTGAAATTCTGTTGTAGAAAAAATTGCGATCGAACTCTCATCAAAAAATAGGCGATCGCTCATTCTCCAGACGTGAGACTATCTAAAACTTGTTGAAATTCTGCTGTGGTAGGAATTGCGATCGAACTTTTATGAAGCATTTTTAGCACAGATGGTTCTTCTATCCCATTGATAACTTCGATAATAGAGCTTGGCACTTCTCCAAAGCGCGTTTCTAGAACTGTAATGATGCTTTCTCTAGCATTTTCGACAATTCCTTCTTCTTTTGCTAGCCTTTCAATACTAGTTACGTACCGCATTCTATCTGCCTCCTCGTAACTTCTTACTTCTGTTTTAAAATTAAGTGCCAACTCTTTTGGCAAAACCATTATCCAGTCGATAAACCGAAATAGTTCCCGAATATCTTCCCGGCTATATCCCCGTTCATACAGCCGTCTGACTAGGCTTAGTTTCCACTGTAGCCGATTTTGTGGATTTCGTTGTGTTGCCTTGGTTTTGAGATGCGCCATCACAATTACACCAAAGGGGTTGCTAGTTTGCTCCAAGGTTTCCCACCTTTGCTCATAGTCCAACAGTTTCGCCACAGAAAACTCTAAGCTGACGCGACATCCTCCCAGTTGATAGCTGTAGCTGGAAGGTCGCCAATTCACTTGTTCATCTGCTAAAACTGCTAAACTAATGACTCGCTTTTTATGGCGGTCAAACAAGCGGTAATTATATGTGTACATCCGTTCGGCAAATTGGCTGTCATATTGCCCTTGGACTTCCACATGAACCAATACCCAAGCTTCCTCTCCATCCAGTAGCCAAACTTTTGCGACTTTATCGACCAAGCGCCGCCCAATTTCTGCATCTGGTTCTAGCTGTTGCAGTTCTGTGTCTAGAAATTCATAAGGTCGCGTCCAGTCGATTTCGCCATAAGCTTGGGTGAAAAAGAATTCCAGAAAGCGGGGAAAATATAGCTCAATAACTTCTTTCCAAGGACTATCGTAATCAGTAAGTTGCTCGGTCATGAATTAGAACAAAAAGTACCTCTGTGCCATTGGTAAAACTGTTGCAGGTTCGCAAATCAGCAATTCACCATCTGCCCTAACTTGATATGTTTCTGGATCAACTTCAATGTGGGGTAGTGCATCATTCAGCTTCATATCTCGCTTACTCAATTGGCGTGTCCCAGAAATTGCAACTGCTGCCTTTTGTAAACCTAACTGGCTGGGAATTTCTTTCTCTAAAGCTGCTTGGGAAACAAAAGTTAATGATGTGGCATGACGCGCCCCTGCAAAACTACCAAACATCGATCGCATATACACTGGTTGCGGTGTGGGAATACTGGCGTTAGCATCGCCCATTTGCGCCCATGCAATCATTCCGCCTTTAATCACTATCTCTGGTTTCACGCCAAAAAATGCAGGCCGCCACAAACATAAATCTGCTAATTTTCCCTCTTCCACTGAACCCACATATTGAGCAATTCCGTGAGCGAGCGCTGGGTTAATCGTATACTTAGCAACATATCTTTTCGCCCGAAAATTGTCTGCCTTTTGCTCAGTTCCTTGTGAGTTAAGAATTCCTCGTTGCACCTTCATTTTGTGAGATGTCTGCCAGGTGCGAATTATCACTTCGCCAACTCTTCCCATTGCCTGGGAGTCGGAAGAAATCATACTAAATGCGCCTAAGTCGTGCAAAATGTCTTCGGCGGCAATGGTTTCTCGACGGATGCGAGATTCGGCAAAAGCGACATCTTCGGCGATCGCTGGGTCAAGATGATGGCATACCATCAACATATCTAGGTGTTCGTCTAAGGTGTTGACGGTGTAAGGACGTGTGGGGTTAGTGGAAGATGGCAGAACATTAGCTTGGCTGCAAACTTTGATGATATCTGGTGCGTGTCCTCCGCCTGCGCCTTCGGTATGGTAGGTGTGGATGGTACGATTCTTGAAAGCGGCGATCGTATCTTCGACAAATCCGGCTTCGTTCAGGGTATCAGTATGAATCGCTACTTGCACGTCATATTCATCGGCAACGCTGAGGCAAGTATCAATTGCTGCGGGTGTGGTTCCCCAGTCTTCATGAAGTTTTAACCCCATTGCACCGGCGGCTACTTGTTCTACCAGTCCTTGGGGTTGACTGGCGTTACCTTTGCCCAAAAATCCTAAGTTGACGGGAAAAGCATCAGCAGCTTGCAGCATTCGGTAAATATTCCAAGGGCCGGGGGTGCAGGTAGTGGCATTTGTACCTGTAGCTGGGCCAGTACCGCCGCCGATCATGGTGGTAATCCCGGAAGCGATCGCAACTTCAATTTGTTGAGGACAAATGAAATGAATATGGGCATCAATACCGCCAGCAGTGAGAATCATTCCTTCACCTGCTAAGGCTTCAGTTCCAGGGCCGATAATAATATCTACATTATTTTGAATATAAGGATTTCCGGCTTTACCAATTTTGAAAATCTTGCCATCTTTAATGCCGATATCTGCTTTGACAATACCCCACCAATCGAGAATTAAGGCATTGGTAATTACTAAATCAACAGCACCATCGGCGTTAGAAATGGGGGATTGTCCCATTCCATCGCGGATAACTTTTCCGCCGCCAAATTTCACTTCATCGCCGTAGGTGGTGAAATCTTGTTCAACTTCTATAAATAATTCTGTATCTGCAAGTCGGATGCGATCGCCTACTGTTGGCCCGTAGGTTTCGGCGTAGGCGCGGCGATCCATTCTGTAAGGCATATAAAATCCTTTTTTTTAACGCAAAGGGACGCAAAGGGAAGCGCAGAGGTACGCGGAGGGTTTTAGAGGTTTCCGTTAATTTTGGCGTTGAAGCCGTGGACTTGGCGAGTACCGACGAGGGGGACTAGAGTTATTTCTTTTTCGTCGCCTGGTTCAAAGCGAACTGCGGTTCCGGCGGGGATATCGAGGCGCATTCCTCTGGCTTGTTCTCTGTCAAAGTTTAAGGCGGTGTTAACTTCATAAAAGTGATAGTGGGAACCGATTTGTATGGGGCGATCGCCTGTATTTGACACTAGCAATTTTATAGTTGGACGACCAACATTCAGTTCAATTTCACCTTCTGGTGTAATGATTTCTCCAGGAATCATAATAAATTAAAAACTAAAAAATTAACGAATTGGACTATGTACTGTCACTAACTTTGTACCATCAGGAAAAGTTGCTTCAACTTGCACATCATGCACCATTTCCGGTATCCCTTCCATGACATCATCTCGCGTTAAGAGAGTTGTACCATAACTCATCAATTCAGCTACAGTTTGCCCATCTCTTGCACCTTCTAAAATGGCAGCAGAAATATAAGCAACTGCTTCTGGATAATTCAGTTTTAAACCCCTTACTTTACGTCTTTCTGCTAATAAAGCAGCAGTAAAAATTAATAACTTATCTTTTTCCTGCGGCGTAAGTTGCATTCTTACCTCTTCCTTCGCGTCCTTCGCGCCTTCGTGGTTCGTTTAAAGCTGCCACACTCTTGGTATACAATTACCACGATTTAAAAAAGAAACTCGCAGCAACTGCCAAACATTAATAAACCAGTTTCTAACCTCAGATGTAGAAGCACCGCGATATCGACACAATAATCCATGTTGTAACCGACTAACACCCGCTTCTCCTTTCCCATTCCATAAATTTCGCGTTTTTTCGACAATTTCTGATGAAACTGCACCACCAACCCAAACTAAACTACCTACTATTGGTTTTCCAGCCAAGCCGTGGGGACTGTGAAAAGTTTCTTCACTACCCCGTAACCATTGCCGATCGATCCATAAGGGAACATCTCGCTGCCAAATTTCCGTGTGCGATCGCCATTCCCCTTGCAAGAATTTTTCTCCTCTAGCACTGCGACCAAATCGGGTAATTTCCCAGCCTAACCAGCTGCCCCCGGTTGCTAATTCTACCCGTAAATCTTGCCGATAAATCGCGTCGTTAAATAAAATTGTCTCTTGCGGCAACCACTCCAAACAAGCACCAGCATCAACTTGCATTTGGATGATTTGTCTAGCTTGTAAGCCATTACTGCGGTATATCTTGCTTGCAGCAGCTGTAGTAATTAAAGCTTGGGTGTGGGGTTGGAGGTGGATGTCAGAGGATAAGCGATCGCCTCCCACCATTCCCCCAGCCGTGTGTAAAATGACGCTATGACAAATTTCCCCTTCTGGGTAAAATGGACGTTGTACCTTCAGGGGCGCTTGTTGGCGATCGTAAATTAATTGGGTTTTACCCTGGCGATCGGCATAGACTAAATTAAGTTTGCCATGCCAACCTTCTGCTACTTGCGGATTGCAGGTCATTTATAAATTCAATATTAAAGTTCAGATATCTTATATTTATTTAATGCATTCTCTGCTACTTTACTTGCAATTTATCATTGTTTTTCGCCCAGGTGTACGCTAGTGCGATAGACCATATAGATAAAACCACTCTCATCACGAAAGCGCTGATATAATTCTTGAAACCTATCAATAAGCTGTTCGTATGCCAAGCCTTCACGTGGCAAATAAGAAACACTCATTGCTCGCCCAATAAGTCCAGTTAAATCTAACTGTTGCCTATAAGTAAAAGTATATTCGTGGATGTTAATAAAATAGGGAGTTACTAACAGTGGCTCTACCGACTGCATTCTAGATTCTGCTGGGTGATTATTAGATACTTCGCGGACTATTCGGCTATATTCTGTAGTTAAGGTAACTAGCAATTTAGCATGAGATAAAAGTATTAAAGTTTTTCCCGATCCAGCTACACCATAAATTATTCTATGTCCATCACCAATTGATCTCACTATACATTCTTGACGATGATCTAACGTTTTAAATACGTAACTTTCATTTTTGAATTTAATGTTATTAGGAACACTGTACAGAGATGCTGGTATAAGTTTAATAGCTATTTCTGGAAAAATAACAGCTTTTATAGTATCAATTTGCTCATTGTTAAGAGGAGAGAAAGTAAAAGTATTGGTAAATGTTTTTATTAATCTATTTACTAATTCCTCACTACTAATGCTCTGACTATAAAATAATTCATTACGGTATATAATTTGTGATGGAGACAATAATTTATCAATATTTTTTTCCTGTGCTTGTTCTGCGGTAATATTAGAAAATAATAGACCATAGTTACAAGGGAATGCTAATTTCTGTTGATTATCTTCATGCAACTGAGTGAGTATTTGATATTTTTGTAATTTCACTAATAATTGATCTATCAACTCTTGATATGGATTTGTCCATAGGGAGAAAGTATCTTCTTTCTCATTGATCTTTATAGAACGCTTACGAGTTCGTCTTCCCGGAATATCTAGATATGACGGAGAATTGTTTAATTCTATTTTTTGATTTTTTTCTGGAGAACTAAATAATTTAATTTTGTTAATATCAGTACCGTTAACTTGCGATGGATACCAAGTAATAACTTGAATTATCAATAGTCCAAAATTAGGTGCAATAATCAGGAAATCAATATAATTACTTTCAACGACTTGCTTATACCAAACTAAAAAGTCATCTGGCAATTTCTCACGAAGTATTCTATATAAAATTTGTTCGCCTTGACTAGCAGATGATGATATAGATTCGGGAACCATTAAAGCCATAGTTTAATACCTATCTTATTTTTCTTCTTTCTGCTGCTCTAACCAAGCTACCAAATCAGCAACTTCAGAAAAATCAAGCAAATCTTCTCCCAACTCCTCTAACTGTTCAGCAGATAAATTCCGAACCTGCTCAACTAATAATTCATCAATGTCACCAAAACGCCGTCTAAGCTGACGACTAATCAATTTAAACGCTTCTTTTTGAACGATATCTTGATAAATTACAGACTCTTTCATAATATCCTCCCGCAAAAATTGCCGAACCAAATCCTTATCAAACCGCAAACCTGCCAGAATTTCTACACAACCTGCGATATATTTGCCGCTCCTCTCTATCTGGAATTGTAGCGACTTGTTCAGCCACTTGTACCAAGTTTGTGGCGAGTCAGTTCGCGTCAAACTTGCTAAAGGTAACAGCGCCGGATTAACTAAAAATAGTGTTGAATCTTGCTCCCAAAGACGAACAACCTGATATTGGTGAATCGTCGTGTTGTCCCGATATTCTTCAGTAAAAGCCATTTCGTTAGTAGTTTCCTGCAAAAAGATTAGCACTTGCACTACAGAACAACGATACTAACGCTTCAACCTCACAGAATAATCGAGCATTCGGAAATTAAGCGCCGGATTAGATTTCGCCAAAGTTTGAAATTCAATGTGCAAAATTTGGTTAGCTGCTTGCAAAAATGTCACAGAATCCGCGCGAATTGGTTCAAGCGTGAGTTCCGTTTTTAAGACTTCAATTTGTTGCACCTCTACTCCAAGCAGCCAACGGACAAACTCGGCTGGGTACTGTTCAGCTAAATATTTACAAGCGTTATCGTAACTCACCCTTTTCTTCTTCTTTTGGCATAAAAAAAACAGCCACCTCCACAAGGGAAGCAGCTGTTTTACAAATTATGTAACTACGTATTAGTAATCGAAGTCGCCACCACCAGCACCAGCCCCAGCAGGAGCGGCATCTTTAGGCTCAGGCTTGTCAACTATAATACATTCGGTTGTCAACACCATACCAGCGATGGAAGCAGCGTTTTGCAGAGCAGAACGAGTCACCTTAGCAGGGTCAACAATACCAGCCGCTAACAAATCAACAAACTCGTTGGTTGCAGCGTTGTAGCCAATGTTGAAGTCTTTTTCTTTCACGCGTTCAGCAATTACAGCACCATTCTGACCGGCGTTTTCAGCAATCCGCTTCAGAGGTGCAGGTAATGCACGAACGACAATCAAAGCACCAATCAACTCTTCATCCTTAAGGTTGCTCTTTGCCCAAACTTCCAAGTCGGGAGCAAGGTGAGCCAGAGTTGTACCACCGCCAGGAACAATACCTTCTTCCACAGCAGCTTTGGTGGCGTTGATAGCGTCTTCTAGGCGCAGCTTCTTGTCTTTCATTTCGGTTTCGGTCGCTGCACCCACTTTCACTACAGCAACACCACCAGAGAGTTTAGCAAGACGCTCTTGTAATTTCTCTTTGTCGTAAGAAGATTCGGTTTCATCGATTTGACGACGAATCTGTTCTACACGAGCTTTAACAGCAGCTTCGTTACCTTCGGCAACAATTGTAGTGCTGTCCTTGGTGATGGTGATCCGGCGAGCTTTACCCAGGCTATCCAGCTTGGTGTTATCTAGCTTTAACCCAGCATCTTCGGTAACTAGTTGACCACCAGTTAAAACAGCGATGTCTTCTAATAGTGCTTTGCGGCGATCGCCAAAGCCAGGAGCCTTAACAGCAGCCACGTTCAGTACACCGCGTAAACGGTTTACTACCAAGGTTGCTAAAGCTTCTTTTTCAATATCTTCGGCGATAATCACCAAAGGACGACCAGCACGAGCTACTTGCTCTAACACTGGTACAAGGTCTTGCACTAAAGCAATTTTCTTATCAGTCAACAGTAGGAAAGGTTCATCAAAAACCGCTTCCATCCGTTCAGCATCGGTAGCGAAATAAGGAGAGATATAGCCTTTGTCAAAGCGCATCCCTTCAGTGATTTCCAACTCGGTGAACATAGATTTCCCTTCTTCTAGGGAAATTACGCCTTCTTTGCCCACCTTGTCCATTGCTTGGGCAATCATCTGACCAACTTCTTCGTCATTACCAGCCGAGATCGCACCAACTTGGGCAATGGCTTTGGAATCTTCCACTGGACGGGCATGTTCAGCAATTTTTTCTACCAGGAAGCCGGCAGCTTTGTCAATACCGCGCTTCAGGGAAATTGCGTTAGCACCGGCTGCAACGTTCCGCAAGCCTTCTTTGACGATCGCATGAGCTAATACGGTAGCGGTGGTAGTACCATCGCCCGCAGCATCATTGGTCTTAGAAGCAGCTTGACGAATCAGAGCTACACCAGTGTTTTCAATGTGGTCTTCTAATTCGATTTCTTTGGCGATCGTTACACCATCATTAACAATTTGCGGTGCGCCAAACTTCTTTTCTAGGACTACGTTACGACCTTTGGGGCCAAGGGTAACAGCTACAGCCTCAGCCAGGATGTCAATGCCTCGTTCTAAGGCGCGACGGGCGTTTTCGTTGTAGATAATGCGCTTTGCCATAATTTATTGTTAGTTGTCCTTTGTCATTTGTCATTTGTCTTTTGTTCTACCCTTCGGGAAGCCGCCCGGAGGGCATCTACGTCATTTGTCCTTTGTCCTTTGTCCTTTGTCATTGGCTAATGACTAATGACCAATGACCACTAGATAACAACTGCTAAAATATCTTTTTCAGAAAGCAGTACATATTCTTCAGTGCCGAGCTTGATGTCAGTGCCAGCGTACTTAGAGTACAGCACCTTATCGCCGACTTTAATTTCCAATTCCTGACGGTTTCCGTCGTCATTACGCTTGCCAGGGCCAAGAGCCACTACTTCCCCTACTTGGGGCTTTTCCTTGGCGGTATCGGGCAAATACAGACCACCTGCGGTCTTCTCCTCAGAGGCGCTCACTTTTACGAAAACGCGATCGCCTAAAGGTTTAACTGTAGAAACGCTTAGAGATAAAGCTGCCATAATTATTTTCTCCAGAGTTTAGCACTCTCAACTCCTGAGTGCTAATTTACCGAAAATTGGCGTCCAATGGCAAGAATGCCTTGAGTACGGGTTCCCGAACTAGAAGGTCATAGATGTACTTAAGTATAAATGCTTAATTATTTATACCTTGCGGGTTTTGTTCTGTAAGTTACGAAGAGAGTAGGGAGTGGAGAATTAAGAGTTATGAAAATTCTTCCCTATTCCCCATTCCTTACTCTCCAGTCAACTTTATTTGCAAAGCTTGCAAATTGTTATGGAACTGTAATCAGGGAGCCACTCGATGAGTAACAATACAGTGACAGCGATCCAGTCCAACCATCAAATCCCTAAAAAAACTCAATCTTTGGAACATGAGACCCTGAGTAATTGTGTAGAAAGTTTAGGACTTGCAAAAATTCAGCGAGACATTTTTATTTGCGCTGACCAGGCAATTGCTGCTCAAAACGAGCTAGTCTGGAATTCTGGGATTACTTAAAAAAGCGACTTAAAGATTTAAAACTCGATGAGCCGTACTAAAGTCATTCTATTTGCGTCTATAAAACTAAAGCCAACTGCTTGCGTGTTTCTGGTTCTAGATCCATAATGGTGATTTACCCTGATGGTGTCTGATATCGCCAAGCAAACCCGGAAGTTACTCTGCGGATCGTCCGAGAACACTGAATAGGTAATAAGGTGGTAGAAGAATATGCGTTTTCAATCCATCTTTTGCCTGAAACTTCCCTAGTTTCTTGTGAACACCTCATAGAGGCTTAACAACGAAAGGATATGGTATAGCAGTAGGCTTTAAGAAAGTGCGGGTTGGTTTTGAGGTAGGGTCATCTTTAAGCCAATACTTACTTGTGAGTCCGAAAGATTATTATTTAATCAGTGTTTTTTACCCCGCCCCTTTCAAAGCGATATATAATAGCGCATTATAGATACTACTGCTATACGTATCCTTGCTGGACTTTTGCTATCGAGCTACTAGTCTATTGAAAGTGCTCGGCATTTTTGAGACTTCGAGACAGCAAAGGCAAGTTAAGTAGGAAAAGGACAACATCTCGAATAACCCACCATAGAGGATAAATATTCAAGACTTTGATGGACCGAAGCGCGACAAGTGCCACTGCTATGAAAGAGCCCAGCATGAAAGATCACAAACGACTTCTATTGATTGATGATGACCCTAACCTCATCTTGCTGGTGAAGGATTACTTGGAATTCCGGGGATATGAAGTCATCACCGCTGAAAATGGACGTGAAGCTCTGGAAATTTTAGAGCAAGATGTTCCAGACATGATCATCTGCGATGTGATGATGCCGGAAATGGACGGATATACTTTTGTGGAACAAGTCCGGCAAAACGAACGCACCAGCTGGATTCCGGTTCTTTTCCTTTCAGCTAAGGGACAAAGTGCAGACCGAGTTAAGGGTCTGAATAAAGGTGCTGATGTTTATATGGTCAAACCCTTTGAACCAGAAGAACTCGTAGCGCAAGTTGAGTCCTCGCTGAAACAAACTATCCGTTGGAAAGAACACCAAGCAAAAGGAGGCGAAAACGGTTCCCGTATCCAAGTTCCCTTCGATGTGCAATTAACCCCAACCGAACTGAAAGTAGTTCAGTTTGTTGCTAGGGGTTTAGCTAACCGTGAAATTGCTGAAGAACTCAATGTTAGTCAACGAACGGTTGAAAGCCATGTGTCCAATATGTTGGGCAAAACCAATCTCCACAATCGCACTGAACTAGCGCGGTGGGCGATTGAAAATCAAATGGCTTAAACAAAGTTAAGAGTTAAAAGTTAGGAGTTATGAATTTTTTAATTCCTAACTCCTAACTTCTAACTAATATTTACCAACCATCTTCTTCAGGGCTGGATTGGTGCAAAACTTCTAAATCCAGTTCATCCAGGTAAGTCAAGGCACTTTCAATCTGGGAAACAGTGCCCCGTAGTTCCAGATCAAAGCAGCTATATTGTGGCACGTTTGCGCTTATCTCGGCAGTAGCAATAATTACTGTGATCCCATAGTGAGAAACCAGTCGTGAAATGACTGGTTCCTCATGCAAGTCTTTAGGAATACGAACCTGGATGCGAGTTTGGGTGCGTCTATTATCTAAAATATCAGTATTATATTTTACTTGTTTATTTGGAATTGCCATTCTAGCTTCCTATTCGACTTCTGGGATGAGGGTTTGGCTTTGTACGACTTCTTTTAACACTAGCGTTACTCATCCTATGCACGCAAACAGTAGCAAATGATTCATAATTCATCATCAAGATTCGATGAGATGAATTATGGATTACTATAAAAGTGCGATCGCATTTAAGTGGATTATAAATTTATTAAGTTATAAGTAAATCTTTGTTGAAAGATAAATCAAGTCTTGGAGAATAATGCGTCGGTGAAATCTTAATTTAAGTGTTGCTTTTATTATTAACAGCTAATGCTATTGGAATTTCGATCGTAAATTCAGTTCCACGAGCAAGTTCAGACTTTAGCTGGATGTTTCCCTGATGTTTCTCAATAATTTGATGGCTAATTGCTAAACCTAGTCCCGTTCCTTTGTTGATAGGTTTAGTTGTAAAAAAAGGATCGAATATCTTGCTTTGAATCTCGGAATCTATTCCATTACCGTTATCTCTAAATGTAATTATGACTGTTTCTAATTTAGTTATTTCAGTTTGAATTACAATTTGCTTTTGGATCTGATTATCTAGCTCTAGTAAAGCATCAATGCCATTACTAAGGATATTCATGAATACTTGGTTTAGTTGTGCTGGATAACATTGAACTGATGGGAGATTTCCGTATTTTTTAATAATTTCAATTTTTGGTTGTAGTCGATGATTTAAAAGTAATAAAGTACTTTCAATACCTTCATGAATATTAACAGCTTTTTTCTCTGACTGATCGAGTCGAGAAAAGTTTTTTAGCGATAGCACGATGTCACGAATCCGATCGGTTCCTATCCTCATGGATGAAAGAATTTTTGGTAAATCATCGATGATGAAATCAATATTAAAATCGCCAAATTTTTCTTCAAACAAAGAATACGAATCTGGATGTTCTTGTTGATATAGTTGGATTAAATTTAAAAGACAGTTGACATGGTTATTCAGATGATTAAAATTACCGTGAATAAAATTAACAGGATTATTAATTTCGTGGGCTAAACCTGCAACCATCCGACCTAAGCTAGACATTTTCTCTGTCTGGATCAATTGAACTTGGGTAGTTTGTAATTCTCGTAAGGTATTTTCTAACTGTTGTGCTTGAAGTTGGGCAGTAGCAGTTGCAGTAGTGAGTGCTTTGAGGTTATTGTAAGCTTTGGAATGATAACGAATACGGGCAATTAACTCAACTGGATCTGGTAATTTAATTAGGTAGTCATTAGCGCCTTCAGTAAAAGCTTCTGCTTTGAGCTTTGCTTCTTCTTTACTGGATAACATAACGATTGGTACATCACGAGTTACTGGATAAGAGCGAAACCAACGCAGTAACATTAATCCATCGATATCTGGCATGATCATATCCAAAAAGATCACCGTTGGTTCTATGGCGCTCGCATCTTGAATAGCCTGAGCCGGATTGCTTGTATAGTGAAGGGATATATCTGTTTCTGTCGCAACCATCCGACGGAAGGCTTCGCTGATAATTACCTGATCGTCAATTAGCAAAAGTCTGACTGTAGATATTTTGGCATTCAGAATAAATGGCGCAGCTTGTGGAGTTTGTGGTTGACTCCAGTTTGGTGATAATCTTGCTGTCTTTGGAGATATTTCTAAAAGTGCTGTTTCTTGCAGGTTCATTTAGTACCTCTAAATAGGTCTTTGTTTTTAATACTACAAACTAGCCAGTTAAATCTACTAATCGGCAATTGTCGCAATTATATCTCAGTAGCGGAATGTGTTAGTGTTTTGCAATACTTCGTAAAGGTATTTTAAGTATCTGCTTTCATACACATAGTTTTATTTAAAGTATAAAATAACACTGCTTAATTAAGCATTATGCCGTAAAGTTGATGCACGCTGATGCGATCGCCTCAACTGGCAAAACCTCTACCGCAGCTTTTAATTCCACTGCTACTTTCGGCATACCATAAACAATGCAAGTTTTGCGATCTTGAGCAATAGTATGCCAACCTGCTTCGCGCAATTGTTTTAAGCCTTGAGCGCCATCTCCACCCATCCCCGTTAGCAACGCCCCAACCCCCTTTCCAGTCCAATTTTTAGCCACACTCTTGAAGAAAACATCAATTGATGGACGATAGAAAAAATGTAGTGGTTCTTTGTCATAGGCAAAAGTGAGGTCGGGACGCATTACTAAATGAAGATTTGTGCCAGCAAGCAGAACTTTACCAGGCTGTGGTGTAGAACCTGCGATCGCAATTTGCACAGGCAAAGGAATTTGCTCATTCAACCAGGCGGCAAAACTTTGAACAAATTGGGCATCTATATGCTGAACAACAACCACAGTCGCAGGAAAGTCTTGGGGAAATTGGCAGAGAATAGTTTTCAATGCCTGGGGCCCACCAGTGGAAGCCCCGATCGCAATTAGGGGTGGGAGTGATTTTGAGTGATGGACAGGGGGCGATCGCCGATGTGAAGATTTACCAATTAAACGGGCGATCGTGGCAATTTTATTTAGTAACCCATCATCGCCTAAGATTGGCGTATTGATGGCATCCAAGGCTCCATAGCCCATTGCTTCAAAAACCTTGGCTGCATAGCGATTAACGCTAGCTGTTACCATCACAATGGCGCAGGGAGATTGCCTCATGATATGCCGAGTAGCTTCTACTCCATCCATACTGGGCATCAGCACATCCATCAAAATTAAGTCAGGAGTATCAGCCGCACACTTGTTCACAGCTTCCGCACCATCGTAGGCAACCCACGCCAGCTTGTAACCTGGTATTTTTACCACAGCCCGCCGCAGTACCTCTACAGCCATTAACATATCGTTAGCGATCGCAATTCTCACAAATTATGACATTTCTCCAAAATAACGCGACAAATACAACAGATAAAAACCCAGATTAAATCTAGGATCAGCCCTTTCAAGGTGGTGAAATTTAAAACGAAAATTGGTAATTTCAATATTCAAAAATCCCAAAATCTCGGCGGAGGATTCAAAATGGTAGGACTGAAACAATGTATCTTTGTTCGTCACCTTGAAAGGACTAGTCCTATATAATTTAAATGCCTTTGCCATATAGTCAAAACTCCAGTTTATAAAGCATAAGGAGTAACCAATGAAGCACTTTACCCTGTTTACTTTTCTGTATCTAGCAGCGGGAGCTTGCCTAACAGCGATCTTCTTTGGAAATTCTGACATCACTCCAAACGTTAGAACAATTCTGCTAATTAATGCTGGACTGTTATACCTTACCTCTGTCCTAAGTACTTTTCCATTTTGGCGCAATCGCGTACTACAAAGCGAAGCGAGACTGCGCGATAAACCTGCTTGGGATCGGAATATTGTGATGATTATACCAATATTCATCATTGTATTGATGCTTGTTATAACCATCCCCGACCTGGTGAATCACAACTGGACAACTCCGGTAATCGCCAGAGCATCTGTAGGGCTACTAGTCATCCTACTTAATGCAGAACAACTTTTTATCAGAAACCAAATTCGGCAAGAATCCTGATTACTAGACAGACAGTACAGGGAGATGGATGAGATTTTTTGTCAATGCGTAAGTCCTAGATTCAGCTCTTTCAAGGTGGTGAAATTTGGAACGAGAATTGCTAATTTCAACATTCAAAAAGCCCAAAATCTGAGCGGAGGATTCAAAATGGTAGCACTGAAACAACGTATCTTCGTTTGTCACCTTGAAAGTGCTAGTCCTAAAATCTTACTTTCTTAATTACGAATTACAAATTATTATCAAGCCTCTCCAATTAAATCAATCACCGCCTTTAACAGAGTGTCGTCATGAAAGCTGCTCTTAGTTAAGTAGTAGTCTGCACCTGCTTCTAATCCTTGCAGTCGGTCTTCTTCCCGGTCTTTGTAAGAAACGATAATCACAGGTGTTTGCTTCAACTTGGCATGAGTTTTTATCTGGCTAGTGAGTTCAAAGCCGTTCATCCGGGGCATATCAATATCTGTCACCACCAAGTCATAATCGCCGCTACGGATTGCATTCCAACCATCAATACCATTAACCGCCACTTCCGCTTTGTACCCATTGTTTTCTAAAAGTTTGCGCTCCATTTCGCGCACAGTGATCGAATCATCTACTACTAATACTCGCTTGTAAGTTTTGGTAACTGCCTGATGAGCAGACTGATTTACCTGAGAAAGTTGTCCGCTAGAAAACACCTTCGCAATAGAACGTACCAAATCTTCAACATCGACAATCAATACTGGAGAACCATCATCCATCAGGGCTGCGGCGCTAATGTTTGGGACTTTACCAAGACGGGGATCTAAGGGTCGGACAACCAAATTGCACTCACCGAGAAACCGATCTACAACTAATCCGTAACGATTGAGGCGATCGCTAATCACAATAACTGATAGCGATTCTATATTTACCGCAGGCGAGGCTAACTCTAAAACTTGACTTGCTAAAATCAACTCCACAGGTTGATTATTCATCACGAAAAATGGACGATTTTCCGATACAGCAATCTTAGACTTCGATAATATCAACACTTGTTCAATGCGCGTTAGCCCAAAAGCATAGGGTTCGCCAGCAATTTCCACTAACAGGGTGCGAATCACAGATAACGTTAGCGGTAACTGCAAGTGAAAGGTCATACCCCTTCCCAACACAGAAACCGCCCGCAGCGTTCCGCCAACTTCCCGCACTGTGCTATGGGCGATATCCAGCCCCACACCTCTACCCGAAATTTCGGTGACAGTTTGGGTTGTGGAGAAACCAGGCAAAAACAAGAATTCCATCAACTCAACTTCGGTAAGTTGGGCTGCCATTTCCGGGTTTGTCAGTTGTTTGCTGATGACTACTTGGCGCAAAAACTCGATATCGATTCCCCGTCCATCATCTGCAACGGTGATAAACAACATTCCAGCGCGATGGGTAACTTCAATACGAATAATTCCTTCTTCTGGCTTTCGTGCTGCTAAACGTTCCTGGGGCAATTCAATGCCATGATCGATCGCATTCCGCAGGATATGAGTCAACGGAGCTTCCAGACGTTCTAGAATATCTCGATCTACCAAAGTAGATTTCCCGACGATTTCCAGTTTCACCCGTTTACTCAATTGTCTAGCTAAGTCGCGCACCATCCGGGGAAATCCCTGTCCCCCATCTGCAAAGGAACACATTCGAGTAGCAATAACTTCTTGATATAGGCGCTGGGCAAGGTTAGCAGAACGCTGAGAAAATTGTTCTAGTTCATTTTGGCGATCGCTTATCATCTGGTAACATTCGTGAGCTTTTTGATGAGTTGCACTCAAGGTTTCCTTAATTTGCCGATCCAGATGATATTTGCCCAATAACTCCTGCAACTTCTCTAGTAAGTTGGACAATTCCCCCTGATTGCTTCTCAGTTTCAGCAAAGAGTTCGCAAATGGTTCTAATAAATTCGCCTCAACTAAAGACTCTCCTGCTAAACCCATTAAGCGATTCAAATTTTCAGTACTCATTCGCACCGCCCGATTTTGGGTGATGCCCAGTTCTTCTAATGGGGATGGGGAAATAAGGATTGTCTGTTGGTTGTCTTCTAACTGCGCTGTTGTTACTAGGGGATGAATTTCTGTAGAGGTTGCCTCTGGAGTTAGGATATTAGCGATCGCCCTCACCAATGATTGAATGCCAACATCTTCTAAAATCTGCAAATTTGGGTTGTCTGTAACCGTTTGAGCTATACGCAGGAGCATATCTACCCCTTGCAGCAATACATCAATGCGATCGGCAGTTAAGGTAACTTTTCCCTCTTGAGCCGCCACAAAGCAGTCTTCCATGACGTGAGCAAGGTTGACAGCCGGATCGATTTGGACAATTCGCGCAGCGCCTTTGATGCAATGGGCTGCGCGCATTAAAGCTGCCAGTTCTTCTTGGGGATCGGGCTTAGTTTCCAGTGCCAACAGGCGATCGTTCAATACCACAACTTGGGCTTTTACTTCCATGTTGAATAAATCAAGCAAGGAAAGATTGCTGACATCAAATTCTTCTAACATTACTACACCTTCCTAGAACACCGATTTATTAATCCTGGAAGAACCTCTCCCCCAACCCCAATACTGCTCGCTTTGTCCATTTTTAACTCGGAATTGGGTTTGGGGAAAAGGTTAAAGGGTAAAGGTTAAAGGTTTTTTCTTTCCCCTTTCCCCCGCCCCTTATCCCCTTCTTGGAACCCCACCTTCCCCTTTTCCCCAAAACCCGACAAGTATTGCCCCCAACCCCCTCTCCTACCAGGCTACGGTGTACACACAAGTCTCTCGATCTGCACCTTTGTTGCATCGCCTTGCACGTTTGTTGTATCGACTCGCACCTTTGTTGCATCGCCTTGCACGTTTGTTGTATCGACTCGCACCTTTGTTGCATCGCCCTGCACGTTTGTTGTACCGACTCGCACCTTTGTTGCATCGCCCTGCACGTTTGTTGTATCGACTTGCACCTTTGTTGCATCGACCTACAAAAATGAACCCACCCTACATTCCGCAGCAACTTTAAAAGACTTGTGTACACCACCGTAGCCTACGAGGAGAGGGGAGTTTAGCTCCCCCTTCCCTTGTACTACGGTGTACACACAAGTCCTTTTCACCCCCTCTAACTCCCCCTTGCAAAGGGGGAGAACCGGATATTTCCCCCCTTTGCAAGGGGGGATTAAGGGGGGTAAATCCAGGATTCGGGCTTCATTACCAAGATGTGTGTACACCGTAGCTTCCCTTGTAGGGAAGGGGGTTGGGGGGTTAGGTCTTTGATTACAGCACCTTCCTAGCTAAGGTGGTGAATAACAATTCATCATCCAAATAGCTGACACTGTGCGTTAGCGAAGCGCTGCCGCCAGAGGCAGATCGCTCCATTTGCGCGCCAGGTTGCCAGTGAAATAACCCTTTTGTATAAGTTTGAGTCAGACTCTTAGGCGGCTCTTGTAACTCATCCCGGTGAAATCGGTGTACTCCATAAAGTTCATCTACACCAAACACCCAAGTTTTATCTGCTTTTTCCAGCACCACCATGCGCGAATACACCACTGAACTGAGCGTTTGTACTGCTGTATCGGCAGTTTCCAGATTCAACAAATCGCTCAAAGAAATACACAATAGTAATTCGCCTCGGATACTTACCAATCCGCGCAAGATTTGGTTGCTGCGATGCGGTATGGTATGAACCACGTTCGCAGGAGAAATTTCCTTGAAGATTTGGGCAGAAAGTGCCAGCCATTCCCGTTGCAAACGAAAAATCACAACTGTGATTTGAGTGGTGGTTAAAGTATGGGATATCTGGGAATTTTCATCAGTTCTAGATTTAGCCAGTAACTCAGTCCACTGATGGCGATAATCTTCAGGTATGGAGCGCTCTAGCAAATAGCGTCCAGCAGTAGAGTAAACGGGACAATTGCGGCAATGGGTATAAGTGGCTAATTGCGGACAGGAGCGATCGCCCTCAATGCCGATAAAATTCCAACAACGTTCAATATTTAATGGCGTAGCGGGGTTCATAAGGGCTGCTCAAGAGAATTGGTGCAGGGGTATAATGTCTTCTGTTTTCACCTGAAAGCGGGCAATCTCTTGACGCAATCCCTGCGCTACTTGGTTAAGTTGGGTTATGGCATGATTAATTTCCCGCAAGGAATCCGTACTTTGCACGGAGGTACTACTCAACTGCACCATCGTCTCACTAATTTGTTGCGCTCCCACAGATTGGTTTTCCATAGCCTGGTTGACAAACTCAAATCGCGGATTCAGGTCTTGCACTTGCTGGATAATTTGCCCAACCTGTGTACTAATACTGGCAACATCTTCTATATTCCGCCCAACTTCTGCGGCAAACTTGTCCATCTCCATCACACCTGTAGAGACTGACGATTGCATCTGCTTCACCATCTGCTCAATATCGAGAGTAGCAACGGCGGTTTGATCTGCTAGTCGGCGAATTTCTCTTGCCACTACAGCAAAGCCCAAGCCATACTCTCCAGCTTTTTCGGCTTCGATCGCCGCATTTAACGACAGTAGATTTGTTTGGTCTGCCACCTTGGTAATTGTGACGACGATAGTATTAATGCTATTTGCCTTTTCGCTAATTACTCCCAATCGAGCTGCGATCGCATTAGTGGCTTCTGCTAACTGCCGCATAGTGGTTTCCATCCGCACTATGTCTTTTTGGCTATCATTGGCTGCTGTCGTTGTGATTTGGGAAATAGTCGCAACTTGTTCCATTGCACTGACTAATTCCCTAGAGGTAGCGGAAATTTCTTTAGTAGCGGCAGCCACCTCATTAGTTGAGGCTACTTGCTCAATGAGCGTCCCTTCTAATTGTTTACCTGAAGCTGCTATTTGAGTCGCTGAGGAAGTAACCTGTATGCCTGAATGCTGTACCTGACGAATCAGAGTGTTCAGATTCTGAGTCATAGTTTGGAAAGCTGTTAAGAGTGTATTCATTTCATCTTTGCTGTTGGAGTCAGCCGCAATTTTAGTTGTTAAGTTTCCCAGAGAAATTTGCTCTGCAACTCTAATAACACTAAAAATCTGAGAAGTAATTTGTCGAGCGATTACAAACCCAAGAATAATCGCAGTTATCGGGCCAATAGCAATTCCTACAGAAATCCAGAAAATACTGCGACCCACATTCTGTTCGACTTCTTTTTGTGTATCTGATATGAAATTTTCATTGAACTTTACAACTTTTTTTGCTTGTTTTATAGTTATTTTAAATAATGCTTCTTCCCGTTTTTTTATATCAGAATCAATTTGATTGCGTAACTCAAACACCTTTTGAATATTAACTGGTATAGCTTTTTGTTGTCCTTGAATAATTAATTCGAGCTGTTTTTTCCAAGGATTCTTAACTCCATCTTGATTTATTTTTTGCTCAAATTGTAATAATTTTTCATGGACTTTTTTCCAATTTTCCAAGTTTTCTTTAAGTAAATTATACTCTTTTAATTCTTCTTCAGTGGATGGAGTAGCGTCGTACTGTGCAATACCTTCGTTAATCTGTTTCCAAGCGTTCTGGATTTCAGCGATCGCACTCTCTCTTTCACTAACAGTAATTTCAGGATTAAATAATAATCGTTGTGCGGATTGAATTTGTGTTTGGCCTTCCTTAATCTTCCATACCCCAGACAAGCTGGGGATGTCATTCAAGGTTAGTGAGTTAATTGACTGATTTAACTCGTTGGTAACGAACCATGCCACCAAGGCCATTACGAATACAATCAGTCCTATGAATAAAAATGAACCGATCAACCGTGTTTGCAAGGTGATGTTCTTGAACATTGGATATCCTACTGTTCCTCTACTGCTGTAAAATTCATTCGTTTATTAGAATTCCCAAATCACAAGCAAGATGAACAGTTTGTATTTTTATTTTTAAACAAATTATTAAGTAGGTAGCTTAGTTCAGAAACTAGATTTTACTGATGATGTAAAAGTCTTGAGATATTTCTTCAATTGTTGATTAAATTGATTGCTGAGGAGTTAAACTAGAATATTCTGTTTTCACCTGAAAGCGGGCAATCTCTTGACGTAATCCTTGAGCAACTTGATTGAGTTGAGCGATCGCACTATTAATTTCTCGCAGAGAATCGGCTGTTTGCACTGAAGTACTACTCAACTGCACCATCGCATCACTAATTTGTTGCGCTCCCACTGACTGGATTTCCATACCTTGGTTCACAGACTCAAAGTGAGGGGCCATGTCTTGCACTTGTTGGATAATTTGCCCAATTTGAGAACTAATGCTGGCAACATCTTCTACACTTCGTCCAACTTCAGCAGCAAATTTGTCCATCTCCATCACACCTGTAGAGACTGACGATTGCATCTGTTTTACCATCTGTTCAATGTCGAGAGTAGCAACAGCAGTTTGATCTGCCAGCCGGCGGATTTCTCTAGCAACAACCGCAAAACCCAAACCATATTCTCCAGCTTTCTCGGCTTCAATAGCAGCATTTAACGACAGTAGATTTGTCTGATCTGCCACTTTCGTAATCGTGACAACAATGTTGTTAATGTTATTCGCCTTTTCGCTAATTACTCCCAGTCGAGCAGCGATCGCATTAGTGGCTTCTACCAATTGCCGCATAGTGGCTTCCATACGAACCAAATCTTTTTGGCTAGTGCTAGCAGCCGTCGTCGTGATTTGTGAGGTAGTCGCAACTTGTTCCATAGTATTTACCAGTTCTCTGGAAGTTGCAGCAATTTCTTTAGCAGTAGCAGTTACCTCATTCGTAGAGGCTACTTGTTCAGAAATTGTCGCTTCTAATTGTTTACCAGAAGCAGCAATTTGAGTAGCCGAAGTAGTTACCTGAATACCTGAATTTTGCACCTGACGGACAAGGGTATTCAGGTTAGCAATCATATTTTTCAATGCAGCCATTAACTTGCCAATTTCATCATCTGAGGTAACTTCAACCTGGGTTGTCAAATCACCGGCAGAAACCTGCTCTGCTAGACTAAATGCTGACTGCAAAGAGCGACTCAAGGAAAGACTGAGAATGCGGACAATAACCAGTGAAACAATGAATGCAACAATCATAATACAGAAGAAAGTAGCGAAATTAACGAAATTTGCAAATGCCTGAAATTGACTTGCTTGCTTTTGCCTCTCATCTAAAAGTTGCCCTTCTGTTTGCAGCATATCACTAAGCTTTTGTCTGATTGCATCCATAATATTTTTACCTTTATCTGAAAGAATCAGAGCTAGTACTTCTTGCTCTTTACCAGCTTTTTTGAGAGCGATCGTTGTTTCTAACTCGCTCATCTTTTCTTGGGATAACTCCTCAAATTTATCTAAACTCTGGACTTGCTTTTGATTGTCTGAAATCTTTTGTCTTAAATATTTAAATTTATCCTTCAGGTTATTTCTAGCAATTTCATAAGGCTCTAAATATTGTTGTTTATTTGTAATAATAAATCCTCTTTGTCCAGTTTCAGCATCAACTAAAATTTTTTCAATTTCTTTTAAATCCAATTTAACTGAATAGGTATGCGTTACTAAAGTAGCAGAATTAGCTAGAGAATCGTTTGCTGATTTAGCCACAAAACTAGCAATCCCTGTTAAAATAACAATGATTCCAAATCCACCAATGACAAATTGATTAATTCTAATTCCTTGTTGCATATATTTTTGATGTTTTACTTTTTCCAAATAGGTGTATTAGGTAAAATGCGAAAGTCAGCTTTTTAAATTGGATAGCTATTTCCACCACGCTATACTAAACCACATCTATTTTGAGAACCATATTTTTAAAGTAGTGGGAGTATCTTGCTTCCTGCTGATATTAGCGCGCAAGATGTCCGCACTACTCCAAGTTTCCAAATGGATGAGGTTTGAATGTATGTTTCTGGATGGATAGGAATTGTTTGAGGTTTACCCAATTTGCCAATTAGATTTTTTGCAAAAGTAAATTTTGTCAGAGGCAGATGAAGGTTATATAGCAAAATACTTGTAGAGACGGCGATTTATCGCGTCTCGAAAACCCAAAATTGTTGCCAGTAACCCTTAACTAAACCAGATTGGGTTATACGGTTAGGTTCATATAGATATACGCCTTTATGACCGATTCATTTGTTGTAAATATTTTTGAACATGATGTCAAAAGTCTTTTGAAATACTTGCACTTCTTAGAGTTCCCAGATCGTAAACGAGATTAACAGTTTGCATATTCAATTTTGAAACAAATTATTAAGCGCTATCCTGATTTCACTTCTTCTTTAGTCGGTGAATTCGCTGCCAAAGGATGTTTGCGCTACCAGCATTTCCTTGATGTTCTCTGAGTAATGCCAAATGAATAAGTGCCTCTTCATGGGTAGGTTGCAGGTAGATTGCTTTTTGAAAAGATTGTTCCGCCTGCTCATTTTGTGCCATTGCTTGCTGTACCTGACCAAGTAGAAGATACGCTTCAATACTGACCTGATTTTGGTTCAGATAGTCGTTGCATAATTTAGCAGCTTCATTCAACTGACCTTGATTAGCTAAGTTTCTGGCTGTTTCTAACAAATTTTCCTTCAGGTCTTTTGGTAATATGGGGTTTTGAAGAGGAAGATTCAATCTCGGTTGTGCGGCAAACTTGGAATGGTTTTTGTTGGGTAGTTGTCGCTTGTTGAGAACATCGATATTTTTGCTTGTAAAGTCTTGTTTCTGAAGATTGGGATGATGATTTTTGCGAATATTCTCGCACGTTGGTGACTTTCGATGAGTAACCACTGAATCTTGACGAACTGAAACAAATTCAGTTTTCGATAGTAACCAAGCTTCAGCATGTCCAACAAATAGCAAACCTTGCGGGTTTACCAACCTTTTTAGAACTCTAATAGTATGTACCTTGGTAGCGCTATCAAAGTAAATCAGCAGGTTACGGCAAAAGACAATATCATAGGGCGGCGTACCCAATAAAAAATCGGTATCTACTAAGTTACCGTGCAGAAAATTAACCATACTTTTCACCTGTTCGCACAGGCGATATCCTGCCTCAGTTGCCTGAAAATAGCGCTCTTGAAACGATTGGCTATTGCCGCGAAACGAGTATTGATGGTAGATTGCTCGTTGCGCTTTTAGTAGGCACTTGTTGCTAATATCAACAGCATCGATGTGAATGTTTGTTGGATTTAATCCTGCTTCCAAAAGAGCGATCGCAATAGAATATGGTTCTTCACCCGTTGCACAGGGTACACTCAAAACCCGCAATACGCCTTGGGGATTTTTTGGCAACCACTCAGATAATACATAATGCTTCAGAAATGCAAAAGACTCTGGTTCTCGAAAAAACCAAGTTTCTGGAACAATTACACTGTCAATCAGTGCTTCCCATTCCTGGGTAGATCCCTGTAACTTCCCTAGATAGTGAGCAATATCCGTGATGCCGCAATCTGCCATGCGTTGATAAATTGCACTAGCGATCGCATCAGCACCAATAGAATTTGCATCTAAACCAATCTTGCTTTTTAGTAAAGCTTGAATAACAGATTGTGCCATTTATAGAGTCTTCAGACCAATCTAAAATCTAGTATTGTGATGACTTTCTGGCAAGAGATTGACTTGCTGCGCTTCTGACAACAAGTACTCAATGCGAAGGCACTGAATCATCCCTCGATCATCTACAATCATTTTGCCCAAATATGGCGCTATATCTATCTGAATATTGGGATCAACAAATTCAGACTCAGACTGGTGTAATGTTTCTACAACTTGTTCTGTCATCAAACCCAAAATATAGGGAGCCTGAAGTTCTGCATTATTACTCCCCCAATAATTAACTAGGACAATTCTAGTACTCAGATACTCACTGGAGGGTTTACCACGCATCAACTGGCATAAATCGATTACTGGTATAATGCGTCCGCGATAGTTAAAAACACCAGCGATATGCTCAGGCTGGTGGGGCAAACTTTTGAGTACAACAAGTGGTATTACTTCTACAACCTGTCGGCTTTCTATGGCATATCGCTCATTCCCAATGTTGAGAAGTAACATTAACACTAATTTACATCTCCATTGCTAGCTTTTGTATTCCTTGTAGGCTATGCAAGACGCCTATCCTACGGTGATGAGAAATTTATTGCAGGCATATTCTAAAAACTATATGCTACTTTGTCAGAGTTTTAGTGTTTGCGAGATGATTTCTGAAAAGCCCACAGATAACAGTAACGTGATGAGAGAACACGACTTAGTTTCTTCTTCTAGTCCAGCAATACAGGGATTAGAGGGCATTAGATATCGTTTGCGCGGTGCTTCTACAAAAGAAAAAGTGGATGCTCTTTTAGAAGCATTTCAATATGGGCACAAAGGAATTGATTTAGTAATCCAGGCATTGGGCGATGGCGTCAGAGAAGTGCGGGAATCAGCTTTGCTGTTATTGTCCTACAGCAGCGAAGCTACTGCTGAACAAGCCCTATGGAATTATCTGCCCTTTGCAAAAATGCAATGCCTGCATACCTTGACGGAATTTAATCTAGATTGCTACAAACCTGAACAACATCATCCATATTATTTTGCGATTGCAGACTACAATAACACCCTTATTTGCTACTGGGATCTGTCTTATAAGCAATCTTTCGTTAATATTTGGCATTTGGAAACAGGTCAAAGTAAGAAAGATTTTGATCTGGCGATGGCTCACGAATTTGGTTTAGGCAAAAGCGGAAAAGTATGTATCATTAGCTTTCAGCACTTTCTTTGGCCATTAGATACAGAAACACAAGAGCCAATTGGCACTTATCCCGATTACCTTATGAATACTGTTCAAACCGCTCCCCATTGCTTGGCTGTCTGCTCAACTAAACAGCCATTGCTTGCCACTGGCTATACTGTGGGGAAAACAGGAGAGCTAGAGATTTGGGATTATGAAACCTATACTCGTCGCTTCCATCATCAATTTCAGGATTGGGCTTTAGTACCTCTTGGGAATTTGCCTTTGGGTAACTATATATCACCCCTTCTCTTCACTCCTGATGGAAAACTATTGGTTGCATATTTCAAGCAGAGATTGCAGAATAAGCTACACCTCTGGAATACCGAAACAGGAGAACTTATTCAAACATTGGATAATCTACCTGCTATGACAGTGAATGGACTTGCAAATCGCTTTGATGGGCAAATTTTGGCTTGCGGAATCCGGGAAAAAAAGGTGTGTGTGTGGCAATTGATCGGCGATCGCATTCTCTATACATCTTCGGGTGTTGCTCCTTGCCTTATGAGTTCAGATAGTAGAGTTTTAATCTACTGTACAGACAACTACGAAATAGTTGTTTGGGATTTGGCAATGAACAGAAAACTATGTACATTGCAGGGGCATACAGCGCCAATTGGTTATGTTGCCATGAGTAGCGATCGTAACTTCATTGCTAGTTATAGCATTGATAGAACAATTAAAATTTGGGGAGTGCCAGAGTCCCTTAAATACTTGTAGCGACTTGTAAATAACGTCCGAAGTAAGAACACATTATTTACAAATAACTGGTAGTTTATCCAAGAAAAATCTTATGGAGGATTAACTAACATATTTTCAGGATATCAGGGTCACAAGAACAGATGTTAACAGATTTTATCAAATAGTTTATTACACTTAATTGGTATTAACCGAAGTAGCCAAAGCAGTTGAAGCAATTAGCGTAGGCGTAGCCCGCCGCAGGCATCGCCAGCTACAAAGAAATATAGCTACTGCCAGTAGCATTTTAGCAGGTCTAGTGCTAAATAAAAATGTAATTAGCAAGATTTTAAGGAGTGAGATTATGCGCGAATCAGTTATTTATCAACAAATCCTAGAAGAAGGCGAAGCCAAAGGCAAAGCAGAAACAACAAGAAAGTTGGCTTTAAATTTATTGCGAATTGGAATGAGTTTAGAGCAAATTGCTCAAGTTACTGAATTATCTATTGAAGAAATTCAAGTTTTACAAGAGGAGATTCAAAAATCTGAATTTTAATTAATCGTTTTATAAAATACATAACTATACAAGCAAAACCCGCATTCGCAGGTTTCAAAGTTTTTATTAATCCGCGCAGACGGACTTAGTTTGTGTAGACGTGATTTATAATCGCCTGGGTTTCAAACTAAAACTCAGTACTTTGTGGTGTACGCGGAAACGGAATTACATCACGAATATTTCTTATACCCGTCATCAATTGCACGAGTCATTCAAAACCCAACCCAAAACCCGTATGGTGAACAGTTCAATAACTATATAAATAAATGATCTGAGAATACCTAATATTTATCAATCATTATCATTGTTCATAATCCTTAATCCAAGGATAGTACATAAAGCTATTGCTAATTCATCTAAATAATTATCATCCAAATGACCAATCACTCTGATAATTCTTGATTTATCAACAACCCGAAGTTGCTCACAAAGCACAACAGAATCTTGGTTTAAACCACCGATGCCAGCAGGTACAAACACATGAGAGGGTAAAATAGCACGTCTAATTTTTGAGGTGAATGGTGCGATAATGGTATGGGGACTAACAGCATTTGCCCGATCAATTTGCACTACTACGACAGGTCTAATCCCTGCTTGTTCTGTACCAATAACAGGATTTAGATCGCACAAAACTACATCTCCTCTTGAGATATCTACCACTGGATTTCTCCACGCGCCAAGCGTTCTTCATAATCTTCTAAATTAGATAAATATTCTGAAAAATCTGATTCTACTATTTCTAACGACTCGCTAAACTGAAGCCATAGTTCCCAGTTTTTACCGCTATGCTTCATTAATAGGAAGTCGATAAAATCACTTACTTCCTGAACTAAAGCTTCTGGCATTTGCCGGATTTTACCAATAGTTTGGTCTTGTATGCTCATGATAAATATTCTCAGATGGATTTCTGTTTATCCACAAAAGTCAAAAACCTGGCGATTAGAAATGGCCAGGTCTAAAATTTAAACTAAAACTCAGCACTTTGGGGTGTACGCGGGAACGGAATCACATCACGAATATTTCCCATACCAGTCATAAATTGCACGAGTCGTTCAAAACCTAGTCCAAAACCCGCATGAGGAACAGTACCGTAACGACGCAAATCAAGATACCACCACAAGTCTTCTGGCTTTAATCCTTGCGCTAACACGCGGCGTTCTAATACTTCTAAACGTTCTTCGCGCTGGGAACCACCGACAATTTCGCCAATTTTGGGTGCGAGAATATCCATTGCGCGGACGGTTTTTTCATCGTCGTTCAAGCGCATATAAAATGCTTTAATTTGCGCTGGATAATCTGTAACGATCGCAGGCTTTTTAAATAATTGTTCAGCCAAGTAACGTTCGTGTTCTGATTGTAAATCTAAACCCCAACTCACTGGATATTCAAATTTAACATCAGCTTTTTCTAAAAGTTTGATCGCTTCTGTATAAGTTAACCGTTCAAACTGATTATTAATAATATTTTCGGCTGTTGCCAACACAGATTTATCAATGCGTTCATTGAAAAACTCCATATCTTCTGGGCACGTTTCCAACACATATTTAAAAATGTGCTTGAGAAACGCCTCAGCTAAATCCATATCGCCTTCTAGATCACAAAAAGCCATTTCTGGCTCAACCATCCAAAATTCTGCTAGGTGGCGGGAGGTGTTGGAATTTTCTGCACGGAAGGTAGGGCCGAAGGTGTAGACGTTGCTAAACGCCATCGCCATAACTTCCGCTTCTAACTGGCCGCTAACTGTTAGATATGTGGGTTTAGCAAAAAAGTCTTGGCTGTAATCTACTGCTTGATTTTCTGTGCGGGGAATATTCTTTAAATCTAAACTGGTAACGCTAAACAATTCACCCGCGCCTTCGCAATCGCTAGCGGTGATGATGGGTGTGTGTACCCACAAAAAGCCTCTTTGTTGGAAAAATTGGTGAATTGCTGTCGAACAAGCATTTCTGACGCGGAAAACTGCACCAAAGGAATTGGTACGCGATCGCAAATGTCCAATGGTTCGCAGAAACTCAAAGGAATGGCGTTTCTTTTGCAGGGGATATGTATCGGGATCGGCTTCTCCGAAAACTTTCACGGACTCGGCTTTCAACTCAATCCTCTGTCCTTTACCAAGAGAAGCCACTAGTACCCCTGTCGTTTCCACAGCAGCACCCGTATTCAGTTTTTTCAAAATAGCTTCATAGTCTGGCAAATCCTGATTAATGACGACTTGCAAATTAGCTAGTGATGAGCCGTCATTGACTTCAATAAAAGCAAACTCTTTTGACTCACGTTTCGTCCGCACCCAGCCTTGAACTAGGAGAGACTCATCAGGTTGGCCACTTCGCAATATTTCTGCAATTCGTCGATTTACCATATTTACCCAGCATAAGACTTTAATATCCAGCCTATGATAACGCCCATTCCACCAAAGCGGACGACTTGCCAGAAAGGTTTTTTGAGGCTACGCCAAGAAAATAACTGGCTTTCTAAGTTCACTTCTAGCCTTTCCAACTGCTGTTGAATGTGCCGTAACTCTGCTTTGATTTCTGGTGTCTGAGATTTATTGTGCTTTAGTTGATCCCGGCGCTGTTGCCATTGTGCCTGTTGTTGGCGATCGCGCTGCACTCGATCGTAACGTTCTTTTAAGGATAGGAGCGATCGCTCTACTTCTTCTAATTCTTGTTCAAAATCTGGTTCGGGATTTTCTGCTGACGGCTGTGATTGTTTTGGCGGCTTCATTTACAAGTAGTAAACTAAAATTAAATATTAATCAATTGTCATTAGTCATTAGTCATTTGTAATTTTTCAAAGGACGAAGGACAAAGGACGAAGGACAAAAGACAAAGGACTCATAATTATGTCTCAATCTACTCAGCTGCCTAAAACCAGTCAACTGAATGAATTTAGTACTCTGGAACTAGCTCAAGCCCTCATGGAAAGGCTGACTATTTCCCCTAACGATTGGCATCGCCTCAAGTCTAACCGCAATTCCCGCGCTAATGAACAAGTGGCAGCAGCTATTGTGTATCTTTTAAAGAATCAGCCAGAAGAAGCTCAAGCTAGATTACAACAAGCAGTTGGTTGGTTAGATCGCTCCATTTCTGCCCCTCCCTGTCAAACTCACGGAAAAAGTTAAAAGTTAAGAGTTAGGAGTTATGAATTATTACTCAACTCCTAACTTTTAACTCCTAACTCCTAACTAAGTTACCGCCGCAGAGATAATCCCCGGCGATTTTCCATTTGTTTACAAAGTCTCAATTCTGTGCCTTTTCGGTTCCACTCTACCCGATCAAAAATTTGATGTAGAAGACATAAACCACGACCATTTTCTGACTCATCTGGTGGAAGATAGTCTGTTGGTTCTTCATTACTAGTAGATGAAGGAGTAAAACCACTACCCTGGTCTGATATTATCCACCAATATTGATTATCTATTACGGAAAAACGAACTACAACTGTTTTACTCGGATCGAGATTATTACCATGTTTAGCTGCGTTGACTAGGGCTTCTTGAAGTCCTAGCCGCAGTTCTGCTTGTAATCTTGCTGGAATTTCTGCCAACAATAAGTCTAATATGGGACAAAGGTAGAGGGTTGAGGCAAAACTAATAGTGCCCCAATAACGTCCAACTGGACGGAGTGAAATAGTAATCACAAGAGAAACCCCATAGCTTTCAGTTAGCTAGACATCAGTTTGCTATTACAGTCACCCTGATAAAACTTGAGGTGGTCATGCTGCCTTCAAACTTGCGTCTTTAAAACTAAATTTTGAAAATGCTAGGGAGCATTGGCTCTATAACTATGAATTGCGATTGTTTAGATATATCGGCTGGAAGAAATTTGATAATGAGGTCAGCAAATTAAGAATATGCTGTTAATTTTAGAGAGTATTGGCATACTCTAATTAGTTGCCGATTTATCATTCACACAATCTTCTTCATATTTTTCAGAACCTATGCTACTTGAATTTATTTAAACAAAATGAATTTTTATTTTTCGCTTAATTCAATTTTAGCATCTTTAGTATGCACTAGACTAAAAATTTCAAATTTCAGTTTTTTTGAAGGAATTACTAACCTTGTCAACAATGTGATAACACAAGAAAGGCGGCAGCTTCAACATGAGCAGTTTGAGGAAAAAAATCAGCAGGTTGTACCCGTGTGATGGTATATTGCCCATCTTGACAAAGCAATTTCAGGTCGCGGGCGAGGGTAGCTACTTTACAGCTGACGTAAACGATCCTATATGGTTTCAATTGCCGTAAAGTGTCTATGACTGCGCGATCGCACCCCTTACGTGGCGGATCGAGTATTACTACTTCTGGTATTGTGCCCATTTGGGGAAGCAATTTCTCTACTGCCCCGACAAGGAAAGTCACATTATCAATTCCGTTGCGGTGGGCATTCAAAATTGCTTGTTCTACTGCTGCTGGTTGCACTTCTAATCCTGTAGCAATTCGTACTTTTTTGGACAGGGGTAAAGTTAAAGTCCCAATACCACAGTAGGCATCAACTAGGAACTCATGCCCTTGAAGATTGAGTTCTGATTGAATTACCTGTAATAGTGCCTCTGCTGTTTCGGTATACACTTGGAAAAATGTATCTGGGCGTACTTGAAATTCCAGTCCAGCAAAATTTTCACGCAGGTGGGGGACTCCAGCAATGCAACGGGTTTCTGATCCAAAGATAGCATTTGTGCGATCGCTATTGCGATTGAGCGACACTCCGACTAACTGCGGATAGCGCTTTAACCATTCCTGGGCTTGGGTTGCAATTCCTGATAAATTCCAGTCCTTTACCACCAAAGTCAGCAACATTTCCCCAGTGTATCGCCCAATGCGTAAACCGAGATGGCGAATTTTTCCTTGGTGGCGGTGTTCGTCGTAAATTTGCCAACCTTGCTGTTGAATATCCTGCTTAACTTCGGCAAGTAAGGGATTTAATCGCGCATCTTGGACTGGACATTGATTTAAATTAATTAATTGGTGACTACCTTTTTGATAGTAACCAGCTTGTACTTGTCCTGTTGCCGATAGCGAGAGAGGATATGTAGATTTGTTACGGTAGCCCAAAGCAGAAGGGGCAGCAAGTACCGGATCTACTGGTGGTTGGATAAAACCGCCAATACGTTCCAAAGCTTGGATAACTTGATTTTGTTTGGCTACTAGCTGGTAATCATAATTAATATGCTGCCACTGACAACCGCCGCACTTATCCGCCACAATACAGCTAGGTCGGATACGGTAAAGGGATGGCTCCAATAGCTCTTGGAGCTTACCGTGGCCGTATTTTGGTTTAACGTGTACCAAGCGGACAATGGCGCGATCGCCTGGGACAGTATCTGGGACAAACACTACACGCTCATCAGCGCGTCCCACACCATCACCTGTATCACTCAGGTTAGCGATCGTCACTTCAATTAATTCACCCTGTTGCCAAATTATTTTAGTCATTTGTCATTTGTCATTTGTCATTTGTTACTGGGCATTGGGCATTGGGCATTGGGCATTGGGCATTGGGCATTGGGCATTGG
>NZ_JAVRCD010000013.1:0-153546 GCF_034530895.1 Nostoc sp. DedQUE08
ATCGCCTACATTTGTGATGACCCGTAGCCAAAAATGGATAAAGTCGAGCTTAGAAGGCATCTTGTTTGCTCTAAAAGTGTTCTCAGATTATTTTGCCAAATTGACATCACTCTTGTAAGTCATAGCTCTGGGTTTTCTCTTCTTGAGAGGGACTACTGATTTCTTGGGTGCTTGTGGCGGACGGCATTTCTCGCAATATAGAGGTCGCACACCAAAAGTCTCTCTTTGTGTGGGTTGTTCGCACTGCTTGCATACGAAGTTAAAAACGCGAGTGTGAATTTCCCGCTTGTGCGCTCTGACGGTGTACTCTCGGACTTCAATAGTTTTGCTGGGCATTGATTAGTAAAGTATCCTTACTTCTTAATAATAGTTTTTCATCTTAGTTCTACAAGATCCGTGCATCATCTGACTAAAACATCCTCTTAGTCAAATAAATACTCTTGGATGTCATTGTGCTGACGACGGAGAATACTTATTGCCTTAACTTGGATTTGACGAATCCGCTCTCGACTTAGGTTTAGCTCTTTACCAATTTGAGCGAGATTAAAATGCCGATCGTTCTCCAGACCAAAGCTTAAAGTCAACACTTGACGTTGAATTGGTGTCAGTGATTCTAATAATTTAGCCACGTCTTGGGATAAAAGTTCTTGGGTAAGGAGTTTTTCTGGTGAAACACCAACGTCTGTTAAAATTTCGCCCAATTCTGTTTCTTGCTCATCTCCGACTTTTTTATTTAAAGAAATGGCTGTACGAGAGGCACTGAGATATTCTCGAAGCTTTTCGGGGCTGATGTTTAATGATGCAGCTATTTCTTCAGCAGTGGCATGGCGACCGAGTTTTAGAAAGCTTTCTCGCTGCACCTTCTTAATTTTATTAAGAATTTCGGTTAAATGAACAGGCAATCTAATAGTGCGGGATTGTTCTGCGATGGCTCTTGTTATAGCTTGGCTAATCCACCAGTATGCGTAGGTCGAGAGCTTATAGCCCAGGTTAGGGTCAAACTTTTCTATACCCCTTTGCAAACCAATTGCTCCTTCTTGGATCAAATCGAGAAATTCCAAATTGCGGTTTTGGTATTTCTTGGCAACAGAAACTACCAACCGCAAGTTAGCTGTCACCATTTTCTGTTTAGCTTTTTGACCAATATGTAGCGCTGCTCGGATTTGTGTTTCAGTTTGCTCAACAGCGTTGGCTAATTCTGTCATTGTTGGTTCGCGGTCTAGCTGTTGAGTGAGTTCATTTTTAGATTGCTCAATGGCAATCATTTGTTGTACAAGTCTTGCATAAGCGATTTCTTCCTCTGGCTTTAATAAAGGATACTGACCAATTTCTTGCAAATAGATGCGAACCATGTCGGAACTCAGGCTGGACATACAAACTTTTCGACTTTTTTAAACCAGGGGATTTAAAAGTATAAATCAAATAGCTCAATAAATTTTTCTATTTTGAAGAACCAAAACACATCACCAATCCAGCCCTGCCTGAACCCGGATTTATCACCACATCTCGATTAAGCCTTGTGCAGGTGAGCAGGGGAGAGTTCAATGTGCCTTGTTCTTTCCCCTCTGACCCTCAACCTTGTGAGAAATGCGGGTGAAGTAACCTCTGCTGTAACCGTGTGTAGCGCTGTTGGCCATCTGTAGAGCGCACCGCCAGGGATATCGCTTTTTTTGCTCCAACTACGATTGCTAACTTCTTGGCACGGGTCAATCCTGTGTAAAATAGATTCCGAGTCAACATCATATAATGCTGCATATAGATTGGCAGAATCACCACTGGATATTCTGACCCCTGACTTTTATGAATAGTCACGCACCACGCTAGCGCAATTTCATTCAAGTCCGCGTAATCGTAAACTACAGTCCGCTCACCATACAGTATTGTAACTTCCTGCTCTTCCGTATCAATGCTTTGAATAATCCCCAGGTCGCCGTTGAAAACTTCACGGTTGTAGTCATTGATTAGCTGGATGATGCGATCGCCCTCGCGTAATAAATTTCCACCTCTGTTAATCTCCACCTTGCTAGGGCTGGGTGGATTAATCAACTGCTGCAATACTGTGTTCAGGTTACGAGTCCCGATTACTCCCCGTGTCATCGGGCAAAGCACTTGGACATCAGTAGCAGGATTAAAACCTAAGCTGGGGAGCAAGTCTGTAATCAATTCGCAGATTGCTTGCACTCCATGTTCAGGCTGATGACCTCCGCCGTGCCAAATACAATCAGACACGGGATTATCAGAAATTGGCTCGATTGTTGGGTACTGGCCCCGGTTGATTTGGTGAGCAGCAGTGATAATTGCACTCGTTTGAGCTTGGCGGAATACCTGAGTTAACCGCACTACTGGCACGCAACCAGAATTAATCAAATCAGCGAGTATTTGACCTGGACCTACAGATGGTAACTGGTCAATGTCACCCACCAACAATAGTAGAGCGCCAGCTAATACTGCTTTAACCAAGGAGTAAGCCAGAAACAAATCAAGCATCGAAGCTTCATCAACGATAATTGCTGTATGGGGCAAAGGGTTTTCACTGTCGCATTTAAATCCTCTTGTCTTGGGGTCAAATTCCAACAAGCGATGAATAGTCTTTGCTTCAAGTCCAGTCATTTCACCCAAACGTTGAGCAGCCCGTCCAGTTGGTGCAGCGAGGGCAATAGATTTCCCCATTGCTTTCCACAGGCTAACAATGGTGTGGGTAGTGAAAGTTTTTCCAACGCCAGGCCCACCAGTCAAAATCATGATTTTGGAGTAGGCTGCTGTTTCTACAGCCAAGCGTTGCTGTTCTGAAAGCTGAATTTTACGGCTAGCGGTAAAACGATCAATCCAATCATGCACACGCTCAATGTCAGTACCAACAGGCTTTTCTAAACGTTGGCGGATCAGTTGAGCTAAATTCTGTTCAGTATGAAAGTAAGTCGGCTTGTAGCAAAGTAGGTTTTTCTCTTCATCTCGCTCTCTAATCAGGTCGTCTGCTAGAGCCATGTCTTTGATGATTTGTGCGATCGCTTCTTCTGTTGGTTGATGGGATTCAGTAGTCAGCAGTTTGATTACCGACTCAATCAGTTCTGGTTGAGGTAGATAACAGTGACCATCTTCGGCAGCTTCACTTAAACAGTAGATAATTCCCGCACGATAACGAAATTCTGAGTCTGGGGCAATTCCTATATTTCTCGCAATCTTGTCAGCAGTCAGAAAGCCAATACCGTAGATGTCGGCTGCTAACTGGTACGGATTTTTGGTAACAGTGGCGATCGCCTCATCCTTATATTGCTTGTAAATTTTGACTGCGTATGTTGTTGAAACACCGTGCCCTTGCAAAAATACCATTACTTCTTTTATGGCTTTCTGTGTCTCCCAGGCATTTTTAATTAACTTAATCCGCTTTTTGGCAATACCTTGAACTTCAATGAGTCGGTCAATTTGGTTTTCGATAATGTCCAGGGTTTCTAAACCGAAGTGAGCGATGATACGCTTGGCTGTTACTGGGCCAACACCTTTAATCAGCCCACTACCCAAATATTTTTCAATTCCAGTGAGAGTAGCTGGTTTGGTTTCTTTGTAGTTGACTACTTGGAACTGGGGGCCAAATTGTGGATGGTCACGCCAGAAACCAGTTAGTTGTAGAGTTTGACCTGGCTGAATATTAGCAAAGCTGCCGACAATTGTTGTCAGTTCGGTGCTACGGAGACGGGTCAGCCTTGCCACAGTGTAACCCGATTCAGCAGAGTAAAAAGTTAGGCGTTCTACGACTCCGGTGATTGTCTCGTGTTGAGGAAAGGCGCTTACTTGTTGAGGGGAAAGATTAGGGGGAGTAGACATTGCCTGTTAGAATAGGCCGCACATTATTATAATACTGGGAGTCTAGCTATTTTAGTACATAAATACTAAATTAGATATTCAATATTAGTGTCATTGAAAGCTTACCCTAGTTCAAGCTTAAAAGCCGAGGCAGTGGGGCTGACACCAGATAAACCATTGCTTGGAGACTGAAAAAGTTAGCAATAATAGAAAGGGCAAAATCATAGTTGAAATGTTAAAGTTCGGTCTATCTACTGAATGTAAGTTTCTTTTGCCAGTATGTGACTGATACCGATATTGTTAAGTTGATGTCTTTATTATTTCTGTTCAGTTAATGAGCAAAGTCATTGCAGTTTTTAATCAGTCGGGTGGTGTCAGCAAAACTACTCTGACAATGAATTTAGGCTACCATTTGGCTCAAAGTCAGCAAAGCGTTTTATTAGTGGATATGGACCCCCAGGCTTCACTAACTACTTTTATGGGATTAGAGCCATCTGAACTAGATAAGACAGTTTATGAAGCTATTCTGGGAGAAGAACCATTACCAATTCATCAGAATATACATGGTATGGATATGGCCCCCGCGAACATCAACTTAAGTGGCGCAGAATTAGAACTTGTTGTCGCAGATATGCGAGATATTCGACTAAAGGAGGCTCTTGAACCAGTTATCGCACAATACCAATTCATTTTAATTGATTGTCCACCAAGTCTCGGTATTCTTAGCTATATTAGCTTGGTGGCAGCCACACACGTACTCATTCCTATTCAAACTGAATATAAAGCTCTAAAAGGAACAGAACTATTGTTAACAACGATTGCGCGTGTCCGTTCTCGGGCAAATCGAAAATTACAGATTGCTGGAGTAGTTCCAACCATGTACGATAATCGAACTGGACAAGGCTCCCAAAGCTTACAGTCAATTACTAATTCTCTATCTAAGATTGGTACCATTTATCCAGCTATTCCTCGATCCGTAGCTTTTGCTGATGCAGCCCAAGAGCATATACCGTTAGCACTTTACAATTCTAAGCATCCATCTGTCACTATTCTCAAGCAGATTGCTCAAAGTTTGGAGACGTTGCCATGAGTCTGAAGAAGCGTGTTAGTCAACCTTATGAAATTAAAGGAGTAGATGCTTTATTTGGAGTTGAAGAAGCAGTAGACAATAGTAGCGCTGCTTTCCTTATCCCAATAGAACAAATAGTTTTACCACATCAACAACCTCGTCGCTACTTTGCTCCTCAAGCCATGCATGAGTTAGTAGAGTCAATTAAACAGCATGGAATTCTTCAGCCCCTTCTCGTCCGTCCTCAAAAGGATGGAAAATATGAACTAGTTGCAGGAGAACGTCGTTTCCGAGGGGCTAAAACTGCTCAATTAAAGTTTGTACCTGCTGTTATTAGGGAAATGACAGATGCTGAAGCACTTGAACTAGCACTCTCGGAAAATCTCCAAAGAGAGGACTTAAACCCAATTGAGGAAACAGAGAGTATTGTTGCTCTCTTAGGATTAAAACTTAATCAAACCACAGAATCAATAGTTGCTTTACTTCAATCAGCAGCTCATCCAGAACGAGAGGCTGTGGATAACGTTATCCACAGCCAAGAATGGCAGTCTCTACTTGAGGTATTTAACACAATCGGAAAGTTTTCCCCCGAAAGTTTTAGAACCAATCGTCTCCCATTATTAAAACTTCCTATAGATGTTATGGAAGCTCTCCGGTCAGGAGTAATCGAGTATACTAAAGCCAAAGTGATTGCGCGAATTAGGGATGAAGCCCTACGTAAATCATTACTGTCTGATGCAATTCAAAATAATTTATCTTTGAGTCAAATTAAAGAGCGTCTTGCTGAAATTCAAGCAAACACGCCTGGAAATACAGATAAAAAATCATCTTCTTTAAAAAAGAAGATAGATGAAGCCTACAGTAAAGTAAAAAAATCAAAGGTTTGGGATAATCCTAATCAGCACAAGCGATTACAAAAAATATTAGTAGAGCTTGAAGCTTTATTAGTTGAAAGCAGTGATGATAACTGAAACTACATTTAGTATGGCAATCAGCATTCCTAAAGTCATTCCTTCAGAATAGGCAAATGGCGATTAGATTGTTATGGGAGAAGTGCTTTCGATTACGGCGATATCTTCACCTTGGCAGCAATGATGGCACACTCTCTCTTCAAGAGTGATTGGTGAAAGATATTTATGATTGATAATGCAAATGAGATTTTTACCCTCAATAATAACTGTACTAACGGCACTGACACTAACTAGTTGCAGCACTACTACTGCTGAACAGTATGAAGCTACAGCACTCACCAGTTACTCCTGGCAAGTCAAGTATGCCAATGATCTAACTAATTAACCACAGCCACGCAGTCAACTACCCTACCCTAAACCCTAGCGCTCCGCGCCACGGGTTTTGAGAATAGGGCTTGGAACAGCCAGGTTCTAACAAAGCGTTGCACTAGCCCAACGAGCCAACGAGATAGCGCAGACTTCCGAACGTTTCCCTAACTTGGATTGCCTCTAAACCGACTGGTTATCGGTGCTTTTAGAAAGGACATCTATCTTGATGGTGGGCGAAGGGACTTTCTTACTTAGCGATAAGGATTATCTCCAAAATGCGCGTTTCAGTTCTCAATCCAGACGGTTCTCCTGCTATGCCCACCAAACCCAGCCGCGCTCGTCGCTGGCTCAAAGCGGGCAAGGCAAAAGTCGTTCACAACGACCTGAATCTGTTTTGCGTTCAGCTAATCTGCGAGCCATCAGGCTACGAGGTTCAAGACATCGCACTCGGCAAGATGTTCACGGGTATTGGAGTTCAGTCATCCAGGTTTACGCTGTTCACCGCGCATCTCATCCTGCCCTTCCAGGCAATTACAAAGAAGATGAATGGTCGCCGAATTCTGCGTCGTGCCAGACGTGCCAGACGTATCAACCGCAAAGTAGCATTCCATCTCAGAGCGCATCGCCAGAAGCGCTTCTCGAATCGAAGGCAGGGTAAATTGCCGCCTTCGATTCGAGCCAACAGGCAGATGGAATTGCGGGTTACGAAAGAGCTAATCAAACTCTTCCCCGTCTCTGACATCCGCTATGAGGTCGTCAAAGCCAGAACTGAAAAGGGTAAAGGACGCGGCTTTTCTCCGGTGATGGTCGGACAGAAATTCATGTTTCAGTGGTTAGAAGAACTCTGCCCGACTGTTTCTCAGGAAGGGTGGCAAACTTCGACGCTCAGGCAGCAATTAGGGCTGGCTAAAGACAAGGGTGACAAGTCAAAGCAGATTCCTGAAACTCATGCCAATGACGGCATCGCACTGGCGGCTAGTCACTTTATGTCATACCAGTCGTTTCAATCTAGCAATGGGCGCGGTCATCACTGGCATGATGAAGTTGAACAACACAAAAAACCTCAAGAAGAGTCACATCGATTCAAAATTCAAAATTCAAAATTCAAAATTAATACCCCATGTCTGTCGCATCTTGGAGGTTGAATTAAGGATATTGCACTTTTTTTCCCATGTTTAAAAACAAGGGCTTGTACCTTAACCCTTCGGCTGCTTCGACTTGTCTACGAGACGCTACTTCGACCACACTCAGCACAAGTTCGCTCAGGGTTAAAGCCGAGCAGAGTCGAGGCTTTAATTAAATAATTTTTAATTATTTATTCAATTTTGAATTTTGAATTGTTTTGACTTTGGGTGTGAATGATAATTCAGTTGAGAAAGCTGAACCTGTAAGCAACTGATAGCGCACTCGTTACATAGTCAGCAAAAAGTTAAAGATCAAAACTGAATTGCTTTTCAACAAAAAATTGACAGTAAAGTATAAATCAAAGACTCAACAACGATCTAAATTAATTTCTGCTGCGTTGATAAAAAAGATTTTAAAATTTCTTCATGGGGGTTATATGGGGGCTATATATACCCCAACAATAGCTCAAGACTTTGGTGACATTTTGACCCCTATATAGGGTGTATATAGGTGCTAAGTGGGGTATATTTGATTGGTTGATATTTTATACCCCATTTAGCCCCCAAGGGGTTATGATAAGCTCTTAAGTTGGGAAAATAAGGGTGAAGTTATTTTATTCTTCTTTCTCTTGCTCTTGCAGATCGCTTAAACAGATAATTTTCACAACTTAAAGTGCATTACTTGGAGCCTATGTCAAACATTCACACCTTACAAAAAATTTTTCCTGCGGGTTTCGATAACGGTTACGGAAGTCTCAAACTTTTAGTCGATGGCTTTGAAGTAGTTCGTGTCCCCAGCTATATAACTAATGCCGAGATGGAAGATGTTCCAGGGCGTGTAGTTTTCAACGGTACTGCTTACACAGTCGGAGAATCAGCTTACCGGACAGGAAATTATTTTGACCGCAACACCGACAATAATGAAAATAAAGTCAACAACGCATTATTGACTTTATTGGGTGCATTGGCACATCTGCCACACCGTAAGGCTTGGCACTTAAAATTAGTCGTCAGTTTACATGATGTTGCTCTGGCTAATGAACTACAAAAAGTACTCAATGGAGAATATCAGGCAATACTTGCTGGCAAACAATCAGAAGTAAAAGTAGAAGTACTGAAAGTTGTACTAGAGGGTATGGGTGCATTATTTGGGCATCCACTACCAAAAAAATTAACCATTTTAGACTTTGGCAATGGAACAACCCTGTATTCTCGTTATAACCGGGGTCAGCGAGAAGTTCACACTGCCTACCCTATAGGTGTAGAAGTTCTCATCGATGATATTTCCCAAAAAATGAAACATTTAAATGGTGGAAAAATTGGGGATGCTTCCAAGATTCGGTTCTGTCTGGAAATGGGGCATACTCGATACAGTCGTGACATCGATATCAAAGATATATACAGCGCTTGTTTGAAAGATTGGTATGAAAAATACTTGAAGAAAGTGGTGAATTTGACACTTGATGCCAAGCACCAGGGAGATGAAATCTGGGCGATTGGTGGAGGCTGTCTCTTACCAGGATTTAAGAAGCTGTTGGAGAAAAACGGCTTCAAAATCCTGGACAATCCGGTAGAAGCCAATGTCTCTGGGCTTTTAGAGATGGCAAAGAACATTTCTGCCAAGAATTCAGCATCTACATCTATTAAGTGAATATAACTATGGCAGATAAAAAAGACTTAGCACCGGAAAAAGTTCGCCTTAAAGATAATTACCGAGAGCGCATATTTGCAGAATCGCAAAAACTAGATAAAAGTTACCTGGACACGCTTTACTTTATAGTTGATTGCTATTTTGTTTTCATCAAGGCTGGATTACCTGCACAACTTTTACCTGACTCACCTATTAATACTGAATCAAACCAACTCATGTCTTGGACTCAAACTCCATTTCCAGAGGAGAAAGAAGAGGATTCTTCAGGGGAAACATTCAGCCTTGATTTTGATTTGTAACCGTCAAAGGAAGTTGGAACGGTAAAGAAGGGGAATTAGCTTTAAGGGTGGTAAGTGGAATTTACACTTGTTTTGCGGAAATTCCTATCTTCCTGGATGAAAGGGTATGGGGTTGCAGGTATTGGGATGTAGGAACAGTAGTTGCACGTATTTGGCATGGGCAAACATTCACCAGTAAATGTTTTACTTTGATTTTAATTCTTGACCGTGCAACTCCTACACCCTCTCATCCTGCAACATTAAGGATTTGCGCTTTTCAAGCCTGCCATTCAACCCCAATACTGCTCGGGTTTTGCATTTTTAAGTCGGAATTGGGTTTTGGGAAAAGTTATTGGGTAAAGGTTAAAGGTTTTTTCTTTACCCTTTCCCCTTCCCCTTTTCCCCAAAACCCGACAAGTATTGCATTCAACCCTAGTAGCTTGTTGTAATTGGGCTATTGTCGGAGTGCGTCACTCAACAGCCCCAAAAAGTAGGTAAATATCGCAGCAAGTGTGTGCTTTCATGCAATTGTATATGCTTTTTTCAAGAAATCGGTTTGACTTCTGGTTGAATCAGGTTAAGAACAGTGTAAGGATCGCGACCAGAAAATAGCAGCTTAATCACAATTGCTGCCGCAGACTCTAACAATCGAGCATACTTCAACTCCCCCAAATCGACTGGCTCACTCCCAACATCTTCAATCAGCGAAGCCACTTGACGTTTCGCATCAGTATCGTCACCGCAATAGAGCGTTACTAACCGCCGACCATCGAAATTAGGCTGCTCCATCTGCCAAACTTTTGCCTGACACATATTGAACGCCTTCACTACCTTAGCCTTGGGAGAATAAGCAGCGATCGCTTCTGATAGTGATACTCCATCATAAGTTTGCGTTAAGTAATTACCGTTAGAGGGGTCAACAGGATTATTTATGTCTAATAGAATCTTGTTTGCAAAAGCTTCACTTCCTCCAGCTGCTTCCATAGCTTCAAATACTGCTTGGTGAGGAGTCGCTAAAACAATGACTTCACCAAACTCTGCTGCCTCTACAGGGGAACCAGCTTTTGTCCCCTGAGCAAGTTCATGTGCCAAACTCTGTGCTTTGCTAGAATCTCGACCTGCAACAAATAGCTCGTGTTTTCCTACCCAACGTGAGCTTAAAGACTCTGCCATGCTGCCATAACCGATAAAGCTGACCTTCATTGCTATTTCTCCCTAATACAGTTCAATGGAAATAAATGTCAAATGTAGAGCGCATCGTTTCTAGTTGAACTGTCAATAAACTAGATTCCTCTGGCTTGGTTGTAGGATTGATGCCGGCATTGTTCACCAAAATATCTACCCTGCTGTAGGCTTCTCTTAGCCATTGAACAAACTCTGCCACATTCAAATCACTCGTAACTTCTAGTGTGTGATAGTTCACATCAAGTCCTTCACTAGATAATTGTTCTTTAACAGCAAGACCATCTGTTTGGTTACGACTTGTTAGAACAACATGGATGCCAATTTGGGACAATTTACGAGCTATAGCATATCCTAACCCACGATTGCTACCTGTTACTACAGCAATCTTTTTCTGGTTTGTCATTTTAATAACTTTTCACAACTTTCAGTTTTACTTTACTGAAATGTTTTAAATTAATCAAATTGATTGAAATAATATATTTAATCGATGGGATTAATAGACTTGTCTGCCATTGATCTGAACCTTCTGGTCGCCTTTGAAGCACTTTTTGAAGAAAGGAGTGTTACAGCAGCAGCAACACGATTGTATTTAGGCCAACCAGCGATGAGTGCGGCACTCGCTAGGTTACGCATACTATTCCAAGATGAATTATTTATCCGAATTGGCAGGCAAATGCAACCCACAGCAAAGGCTCTGGAAGTTGCTCAAGGTATAAGAGTTGCCCTGCAACAAATTCGGCAGACATTGGAAACGAGCCAAACATTTGACTCTACTACTTCTAAAAGTACTTTTACAATTGGCAGTTCAGATTACACTAGCTATGTTGTCATGCCCAAGCTTCTAAAAATTTGTCGTCAAATTGCACCAAGCATTAATTTTCGATTAATTAGTTTTGCAAAAAACTTTGTTGGAGAACTATTAGAGCGACGAGAGATTGATCTAGCTTTGGGTGTTTTTCAAGACCCACCCAGACAAACAATACAAATGCCATTATTTCCAGAACACTTTGTCGGCATCTGTCGTGTTGGACATCCCATTCTCTTGGAGGACGTTATCACACCAGAAATCTTCGCTAATTTTCTTCATGCTCTTTTTACTCTTAGGCAAGATGAAGTTGGTGAAATCGATAATGCGCTCGCCCAGTACAACCTCCAGCGTCGAGTTGCTTTGACAACTCCTCACTTACTAGTGCTACCAGCAATCATTTCATCAACTGATTTAATTGCTGCTGTTCCATCACGATTGCTAGCACCCTTGGCATATCAAGATGCATTAGAAATTTTTGAACTTCCAGTACAAACTCAACCGTGGATGATTTCAATGCTATGGAGCAAACTTACAGAGCAGGATCAAGCCAATTGCTGGTTACGACAGATGCTCATAAGCGTTTGTGAGGAAATTTAATACATCAGAGAAGTCTTTTAACATTAATTACATACAGCACTTCCGGCAGCTATGAGGTTCATTCTAAAAGCTGAAAGCGATGATAGGAGAGGGGCAAGGAGAAAACTATATTGCATAATAGCCGAAAGCGCTGTAAGATTTAAAAATCTTGCATTGACAATTTTTTGAACTCTAAAAAGTTTAAATCACCGAGTCAAAAACTTGTTGTGCGGTTAGATTCAACTGCAAAAAAGTAGGAGACACTATAAGGTTTGTTTCTCTAAAAGGTGTCATTTGATATTCACCATCAATAAGTTCACAGACAAAAATAGTTGGAACTTTGGGACTACCAATAAATACACGTCCACCCAAAGCTGCATAATCCACAATCCAATATTCAGGTATACCCATAGCTTCATAGTCACGAAGCTTATCGTAATAATCATCCTGCCAGTTGGTTGACACTACTTCAACTATTAGTTTGACCGAACTAGCATTATGGATAACTGATTCTTTTTTCCAGCGCGTTTCAGTATCGATAGTTTCTTGATTTAAAACAATAATATCCGGTTCGTACCCTGATTTGTCTCGGTATGGTTTAATAATGCATTCTTTGGGTATAGTCCAGATACCGCGTTTACCCATCTCTCTAATTGTGATCAGTAATTCTTCAATCAAAAAACCAGCTAAATCAGAATGCTCTCCTTTAGGCTTTGGCATCTCCACAATCACCCCATCATGTAATTCGTAACGTACTTCTGAGTTTTCTGGATACCATTCGATAAATTCATCGAAGGTCAGTAGCTTCAGTTCCGATTGTGTTTGACTCATAAAAGTTACTGGATTTATTTTTACTCCGACTGTAAGAACTGCCTATAATGCATAATTCTCACAAAATCGTGTTGCTCCTATATTATCTATGAATTTCTCTTGACTGGGCTTGATAAGATGAGTAAGTCTTGTCAAGAAGAGAGTTAGCTCCTTCAAAAGTTTTTATAATTTCAGGCGTGACTCGTGAGGTATGCACTTTGCCTGATTGAACACCTAAAACTACATCTCCATTTTTCTGTTGGATAGTCAAATCTTTGCGCTCGGTGTTAAAGCTGAGGTCATAAACCTTGCCTTTAACTTCAGTGAAACCATCTTGCCGAGATTGTCCCAAAACCATCCCAATTCTCTGAGCAATTTGAGTCAACCGAGTGATGGCTTCAATCTCAAATTTATCTTTATTCATTACTGTCAACGCTTCGGTTGATAATTGCTCACCAGCTTTAAATCCATTTGCAACTTCTACAATGCGTTTTTTGTAATTTTCCGACTTCCCTAACTTATCTGCGGCATTATACCAATTTCTCAAGTCATCAATAGTAACTGTCGAAAGCTTCTCTACACCTAGAGGTTCGGTTTTCACATAATTACTAATGTCTGGTGTAGAAGGAGTAGTGGGGAGTAATGGAGTTATAGATTGGTTAAGTGGGGATTGTGCTGTTTGTTCTGGTGGTTTCAAAAACTGTGGTCGTGTGGCGAGGGAATTAACTCTTTGTTGATAGTCACTATCCGATTCAATAATTGACCCAAATTTCTTGGTCATGTTCTCCAAAGTTTTGGGGGGAATTGAACTGCTGACTAAGTTAAAGACCGTTAAACCTTTTTGAGTTTCCCTGATAACATCATCTATTGCTACTTGCTGACATTCAACTTTTTGAGCAGCTAACCATTTAGTCACAGTCTCAGCTTTCTGGTTGTCAACAGCCAAGCCCATGACTCCAAGCTTTTTGTTTGATTCTGTCGAAAATAAGAAAGTAGGGCGCTCTTTAATATGATGTAGAATTGGCTCACTACTATCAATCATCTGCTGATGTTGAGGGTTAACTGATTGAGTCCCAAAAGTCTGAAATTCCTTCGTCCAAATAGTAGGATATTCAACGGTCTTAGGCTCAATTTGAGCGCAAATCACGGAAAAATTACTTTGAAGGATCGCGGGTGCAGGTGTAAGTTGTCCGGTTTTGAGCAATCCAAGCTGTCTGAGCGCGTCTTTGTCTTTCTTGAAATGTAATACTCCCAGGGATTCACCATTGAGAAATACAGCATCTCTAGTTTTAGAAGCTGAGGTTTCGATAGTCAGTTTGCGGTAATCTTGATCGTTGAATGTCTGACCAGAAAAATCATAAAAGTTAATTTTATTAATTTTGAGGAGATTCCCATTAGGAGACGCACCCAGCACAAAAGCTTGATCTCCAGTTTCGGAGATAGAAGTAAGTTTTAACTTTAGAGGATTACCATTTTTGAGATAATTAATTTCTTTTAACTGTTGGGTAGAATCACTGTCTAACTCCCCTAAAGTTTTGCCATCAAGTTTGATTTTTACTGTTTTGTCAGTCACCGACACAGTGCCAAATTCTAAGTTGACCGATTCGGCGTTAAAAACAAGTCCTGCATAAGAGAAGTTCTTGAGTTCACGGATAGTAATTTCAACCGGTTCGTTTCCTGGTAGCCCAATAGTTGCTTTGGCGGTAGCAGGTTCTACCCCAATGAAATTAGCTTGCGCCTTTGTGCCAATTGGTAACATTCCAGCCCTGGTTTCGAGCATGGCGAATTCCTTATATTCCCCGTCAGCATCCTGGACAAACATTAGTCTGGAAACGTGGCGTTCGTGTCCCGGTGGGTGATGAGAGGCTCTGATTTCTATCGGGTGTTTTTCGGTTGGATTCCAGTCTCGACCCAAAAATTGATTTGCTTCATTATTAAGTGTGACTAACTTCGGTTCGGTAAATTGCAGTTTCTCCAAGCGGGAGATAATCTCATTGGGGAAAGCAGCGAAAGCAAAATTAGAGACTTTTTTAGCGATCGCTTGGGGATTTGCGTTTTCTTTTCTTGCAACTTCAAGTTCATCTTGGCGGGATGCACAGATGTTCCAAGCGGCGGCGGCGGATGCAAGTTTTTCTGACTCTGGGATAGAGGTATAAAATGCGAGAGCCGCCTCTTGTGCCTTGTCGAAAAGTAATTTAGTTTGGCTTCTAGTAAGTTCTGGTTTTAGTTCTAGGAGTTTAGCTCCCTGCATGGTCGTCCCCGCCTTGAGATTGTAGTCAGTCACAGATTGTTGGCTAACTGTCCCCAGGTTGCGGTAAGCGGGTTTTCCATTTTCCCCAACCTCGTTATCTATCTGTGCAACTGCTAATAATTTATGGAGGCGTTCACTGTTTGTTAATTTAATCTCATCTAGGCGAATATTCAACGTCTGGGCTTTCCAGATTAGGGGATGCCCGTAGCGGGTGAGGTTGGTAATTTCGAGTTTCGCTCCCTGTGGAGTTTGGATAATTGCAGATGGCCCTTTCTCAGTTTCACGCCGTTGGGACATCCGAACCGCAGCGTTGAATTTCAGATCGAACTCGTACTTCGCGGCGATCGCTGCAAATTTTTGCTGTGGTGAAAATTCTACTCCTTTGAATAATTCTTTAAACTGGACAATGGGACGCGATTCTAACTGTGATTCTTGGAAATATTTGTTAGTTTGATTAATTAATAATTCTACAGGGGAGTAACCAGTGGGAGTAATACCAGAGTTTAAATAAGCTAAACGCGACTTTTTATCTTTAATATAATTAACATCACGATACAAGTAGCGGCTGTTTTCCCGGATTTTATCCATTTCAGGTTTTTTAGCACTTTTGAATAAATCCACCGCTATTTGGTTTTGATAACACCCCTCACCAATCATTTCTCGGTACATCAGGCGGTTAACATCCATCGCCTGTTGAATATTTTCTGGGGTTCTTTGATCCAAAGCAAGTTCAACAAACCTTTGCATATAAGGCTTGTATTCTTCTCGAATTAACTTTGGCTCTTTCTGGCGTTCTTGCTCAAACAGGGTTTCGTAATGACTAGAAACTTGGTCTAAATAATTTGATTTCTGCTCAAAAGTACCGTAAGTCTTTAGTATTTCTATTTCTGATTCTAGAGCTTCTAGCGCAGTAACTTGATTATTGATTACTCCCACGCTGATGCTATCACTCATGTGGATAGCGATTTTTTCAAATGGGGGCTGGCTTCCATCGGTGGGATCGTAGAATGATTGCTTTTTGAGCTTAACTGTCGGAGCATAAGCATTCTGGGGTTGGTTTCTGTACTCGGCTTCGGCTGTTAAATTGGGATACAAGCTGGCTCGTGCCACACCAATGCAGTCACCATCAAAATCTCGTGCTTGGCGTTCAGATTCGGTTTCTGCTGGGTCAACTTCCCCAACATCAATACCTTGCGTTTCTAACTGTGCAATTCTTTGCTGTATGCGTTTATGATCTTCGTCACTAACTACGATTATGCCTTTGAGGTCTTTACCATCTGGCCCGAGTCGATCCTCAACATATTTATTATTAGAAACACACAAACCATTAGAATTGAGAAAAGGAGAACGGAAGTTAAGAACTTTTTCTTGCTCATCAAGCCAAGGGACACAAATTTCACCATTTTTGAGTTCCTTGGATGGAATAATCATCCCTCGGTCAAAAGTAAGCGTTTTCCCCAGAGCGATATCTCGCCATTGGCTCTGTAAAAACCGACTTAATTCCTGTTTAACTTTTTCCGTTTCTAAAAGTTGTTGATGACCAAGTAAGTCAGTTTTGATGACTTTGTACATGAACAAGTCATCTTTAGTACTCTCGTCATCTAATTCCTCATCTGTATCTAAATCGTCATTTGCTCCTAAGTTTTTGACATCACTTTCAAGGTTTGTGACTTCTCCTACTTTTAATTTACTTGGGTTCAATGATTCTTTGCGTTTTTCGTATTTTTCACAATAGTAAGCAGCAACAATTCTAGGGTCATCTTGAATAGAAGTTAGTTTCTCAGCTTGTAGCTCTAATTCTTCGGCAAAATCTTTAATTCCTTGGGGAAAAGATGCCAATAGTTGGGAGATAGACATCTGGCCTTGCTGAGATTGTCCTTTTTCGGCTAACCAAATCTTTTGTTGATATAATCCTGGTTGAATTTGAGGTTTAGTAGGGCCTTCTGGTCTATCCTTATCTGTTCCCTTAAAACTACTTATGGGAAGAATTATATCGATTTTGGGTTTGTTATTTGGATCTGCATATTCTATTTTATCCAGTTTGTATGGTCGGAGGGTTCCTTTGCCAAAGCGGTATTTAGTAGTATCTTCTCCATTTCCTTCCTTCCAACCAAATCGATGCTGGATAACACGGTAGCTTTTATCTTGCTGTGATTCTCTTAAAGTGAGCTTGTCATAAAGTTGGGTTGAAATCTGTCCATAACAATCGCCAACTAGTTTATATGCTAAATCATTTGATAATATTCCTCCGTTTTCACCCCTATTATCAGTAGAATCATCTACTACCAGAATGTTTAGCTTTTGGTGAATCGCATTTTTACAAGCTCCAAGGAATATCGAACCATAAGCCCCACGGTCTTTACTATCTGGACAAATTTTTTGAATTGTTTCTAAGCATTCTTTTTCTCCATAAAGTAAGCGAGTTTTAGAAGACAATAACAATATGTGTCCATCTGGATGATTTTTCAAATCTTCGTGTGTACTGTATTCATCTGAATGTCCAAATGAAAATTCTTTATCAGCGAAGTAAGATTCTAGTAAAGTATTACTGAGCTTTTCGGTTAAAATAGTTTTACGGTCATCTGTATAAATCCATTGATTAAGCCTGGGATCAAAATGTTTTAGTTCCAGAGTCATGATTTTAAAAAATTAATGGAACTTGGTTAATATTTTGGGAGGTTTTTATGTCAAGAATTAAGCGTTGGATAAATATGAATAAAAAAGAGTTCAATACAGATGGAAATCTAAGAGATGAAGTAAGACAACAAAAGCTATCTCTTGGCGCACATCCAGAAGCAATCGATGATTATGCTCGTAGATTAAAAGAAGAGTACGACGAGTGGAAGCACCTGGACGAGACTGACCCAGAGCCGTGGCCAATCTACACAGCCTACGATTTCTTCACTGAACAAGAGAAAAGGGAATTTAACCCTGATGGTTCTCTCAGACCTGAATATTTAGAATACGCTCGAAAAATTGGCATCAGTGAAGGTGCGCTGGAACAGCTTGAGTGGCGTAAGAAAATAGAAGTTGATAATTTCAACAAAGTGTCTGCTAAACACGCAGAACAAGGTATTAACTTTGGTGAAGAACGGATGAAAGAAAGGATTGAAGATAGCAGAACTTACGTTCAACGCCGACAGCAGATGGAGCAAGACCTGCGTAACTTTGAGGATGTTGACAGTTTGCCTTTCGACAGAGACACAGCATACTAGGCGGGAGCTATGCAGAGCGAGTGATAATATAAGCTGAAAGCATTATCAAACAACGCTCTCAGCTTTTTAGTGGCATCCTTTTACATCCGCAATTGCTCCCCTTGTACTGAGCGTAGCCAAAGTATTGCAACTGTGCGAAAAAGCGAATTGTTTGGTTAATTGGCTTGCCGTTCTATAGCTGGAGGGATTACCGCAGGAGATCGCACAACTGACTTGTTGGAAGCGGCAGCAAGGAACGCAAATATTCCTAAAATAGCAAAGGACGTAATAATCACTTGCTGTACGGATGCAAAGACCGACTTTTCTTTCTCCTTTTGGACAGTAATGCGATTGAGATTCTGTTGAAATGCCGAGAAATATAAATAATTCAACACTTTCTCACACAAGGTAGGGTCTTCACCTCTCTGTACTTTCTGGCACAAGAGAATTTCTAGATGCTCCCGGCGGCGATCGCTTGTAGATAAATCGCGCTCGTCCCACAGTTTTACTTGGGTTGTATCTAAAGGTCTATCAATACCTAATAAAGTCATAAATATGTCCTCATTTAATTGTTGGGTTAGTTGAGGGGACAGGTGTAATTGGCTTATCGATTACACCCTAGTGTGCTTTTTGAAAAATGGAACTCATATCTAACTTAAGAAGTTTAGATATGCTTTCAAAAAAGAACTAGCAACTTGAGTACTGAAAAAATCAAAACTCAGGTTGCTAGTAAAGTTTGAGAATGTATGCTAAATTTCCCAGTCCAAATCTTCAGTTGGAGATGGAGATAAAATCTGTGCCTTGGGTGGTGGCTGGGGTGTATCCGGCTGCAATGGGTTCGTCCCATCCTGAAATATTTCTTGTGCCAGAGTCCGCCCATCGCCGTCAATGTCACTGCTCAAGAAATACTCCAAAACCTGTGGTGTAGCACCATCACGAGCCGCTTGTGCCAATAAGCTTTTAATGAATTGCGGGGATGCCTCACTATCAGCCAGAATCTTTAAGGTCTGTTCGGCATCTTGGACGGTCATCTGAGAAATATTTGTTACACCCGCTTCTTCCCAGACATCGCCAAAATACTGACGATATTGCTGATTGAAGTCTTGCTCTTGGGCGAAACGGGCTAATTCTTGTACTTGTAATTGTGTCGTCTCTGACATATCAATTGACTAAGGTTAATGAACAGGAGTCAGGAGCCAGGAGCCAGAATTCAGAAGAAGGTTAAGCGAGTAGCGGATAAATAAACGGCGTTTAAGACCCCCACTAAATCGGAGATTCAGTGGTGCAATAATCAAGCGGTGGGTCTGAATCCCCCACTCATTAATTCTGACTCCTGAATTCTGACTTCTGAATTCTTCTTCAATTGTTCGCGTTTATTGTTTGACTCAACCATCTTGAGCAATTGTTGATTAAGCGGAGGGAAACTCCATTCAAAGCCAAACCCTTGCATTTGTTAGCTTTGGCGATGTTAGACAGACATTCTGTCTAACATCAGACAGCATTAGTCGCAACAGTTGTCGTACAAATGCAAACTAATCTAAATCCAACACCCTATTTTTGGCTTGTAGTGATATAACCGTTCCTTTGCCAAATCTCCATGTCTGTTTTAGAACTCTTGAATGGTTGAACATAATAATCAGGAACTAGGGGTTTGTCTTGGCGGTCATAGCTCAATTCATGATCCAAAAACTTGATATGGCTAATATGGGATGCCCAAGCATCGGCTATCCTATCACCTAGTCCCATTGTGTCTAAATATTTAGGTAGTTCCATTCCGCCATTCCAACAAATGGGGATGCCTTCACCATCAAAATGTTCGGTTAGCTCTTGGCGTACAAAGGATGCTGTCCCACCACAAACTAAGATTTCATCCATTTGGGCAATATTTCTCAACCAGCGCCATAAAGCACGGCAGTACTCTTTGCGAACTATCGGTAAAATCCGACAAAACAACTCTACATCAGCATTGATTTCTTCGGTTCTGGTTTTGCGTGATAGAAACCGCAGTGCATCAAAATTGTTATTCGTGGTTTCGGCTAAGGCTGAAATTAGGCGTAAGTCATCTTTTGATAAACCGACGGCAGTACGTTCTACAAACTGATGTACCACCCAGTTCATCCCTAAATCTGTAGATTCAGCTTTTATTGCATTCCCCTTGTGCGACAAAATAAAACTGGCATTACGATAGCCTAACATCAGCATTCCTATACTCTTTTGGAAATAGTTTATGTTGACGTTGCGACTGCGATATGCCATGATACCCGCCCCTTCTGGACTGACATCAAAGCTACGTAATTTCGCTTTTAACCTCCCTGTTGGCATGATTATTCCTGTTTTTAAGTTCTGTGCTAGTTTTGCTCTGAGCGTTTGCCCATCCGACGCTTCTCCCACTGGCAACAGCAAATGTACATATAGCTCTATATCTGGGTTTTTCACTCCCAGCCGCCGAATTGCCAACCATAACATAGCTGCTACTTTCGGTAAGGCATATTGATACTTCAAATCTCTAATAGCTGATGTCCCCGCGAACATACTTTTGGCTAATGCTCCCAGGACATAATATTCTTCGCCAATTCCTATCCATACCGTCGTATCTTGTACGAGTTGATTTGACAAATATTCTATTGACTCTATCCCTAAATCCGCTATTTCTGGTTCCATTGCTAAAACTATTGGAACCCCATCTGGATAAATCTGTGCTATCCCCTTCTGAAAACTTGTCCCTAAATCAATAGTTATCGCAACTTTTGTGTAGTCTTTAGAATTATTCTTTTTATTCATCTTCAGCCCCCCTCAAGGTTTGTCCCAGCCAAACATCCGCTTAATGTCGGTCATCTCTTGATAGTTTTGTGAGGAAAGAAATTCATCGTCATCGTCATCTTCATGGTCTTCATGTTCCTCATCAGTAGAACTTATTTGCCCATCTCCTGAAGTAATCCCTAAGACAGATAGACTATCTGATGCCACTATGTTTGATGCTTGCATTGATATATTTGATGTCACCACTAGTGGGTCTGGTGCTATCCCGCAAGTTCTCCGAATCATACTAATTTGTGCTTCTAGTTGACTAATTGCCCAAATGCCAATCTGTCTTAATTCTTCTCCCCTCAGCCCCGAAGAAAACAAGGCTAGAGGTAGCCAGTGTTTTTTTAGTGTCGATGTAATTGTTTCCGAATAATCTTCCTTCAAATTTAAAGGCTTTGACCTCAAGTAATCAATTACTTCTGCATCTGCACTGTCACTCGGTCTTCTAAATGACACTACTCTATATCTAGAATCATTCATTTTTTTTGACTAAAATTCTGATTAGCGTAACGCGCTTTCTTAAAATTATTACACTAATTTTTATCGCCCAGTTTTTTTATTTTTATTTTGATACTGCCTAACTTAACTAAATTTAATATTTTTGCTTCTGAAATTTATGTTGTCTGCCTAAATAAAGGATTTACTTAATAATGGATGCAGATACAACGCCGCATTTTTTCTTCTAATCCTTCACTTAGTCCCTCATTTTTAAATCCCTACTAATTTACCGGGGTTTTATTTGCTTTTACGTGGTCAAAATGTATTACTAATCACAGTTACAAATAGCAGACATTTTGCACCTAAAACCCCTATTTATATACAAAATGTCTGCTATTTTGCACCGCTTATACACGCCTTTAACTGCTATAGCTGTCATCAAATGTTCATAATCAGGTACAAAATGTCTGCTATTTTGCACATCGCTTTTTTGAAAAATTGCCCTCTAGCACTTACTCCAAAAAGCTTTGAGGCGATTTGTCCAGTTTCTTCTATTCTCAATAGGCTTGAAATTATTGAGAATTCGTACTACAAAAATATTGTTTTTGTACTTCAAAAAACAGTTTTTTTCTGTTTTTGCTACGAAACACTACTGAAAATTACAATTTAGCGATGATTAACTTCGAGCGACTGCCAAAAAATTCCGTTGTCAACCATTTCACTCTCAAGTAATTCTCGAAAAATTCTGTGAGCAGCCCATTCATTCTCATTAATTAAGACTTATTGACAAAAAAAATAGCCCATAAGCCTTGCTATTGCGTGGTTTTTTAGTACAAATTACAGAAAGTCGGGTGTTATCTACTTAGGCTGAATCTGTGTTAAGAGTGACTGTGCTACTAGTGGAATCTTGGGAATAGCGGGAGAATTGCCTGTGAAATGCCTCAGAACTGCTGTAGGGTGGCTTAAGATAGTCGTACTTACTACGGTTATTTGCCCATTTTCGCATCTGAGCGATTTGGCTTTAAAATAGGCGTGAAATCGAGAAAAAACAGCAATAACTTGAGTAATATTTGTTTCTGGGTCAGTTAGCCCAAAAACTTGTATTTCCAAATTTTAGTGTAGATAAAAAATGGCATACGCGATCGCGCGATTAAAAAAATTAAAGCGGGGTAACATATCAGGGAGTGCATCTCACACTGCACGAGAAAGAGAAACCCCTAATGCAGATCCCACTCAAAAAAATATTCGGTTCATCGGTAGCCTCAACCCAGAGGAACGACTAGAGGATTTAGTCTTAGCCAAGATAGGGGACTCGGAGCAGAAGCGGAAGATTCGCACTGATGCGGTGTACTGCGTGGAGTTACTGTTGAGTGCATCGCCCAGTTATTTCCGTCCCGACTGCCCCACCCAAGCCGGTTACTATGAACCCCAAAAACTGGATGAATGGCTAGAAGCGACTCACCAGTGGTTAGTGGATGAATATGGTTCACGCATTGTCCGCGCCGAGTTACACCTGGATGAAGCCACACCCCATATTCACGCTTATTTTGTGCCTTTGGATGATGAGGGACAGCTACGGTGCAATTATTTCTTTGACGGACGGCAGAAAATTCATGAGTTTCAAGATTCTTACTACCAGACAATGCGGTTAATTGGGTTGGAGCGCGGCATTAAAGGAAGCAGAGCAAAGCACCAGGACATCAAGGATTTTTACCGCATTGTGGAGGAAGGGCGCGATTTAGAAGTTGATGAGCTAAGTGCAGAACATCTTTTAGCCAAAGCTGCCGACCGAGACAGGGCGAATCAACGTAAGCAAGAGATGGAAGCTACAGCCAAAGCTCTCTCACTTGAAAATGAACTGTTACGGCGACAAATTGCACAATTAGAACAAGATAATCAATCAATAAAAAAGCTTATCGAGTGGTCAACTGATTTAGCTTTAAATGATGTTGCTTGGGAGTTAGGGCTGTGGCGTAAAGGGAATGAATGGGTAGGAGGAAGCCACATCATTAATATAGATGGCTCTAAATTTAGTGACCTTGCTCCCGGTTCTCATTTTGAAGGTAATCATGCAATTGATTTAGTGAAACACGTTAATCAATGCAACCAAGTCCAAGCGATCGCATGGTTAGGGGAGAGATTTGGTGAAGTCGGCGCAAAACGTGCAGCGAGCGCTCATGCTCAAAAAGTTGCGGCTGATATTATCCAAACTCAACCAGTACCGCAATTCACCCCACCCGTTGAAGATAAAGCTAATTGGTCAGTCGTTGAACATTACCTCAAACAGAAACGAGGCATACCTTCTGATTGCGTACAAATGTTACATAACCAGGGGCTAGTTTATGCCGACTCAAAAGCAAATGTTGTGTTTGTGATGCGGGATCTCGACGGAAAGACCAAAGGGGCTTTCTTAGAAGGTACAACCAATAAATTTTCTGGTTATGAATTAGGTACAGTTCGCCGTGATAGCTGGTTTTACTTTACTTTGGGGAAAAAGCCTAGCGAACAAACTAGTACTGTCGTGCTGTCTTTTTCTCCCATTGATGCCATTTCAGTAGCCATGCTGGAATATCTCTTTAAAGGAATACCAGAAAACAGAACAGTTTACATGGCAGCAGATGACACTTCAAATTTACCTGTTGAAAGATTACGTAATGTGACTCATGTACAGGTAGCTTTTAGTCAATCAACAGTGGCACGGGCTGTTAAAGAACTACTGCCACACTCGACTCAACTCAAGTGCGAAAGTCGGGATTGGAATACGCAGTTAATTAATTTCTCCCATCAATTGCAACAACGTTATTCACAACAAAACCACGAGGGATTAGAGCTATAGTTGCAAAAAAGTCAAGCTACTCTAGTACCGATTTTTTCAGTACCAAAGTAGCTAGGAAAGAGTTTTAGCTATCAATAATATTGGGGTGAAATTTAACTAAAGCCCTAATGAATAATGAGTTAACAAAACAAATATTCTCTCTAATCAAACTTAACAATAAGCTGATAGCTGTCGAGTCTCCATTACAAGAAAGACTCAAACTTTTGACAAATCTCGCCCTGGAATGCCAGCAATACAACATTAACTGTTACCTGTGGACGCTGGAAGATGACCAACTACACCAGTTATCTACTAATGAGGAGGTATTAAGTTTACAAAGTGTTAACCAGTATCAGGCGATCACCAAAAACAGGCACGAACATTACTTTGAAATTCTGCGGTTTTGGAAAACTACTGATTTATCAGGAATCCTGATACTAGAAGGTATATTCCCTTGGCTGGGAGAGTCTACCATTGACCCCGATTTCTTCCTGACTTCCGAGTGGATTAAGTCTGCCCTCATTAACCTGAAGCTTTGCAATCATAAGACTAATAAGACAGCGATTCTCTTAGGGTCAAACGCCACCGTGTCATCTGACATTGCCCCCGAAGTTCCGACAGTCATTCAACAACTGCCAGCTATAGAGGAAATAAGCAGTTATTTATCCCAAGTATTACCGGATTACAGTCATGGCGATATTCATGCCACGGCGAACGCCTCAATAGGCATGTACTTGGCAGACATTGACTATGGAATCAGACAGGCAAGCGCTCCTGGTGAAATTAAACCGGATGAGTTAGTAGAAAAACTGTCCGCTTACAAAATCGAACTGTTCAAGCGGATTTATAATATTCAATTTCTCCAACCTCCAAGCACACCCATTGGTGGTTTAGAACTGATCCAGCAAGCGTTTAAAACTTATAAGCGCCTTCTATCCTCATTGGCTAAAGCTTACAATCTTCGTTTACCCAAGGGGATTTTACTAATCGGCCCACCGGGAACAGGAAAATCTTACTCCGCTAAAGCAAGTTCTGCACAATTAGGGCTACCTCTGATTTCAGTAGAGTGGAGTAGTTTCCGCAGTTACGGTAATTTGGCTGAATATAAACTCAAGAGTTTACTCGCACTGGTAGACCGAATCAATCGTGTAATTTTATACCTTGATGACTTTGATAAGGGATTCGCCGGGGATGATGATTTATCTAAACGCCTCGCTGGTATGCTTTTGACCTGGATGCAAGAACGTACTAGTGAGGTTTTAATTATCGCTTCGGCTAACAATATTCAATGGCTACCACCAGAGCTAACCAGAAGTGGACGCTTTGACGAGATTTTTAAGGTGGATTTACCCAATTATGGAGAACGGCACGAAATATTCAAGATTCACTTAGCCCGTTTCGATCCTCGTTTCCGTGATCGGGGCGATGGCTACAGTGAACAAGAATGGAAAAGGTTACTCAAAGCCACGCAGCGATGTGTGGGGGCGGAGATTCAAGCCATTGTTGAACGTGCCGCCGTCTTTAGTTTCTGTGAAATGTTTGGTGATGATGTTGCACCAGCTAGCGAACTGCCATCACTTGAGATTACATTGTCGGCATTGTTGGCTGCAAGGCAGAGTATGAATCCTCTGGCCATCCGCGAAGCTGACCGAGTTGAAAGTATGCGTAACATTGCGGCTTTGCATGGCCTTCCATCTAGTCCAATTGATTCATCTATATATAGTCTCGGCAACGTTGATATTTTTGGTGAAACATGAAAACTTTAAAAATTAATTCTGAAAAGGATTTATACGTTGCTGCTTCCAAGTTACTAAACATACTAGGCCCCCTAGCTGGAGTATCAATTATCATTGGCACTGTGGCGCTCGGTTACGTCCAAACTCGTCCCCAGGATTTACCAGTTACGCACCTTCTCACGAAAGGCAATCGCACATTTAAGCTCTCAGTCGCCTCTACACCAGAGCAATTAGAGAAAGGGCTGAAATTTCGAGCATCCTTAAACGGCGACCACGGGATGTTATTCAACCTGGGCAGAGAAATTTACGACGTGCCTTTCTGGATGTACAAGGTAAATTTTCCATTAGACATCTTTTATCTTAAGGACAATGTGGTGACAACTGCGGTTTACAATGCCCAACCGTGTTACAAAACCCCTTGTCCCATCTACAAGGGGAAAGTTGCCTCCCAAGTGCTAGAGCTAGTAAAAGGCACTGCCAATATCAAGGTTGGCGATCGGCTTAACATCCAACCGTTATCAGTTTTGCCTAAGAATAATATCAGTGTTGACAGAGGCAATTCTTTGAGAATCAAAAATAATCGCTAGTAATTGTATAACGTATTTTTGAAAAATCAAGAAACCATAGTACTGAAAAAAACAGTACCTAAATAGCTTCGTGTGTTGAATCAAATATGGCAATCTATTTATGGGAAGAGTATGGACATATTGGGAATTTGATCATCCTTTGGGTAACACGGTGCGAGTAATCTCTACCCCACTAGGGTTAGAGATATTTGCCGAAGATGTGTTCAACGTCGTTGCAGCAGAATTAAATAACGAAAAAATAGTACTGATGAATATTCACAGTCAAGAACGTTATGTAGTTATTGAAGAAGAGGTAGTAAAAATAAAAACTTTAAATTTTACAGCCATCAATACCTTGAAGACGATTGTCAAAGCTGACTTGATTAATAAATTTGTGCATTGGGTACGAATTACAATCCGACCGATATTTCAAAAACAGTATCTGTAAAAAAATTGCAAATTGCCGATAGCGTAGCGTAAAGCCTGCGGCATGGCTTCGCTTAGAGCGACTGTGCGTAGCGTCTTGTAGATAAGAGAATTGACGATAGCGACACGGAAAGCGACGTAGGAGCGTCTTTTAGATTTATTCTGCCCACTTTATTGCTGGGCTTGTACCAAAAACATTCAATCTCCAATCTGCCCTATTCAATCTCCAATCTTCTCGGTCAATATCAAAAGGAAGAAGAATGATGACTATTAAGATAGCCAACGATAATAACCAAAATACTAGCAACAATCTGGCAGATCAACCCTTTACTAATACACAGTTTAACAATATAGCACCCAACAATGCGATAGAAAAAGACACTAGTAATATAGATCCCGACAGCCCAGTGCCCGACAATATACCACCCAACAATGTGGCAGAACAGAACATTATTAATACAGATACCGACAGTCTAGCACTCAATAACGTGACAAAAGAAAACACTGGTAATACACAGTCTAATAATCCAGTATCCAAAAAGAATAATAAGAATACCAACAATAAAACTAATCCAGAAAAGCTAAGAAAATTAGTAATGGTGACAGGAGATAAAGGAGGTGTTGGTAAGTCAACGTTTGCCAGGGGTTTAGCGCAAACTTACATAGATAATGCAGTAAAATTTGTTGGGTTAGACGCGGATAATTCTAATCCACACTTGATCAGATTTTATGAAAAAACTGCAAATATTCAACGTTTAGATATATCTAATTCAGATAAATTAGACGAATTTGTAGATAATTTAAAAGAATTAGTCTATCCCAAATCAAAAGAATCTGGGAAATATCGAGATTCACAATCTTTGATACTACTAGAAACGCCATCACAATTTCTGCCAACTTTAAAAATTTTAATAACCGAGATGGGGTTTTTAGATGTAGTAAATAATAAATGTAAGATGCAGGTAACTATAGTAATAGTTATTAGTACAATAATTGATTGTATAACTCAACTACTAGAACTATATAGTTTCTGCGGCGATCGGGTTGATTATGTAATAGTAAAAAACTTGTTTTATGGAGAGACAGAACAGTTTACTTTTTATAATAGTTCCGAAGAAATAAAAGTAATTGAACAGCAAGTAAAAGCAACAGGGCATGATTTCACAAGTATAAATATGCCAAAACTAGCGAAAAAATCCTACGATTATTTAGATGTGGAAAATTTGACATTTAGACAAGGACTTGAACAAGATGAATATCCATCTGTATTTGGTAGAGTCTTAAGCTGGCTGAACAATTTTAAAGGGCAAATAAAGCCAAAAAAAGATTTATTTGGCATAGAGAAGATTTTATCTGAATAGGAATAAAGATGTCAAAAAGAATGATTATAACTGTAGGAGATGCGCGGGTGGGTAAGTCTACAGTTATCAAGCTATTGCTAGAAATGTTCGCCCAACAAGGAAAACGGATAAAGGTTTATAACCAAGAATCATTCCCTGTATTTCAAGCTTATGAACATATAGCAACCATTAAGAAGTTTAATTTATCAAATGACGATGCTGATGCAATAGCAGATGACTTAAATCATCATGACTTAGATGTGATGATTGTTGATATGCCCGGACAAGATATTGAAAAAGTAATTCAATATATCGAGAGTGCTAGCTTATTTGAGGTTGTAGTAAAATTTGGTTGGAATTTAACATTTCTTCAACCTATTTCTCACAGGGAAGACTGTATATATTACTTAAATGCAATCATCCAGAACGCGACCACTAACGCTAACTACGTGGTAGTGAAAAATTACCATTTTGCGCCAGAGTTTAGAGAATATGAGGAGAAGATGCGGAAAAAGCTGTTAATTATAGGAGGGACAGAAGTAGAATTAATGGCTCTACATCGGAATCATTATCAAGCAATGGAAAAGGCTGATAAACCATATTCACAAGTTTGCCAGGATTTCTCAATAATTTTATTTTGGAGAAGCTTCATTTTTCAGTGGATTAAAAAGTTTCATCATTCAGTGATGAATAACAATTTGGCTATTAAATATCTAGGGCTTGATTGATGACCAAAATTAGGGTGTAGGGTATAGGGTGTGGGGTGTAGTGTTTAAGATAATTAAATTTTAGTTGCGTCAAGGAGTTGAATATTTTCTTGATTCCCCAATACCTGCAACCCCACACCCTTTCATCCAGTAATACCAGGGATTTACGCTTAACAAGCGTGCCATTCCCCCACTAATTTTCCCTACACCCTACACCCAACCCCCTACACCCTACCTTATGACACTACAAGACACATTACAAGGCTACTCCCCATCAGAACAAAAACGCATAGTTGAAGGGGCATATCAACTAGGAATTACACCAGATGATCCAGTTTTTAGGATGATGGCGACACTAGGCAGATATGAAGAAACGATCATAGACCTCCAGGCAAGAATGGAGGCAATGATAGAAGCATGGGCGGCACTGATAGACCAAAAACTGGAGAAAACAAGCAAACAAGCCGAGTCAATGCATTATACAGTTGTGTCAAATGCTGTACGTGATGAGATCAAAAAAAGCAAGCCCACCGGCACAGGCATGAAAGTGCAGGCAGGCTGGGGATTGGGGACAGTATCTCTTGTGTGTGGATTAGTCGCGGCTGGCAGTACCTTGCTGGGTTCGCTGACCACATGGAATCTGGTACAAAATATAGGAACGAATCAGTCAGTAGTAGTCTCACGTAACGAGATAAAGATTCTCCAATGGGCAAAATCCCAAGAGGGTAAGCAAATGTATCAAATAATCTTGAAGAATCAAGCAGCAATTGAAGCCTGTCAAACACAGCAGAGTAAAACCCAGGGCTATTGTTTAATTCAAGTAGGTAAGTAAGTAGCTAACCTACCTTCAGGTAATCTTGTTCGATGTATCCAAGTTTACTAGCTTCAATCAGAGCATTGACGCGATCCTTGACATCTAACTTCGCAAAAATCTTGTTAATATGGCCTTTAACGGTACTTTCAGTAATAAATAACCGCTCGGCAATCAGCTTATTAGAAGAACCATCTGCCATCAAAGAGATAATTTGCATTTCAGTGGCACTAAGATGATCTTGGTAAGTCTTACCCTTAATTTTCTGCTGGAAGAAGAAATTATTTCGGCTAATATCAGGGTCAAAAAAAGACTTGTTATCGTAGAATGTGGTTTTAATTGCTTCTAAAATCAGAGGAACATTATTCTTTTTGAGAATGTAAGAATCAGCGCCGGCATTTAAAGCTGATTGAACAGTGCCTTGAGAAGAATGGGAAGAAAGGACAACAATTTTAGTCTTGCTATTGACTTTGACCTCTTTGATCACTTCTAGCCCCGATATGTCGGGTAAACCAATATCCACCAAAATCACATCGGGATTTAATTCCTTAACTAAATTAATCCCTTCAATACCAGTACGAGCAACGCCGACCATTTCCATATCTGGTTGTTGATTGATAGCAGTAGTGATCCCCAACCTAATGAGTTCTTCATCCTCAATGAGCGTTAATCGAATCATAGATCACTTCGATTATAAGATGACTCAATATTTATAGCATAGTTGTTGGTGTTAAGCCTTTTACTTTTCATGTCTGTAATATAAAATAAAAGTAATCAAAAATCTTTCCAGATAAATGAAATAAACTTTAGTACTAAAGTTGGATTGGATAATTTCTTTTTATAACTAAAATAAAAGTATTCTCAAATCTTGTAGACATAATTAGCACTTATTGATAAAAGTAGCCAAAATCACCATCTGTCATTGGAAACATAGTTATGCAACAAGAAGTTTTAAGCATATTAGGTTTGTTACACGATGTTTCAAATAACTATCAAGGAGCATCGTTAGTTTTGAATCAGATAATTGATGGTGCTTATGGACAGTCTTTAGAAGAGATTAAACCGTTGCTGATAGCTTTACAACAAACGCATGAGCGAGGGGTGAGTTTGATTCAATCTAAAAGAACTGCTTTTTTTGAACTAAATCCAGTGACAGCGCAGCCGTTTGATATGTTAAGTTTTTTACAAAATAATTATTCTCGATTCAAACCAATAGCGCAGTATCATTCCTTGAATCTCCACTATGAAACTCAATCATCATACAAGCATGGAACGCAAGTACGAGGTGACAGCATAAGTATTGACAGAATGCTGTGTAATCTGGTGACAAATGCTATTAAGTACACTCTTGCCGGAGATATCTTTTTAAGGCTGCTCAATCAAGAAAATGATTTAATTATTGAGATTGAAGATACTGGCTGTGGAATTGCCGCAGAACAACTATCAAATATATTTATCCCATTATGGCGAGCGCCAAATAGCAATTTATTACATCAATCAGGGATGGGATTAGGACTGTACATCGCCTTATGTGTGGCTCATGCTCATGGTTTGACGATAAGCGTAAACTCGGTAGTTAGACAAGGAACTAAATTCACCATTATATTTCCTTACAAAGATGACGGGATCTATGGGGTTGATGGTAGGATGTTGCCATTCGTCACCAAAACAAGTCGGAAGTCGGAGTTCGGAAGTCGGAAGTTTTGAGTTTAAAAAGGTTTGAAGCTCCTAATTTTAATCATGGAGAAAGATCAGAATTATGGTGAGACAAGAAGAAGTATGAAGTGTGAGATCGAAAGTCGGAAGTTTTGAGTTTAATTTCTGACTTCCGACTTCTGACTTCCGACTTCCGACTTCTAAAAGAGGTTACAAGATGCGTTACCTATATGATGTGAAACTTTGGGACAGGATCGAAACAGGAGTGGAATTTCTAATTTTTGTGGCTTTGATGATAGCGGCAATTATCAAACTGGGATACAACGATTTTCTACAAGCATTGTTTTACATAGTATTAGCTGTCATCATCTCACCCTGGTCACAATTCGAGCGGGTGACTAAGCGATATGTCTTAGTAAGTGCGTATATTCTTGGGTTGTTTGTCGGATATTTTACTTAGTCTAACTCTGGGCCGTCAGGAGAACGCTCGTTTTGTTGTTGCTGTGGCGGTCGCTGTTGCTGTTGCTGTTGCACTCTTATATCAAAGTTGATCAGCTTTTGTGTTTCTTGTGGTGAAAGGTGATTGTGTATTACCTTGTATTCTTCCTTATCATCTACTTTATAAGCACTAAAAGCACTTTGATTATCACTTTTGCGCCAAACAGTCAGACGCTGCATACCTTCTCTCATCAACAAATTTAATTGATAAGCCATACCTTCATAGACTCGACCGCCAATAGTATCTTGTCCCTTTGTAACGATAATATTCATTAGTGCAGGAATAAGAGACTTTTTAATAACCTGATTATTTTCAGTTTCAACCGATTTTGACTGTTGACTGTCAACAAAAGGCAGTTTGCGCCCTTTAGTTTCTAATATCTGCTGTAAGAATGTCTTTTTCTTTTCATTGATTAAATCTTCAACTCTTGTTGAGTTATCTGTATCAGGTGTTTCCTCAGATTTATTTAAACCAAATTTTTGGGCGTACTCTTGGTAGTATTTTTCCTTAAGGGATTGCCTGTAATCTTCAGTACTTTGAGCATTTCGGGACACAGATAAAGTATTTCTCACCTCACCAATAATATTTTCGCGCTGTGTGGGGTCTAGTGCGGGGGTTATTGACGGTGAAGGTGGGTGTTTCTCCATCATCAGCGCCAGTCTGTAGGCCAATTGGTTGTCAGAAAAGCCACTGTTGCGGTTGATGATAGTGATGGTTTCGGCTACTGAGCTAGATTGCATAAGTATTACAATTCTAATTCCTGTGAATTAGTAGTAGGTCGTTGTGGAGTGTGAGCTTTTTGGGAATGTACTTCAACCTTGGGCGTATAAGTATTGTTAATAATCTGGCTACGAGTATTGAGCAAATCCTGAATAATATCACTCAAAGGAGGAAGTGAGATGTTCGTTTGCCCAATGTTCTGCTGCTCGAATTGACTTTGAAGGAGAATTTTCTGGTAAAGTTCACGTTGCTCTCCAATAGTCAGCTTGCCAGTAGTGACAAGTTTTTCCCGTAAAGGGTTGTTGTACTGATTGGCAACACTAGACCAAGTTTTATTCGTTTCTAAATCGTGCCAATGAGAGGCGATGTCAGGATGGAGAGACACGGGTGTATCACGCTTTGGGTCAGAAGAAAACTGTGGCTGTGCTTCTTTTTGAACCTGCGATCGCAAATCATTAACAATGTGAGCTAATGGTGGAAGTACAATATCAGTACGCCGAAAGTGATTTATCTCGCTCCAGGCAAGATTTTGAATCTGCTGGTAGAGTTCACGCTGTTCACCAACAGTTAATTTTCCAGTTTGCTGAATTTTAGATTGAAATTCTAAATGTCCTTGCGCTACAGTCTCATGACTTGAACCATCTTTTTCTAACTGCTCCCAATATTGTTTCAAAACTGGATGTAGTGGTAGCACAGCGTTGTCTTGTTTTGGAGAATTAGAGCTTGCTCCTTGTGGGTTTGATTGTGTCTTGCGATCTGGTACGTTAGGCGTAGATTGAGTAGATTGATATGATTGCTCCTCGTCTAAATTACGGGTAATTTCGGGATGAACAGGCAAATCAATGTCACGGGTATCTGTCGGGTTGCCAAATAATGCTTTGTAATTAATATGCAGTTTTTGAGCCAACAGTCTTAACTTCTCCAAATCAGCTTCAGTGATAGCCAAAGCTTGGACTTGATGAGTCATACCAGTGTCAGTTTTCTCAAACTGAAAGCGAACAGCTTCCCGATTTGTACCATTGTGTTCAGTTTTGAGTAATTGCAGAGTAGATGTATTGTCACTGGTTTGCCGAAAAAGAATCCGGTAATTGCCCAAGGTTAAATCGTCTTTCTCGAAGCTAGTAATACTTTGTGTGAGAATTTTTAATACCTCGTTTTCTTTGAAACTTTCTAAAATATTGTGTGTGCCTTTAGGAGAGACTGAACCAACGACAGAGGCTATTTTGCGAGGGTCTTCATCAACAGAGGGCAATTCTTTACCAGCTTTCAGGTAGTCAGCCACTAACAAAAACTCCTGCCTTTCAATAGGCAGAATGTTAACAAGAAAGGCAGAGGGCAGAGGGCAGGAGGCAGAAGGAATACTGTTTTCGCTCTCTGCCCGTGACCAGAGGGAACATGGGTCTGAGTCCCCCACCCTAATCTCTGGTTTGGTGGACAAGAATTGAGCGGGGTTAGAGTTAGGGTCAATTTCTTCCCTTCTGCCTTCTGCCTTCTGCCTCCTGCCTTCTTTACTTTGTTTTTCTCTCCAAATTTTTTGTTCAGACTCTATTTCTGTGTAGGAAAGTTTAATATTGCCTACGTGTCCCCATTTATCAGCTTGAAAAGTCATTAACTCTACATCATCATGACGACGATAGATACTGTATTTATCAGCACCATGATTCTTGATTACAAAAGCATCAGCATGGTAGATTTTGCCACTGGTCTGCTGTTGTTCATCTTTCGCCTCAACACCATATTTTTTTAACAAAGTATAAGCAGCAAAAGCTATTTGTTTATTCTCGCTAGCTTCTAGGCGCTTTCTAAAAAAATTAGGCTCATAAACTGTAACATTTTCTTTTTTAGCCCAGGAAGTAATGCTTTTTGTGTTTTGTGGAATTACAGGAGTTTCAGTTGGCTGGGCTGGCTCAAGAGCAACATCTAAATGAATAATGTCTGAATCAATAACTTTTATATCTATAATCTGTGAACCAGGGTCAATAAATGGTTGACGACGATTCTTGTGAAATACATTCATGTTTGGTTCTAATTCGGGAGCATCTGTCACAGTAGAATCTCCTTTTTGTTGATCAACAAGGGAGGCAGGAGGCAGAGGGCAGGATAGCGCAGCGTTAGCGAGTCCGCGAGCGTCGGCAGAAGGAAAACTGCTTTCTGCCTCCTGCCGCGACCGGAGTGAGCTTGGGTTTGAGTCCCTAACTGTTATCTCTGATTCAGTGGCACTCCTAAAGTGGGGGTCTAAATCCCCCACCAAATTCTTCCCTTCTGCCTCCTGCCTCCTGCCTCCTGCCTCCTCATCAATTGTTTTGACTGTGCCATCTTTGAGCTTGATAGTAAAACGTAAGCTATCAAGTTGATTTTGATGCCATTCTTCTAGAGCTATAGCCCCGGCAGATAGCTTTTCAAAACTTTCTCCTCCCTGCGTGACTATAAAATCATCTACACCCTTATCTGGCCCTGGCAGCGTTACTACTTTAACGACAGCACCAAATTCTTGTAATAAGCTTCCTGTTTTCCAAATATCTCTTTGGATATTGAGCTTAGTTTCAGGCTTAGTTTCATAATCAAAGCAGATTTTGATTTCTCTACTCGAAGTTGCGAAAACAGCTAACTCATCAGCCAGATAGGAATCACCAATTTTCTTGCCCCACTCGTTTTTAGGTGAGCGATAGCCGGAGGAAATTCCCGGTAGTCCGATGGCTGCGTGACCATGCGATAGTAGACTAGCCGCCTTCTTCGCACCCTCTGTAATGACAAGTGGGATATTGTGTTTGCACACACAATACCAAAAACCACTGCTGCGATCGCTATCGCTGGGGTTTACTCCAGCTTTTGAGTAAATATTTTGGGCAATTACGCCTGGGACATCTAGCAGGAAAATACTCAATTCTACCGATGGTGGATGCTCATATTTAATGAATTTGCCTTCAACCGCAACAGTGAACCCATCTTTTTTTACGGTTTTGGGTCTGGGGCGGTTTGGCTTATAGCATCCCCATTCTTTAACTTGAGGTTGCTCACCAGGGGTAAGATTAGCAAATGTGCGCGGATCTACTCCTGAATTACACCACCAGCCACCTGCATCTAGGTGGGAATAGAGTTCTAAAAGCCTAATAGAGAGGCTACCTGTATTTGTACGTGAGAGTTTGTCGCTGATCATGAGTCGTTCCCAAGCTTCATGTTCGCCACCGACATAGCTAAAATGAAGACTAGAGAAGTTGAGATGTGCAATATCTGGTGCGATCGCGCTGCCTACTACGAGTTCGTGCCAATGTTGCGGATCAATATGTTCTGGGTGATGAGGGATATGTTGAGTATTTTGTGGGTTAAGTTTTTCACTACTGATTGGGATTTTCTGGTCGCTAATCAACTCTACTGTTAAATGCTTATCGCCAATTTCATGAGAATTAATCACTTCACTCTGCTCATAGTCTTCACGAATGTCATTCGTTTGCACAACATCTTCTTCTAAAATGGAGGAATTATCTACAATCCCCACAAATGACATATCTTTGATTTCACTTGCATCCGTGACGTAATCATTTCTGTTTGTAAAATATTGATATTCCAGAGTGTTATTGCTTTCAACTTGTATATTTAAAAAGTCAACAACTGTACCCGAAGGAGGAAGGTTTTTGGGAAAATTCGGGTTGGGTAAAACTGGAGGTAAATCAGGATCTGGAGGGAAATTAGATGGTGTTATATCATTACTACCGGGGAGAAGTTTAGGCAATAAATATGCCATCATCTCTTCTACTTGTTCTATTGACTCATCTGTTACACCTTCAAAGTTATTTTTAGACCATTTCCACCCACCATCCTCGTCAGGAGTAAGAAAATAAGTTTCTTCTCCTATTTCGATTCGACATTTTAGATCAATAGCTGATTCGATTGATTTATAAATAAACTCTCCTAAAGGATAAATAAAAGCTCTAATAAAATGCTGACTAGCTCTAGCGTAAGCAGAAGTGAGTTGCAAATGTCGTTCATCAAACATATTTTTTGTTAGTTATTTATATACTGTGCCTTGTGCTGTACTCTTGTTTAAGAGCAACAGTTGCAGCGGATCTGCAAATATTTATTATTAGCAGGGTTTTCTAATATCCGAGAACAAGATTGACGTAAAACCTCATATTGTTGCCAGTTAGCCCCCAAGTATTTGATATCAATGAGCTTACCTTTTGGAGTAACCCGATTAAAAACAATATGAATGTAAACATTACTTGGATTAATATCAAAAAAACAAATGTACTGCAAATCATGCCAGCCAATACCGTGAATATATTGATTAACAATTTGAATACATAGTTGTTGATTTAGGTTAATATAAATATTTTTTAAACTAATAACAATATATATTCCCAAACTTTTAAGTCTTGGTCTAGTTCCAGACAAAGTATTAAAATCATCAATGATTTGAGTTGGAGTCAGATTAATGTCAATGAAACTACCATTAGCGAGAATATACTGTTGAGATAAAGTTTTAATTAATTCAAAATTATCAATCTTCAATTCCTCAATAGTCATTTTCATAATATTAAAACCCGATATCAGAAGGAACTTGGTCTTGATTAACCATACTGCCAACATTTTTTGATGTCAGACCGGGATTACTAGAAACAGCTTGAGGATTTTGGGGAATGGGAAAGCGTAACTCAACTTGCTTAACTCGTAAAGCTAAATCTTGCTGTGAGGGAAATTTCTGCGTACTTCTTCTAGCTAGTAAACTAACAATTCTCGCCCATTTAAGTTGATTGTATTTCTCAATATTTTTGAGAGTCTGAGAAATTTTAATAGTTTTCAACAGTGGAACTGAACCTTCCTTTTTATTAGCATAAGTAGGGTTAATGAAAACGCATTTACCAGCAATTAACTTCAGAAATTGAGCCGATTCAAAAAGCTTTCTCGTTTTCTCTTGGTCGCTGATGCTCGTGCTATTATTTTTACCCCCAGTAGAACGGCTTTTTTGCTTGTACTTAATCTCTTCATCACCCAAGAAGTTGGAGAATAATTGCGCCGACTCGTTCTCACCAGGATTGAATATAAACTTAGTGCTGCAAGCGCCAAGGATAGCCTTAGCGATATCTTTACCGTAGTTCTTCTCAAGCTGCCCCATATTTTGGAAGCCGATAATACCACAGAAGCCCTCAGAACGAGATTCGTTGAGCCATCTATACAGGTCAGGTAAGTAAATCGAGGGTAATTCATCCAGTGCAACGATGAGTGGATCAAGTCGCTTTTTGGCAATGTTACGGGCGATGGTCATGTGTAAAATGCTGGTCATGAGAGGCCCTACTGCATCCCGGCGTTCTCTGTCCAACCCGAAAATAATCATCTGCTTTCCTTTAATTTCCAAAGGTAAAGTTGTCTTACCGATGAAGCATCCTAATGTGTTTTTCGCCATGAATCGCGTAAACATAATACTGGCAGTTGCAACAATCCCGGCAACAGTTTTTTCAGATGCAGCAGAACTGAACAGTTGCCCAAAAGCAATTTTCACCCAAGGATTGAGAGAAGCAGCCATCAGGCGTTTGACCATTTGTTCGCTAGAAAGGATCGCGGCGCAAGTCATAACATCTGCGAATTGACCGAACTCTTTAGCTAACATTAGAATTGCCTGAGTCAGCTGATCCCCCGAAGGGCCAAAGAACCCATCTTCAGTTGAATTGCCCAAAAGTCGAAAATTCTTATTGATGACGGTTGAAATTTGTCGGGATGATTCGGCATCACTACTATCCCGGAGAAAATCTAAAGGATTGCAGACTTCAGATTCAGGGAATCCCGGTGCAAAGATATGAACATCATAGCCCTTATATTTAGCATAGGCAGCAACTTTCGCTTGAGATGGGTATTTGAAGTCATAAACTATACATGGAAATTCCTGATCAATTGCCGAGTAAATCATCGGGTTAATGGCGCTGAATGTTTTTCCACTACCGGGAGCGCCGATAACTGCCGTACCTCTTTGCACATCAGGTATATAGAAAGTAGTGCCACCACCTTTTCCCTGATGCTTACCAATGTAAAGTGCCGCACTATCACATTGGGGATTGACGATTTGCAAGATGGCTTTTTTCTGAGCAGTTGCAGTTTCTTTAGCTCCACCCCAATAAGAGGTAGCAATTTTCTTCTTGTTACCATCACCAAAAAATACCCTCATCAAAATATAAGCACCAAGTAAAGACAAAACTGTTAGCCCATTGGGGGTAAATAAATGATGAGTGTATTTGCCAATTGCGTCATTATGATTTTGTAATTGCTCAAATCGAAATCCTTGAGGATTAGCGCTATTTACTTTGAAAGATTTGCTCATATTTAAGGTAGAGAATTAGGTTGACCAAGCCCCAAAGGGGCAGGGTGTGGGGTGTGGGGTCTAGGGGAAGAATTAGTCTCAATAACCAGTGGGTCACTTGCCCCCACCAATACCGTCTTCCCTACACCCAACACCCTACACCCTACACCCTATTCTGGTTGACCAAGAACGATAGGGTCTTTCTCCTGGTACTCAATAAAAGGTACAGGCCCTATAAAGTATGGACTGCAAGTGCGACCAATGAAGGGTATAGTTTTACAGATGCGGAAAAACATAGTAGTCTCCACCTTTCCACTGCCTTCATCAATATTCCAAACAACTTGCTTAAAGCTGGAGCCAAAGGGGTTTCGACCAGTAGGCTCTTTACCATCATTAAGAGCTTTTAAAATACCAAATCCACCATTAACTTTTTGGAATTTCCCAGATATCCACTGTGTTCCAGTAGTCTTACCAATGCCTGACATTTCCGTATGAGCGCAATTATTTTGTAGACAGGGAACATTAAAGCCATCTTGGTAGCTACCAGATATGGAACGGGTACGGTTAGCTTCAATATCTCCCAATGGCAGATCAACTTTGGCAACAAATGAAAGGTCAAGTGTTCGCAGTCCTGGTAGGTTATCCCATGTCAAAGTTGATAGTCCAGGTACTCCATTAATTTTGGAGTCTTGCCAATTCTCAAATCTATTAATAGATGTGTTTTCAATGTCGGAAATAGATGTTAGTGAGTAATTTTTTAAATTTATTACTCTTCCTAATGGAACGTCACGTAAACGAGAATCTCGGCTGGCGTTACCTATTGTGCCCCCAGTAATTCCAAATCTTCTCAAAAAATCGCTCACAGGTTTAACACTTGTAACATTTCTATTACCTAAGCCAGGAATCGCTTCGGTTAAAGATGGTAAAGTTTGCCATCTTGTTAATTGAAAATCATCTAATGTTAACCTACTTAAATTGATTCCTTGTACTGAAGCTACGGTTGAGAGATTTAAATTTTCTATTGCTAATTGAGGTGTTTCAAAATCTCCCAGTTCCATAAACTCGCTAATGCTTTGTCCTGCCGTCCAAGTTCTAGTTTCTGTACCTCTTGTGCCTGGGTAGGTAACACTGCTACTTACAGAAATAATCATGTCGCTGAATTTCAAACGCGACCAATCAGGAGTAAACCCATTAGGAGAATTGATAACGGGTACTTGTGCTGAAGCCTTGGGCAGCAAAAAGCCTACAAAAGAGTTCAATAGCCCATATCTTATGAAACTATGAATCAATAAGCTACCTACTAAACTAAAAAAGATTAAGTAACGTAAGGCGTTATCATTGAGGCGAAAAGATGATTTCATAAGCCATTACCTTGTGTTCAATTATCAGAAGTCTTGTTCAAAGCAATTAATTTATTAACTAACTCTTGAGAGATATAAGCCTTATTAGCAGCAGTAGAAATGTCATCACCTGCTTGTAAATAACCGATTAACTTTTGCAAGCGCTGGTGTAGTTCATCTTGCTGAAGAATCCATCCACTTTTAATAGCTATAACAATCCCGCCTCGAATTTGGTTAATTGTTTGCTGTGTTTTAACTAATGATTGCAATTGAGGCTTCGGGACTGTTTGTTCTCGTGGCACATCAGCCTTGATCGCCACTTGACTATATTTAGGAGTGCCATTACTTGTTGCTAGCCGAAAACTGTAAGTCTTGCGTTCACCAGAGGATGACTGCGTAACTACTGTTAACAAAGTGGTAGATGTTTGCGGTATTCCAGGAATGTTTACTCTCAAGATCCGCCGCAGATGAATCAGCCCTGCACCGGGGCTAGAGCAATTCTGATCCAGTCCCGATAAGCAACCATCTGTGTCAAGCAGAATTTGCGATGGGTCGTCTAACCAGACTTTTTTGATAGTTTCGCCAATCTCGTAAAATGAAATTGCTACACCGTGACCATTCCAAACGTTGATAGTTTGTAGTTTGGCCTGCTCCCCACTAGCCATTGATTGAAAGATGGTACGCACAACTGGGGCGGCAATTGTGGATATTGGAGTCAGCGCCAGAGCCAACGCTAGAGTGCCGCTTGTAACTATCTTAATTACGCTTTTCATGGCAACTCCAAAGAGCGATTTACATTAAAGGTTACTTTGGTTCCCTGTGGAATAAACCAAGTATTAGGGCGAGAAGTAATTTCTTTAGTAGCAAGTTGATTGCGTTGACTAAGATTTTGACTAACTTGACCAAAAAACCCTGACATGAACGCACCAGTGAGATTGCGCTGATTGCCACTACTACGTCTACGAATTCTACCTGTGGATTCATCAGAAATTTCTTCTTCACTATCCGGTTGGTTCATAATCTCCCCAACCTTCGAGAGTGCAGACACAGCACCGCCAAACAAGTCATTTCGTGCAATCTCGCCACCCCTGTCTTGGAATCTCCGAGCTATTAGGGGTCTACCACCAACTCCTGTCACGGAAATCGCACCCGCAGAAATCGGATATTCTGTATTATCTTTGATGATGCCCCGAACAGAAGCGATCGCATAACTGCCGCCATCAACTGAAGCTAACTCGACTGCAAACATTGTTCCCGAAGGGATTGCCACTTGCCCATAGTTATCGCGTAAATCCTCTTGCAGGAGAGCAATAGACTTAATATTATTAGAGGTTGGTGTTTGTGTCTGTGTCTGCCCTGAATTATTAACTGTGGTTTGAACTAATGGGGTAACAATCACACCACTAGCAAAAGTGCCAACTGTCAAATAACGAGTTTGTTTACCTTGGAGAATTTGGCTTTCTTGAGGTAAATAATTGTTAACTAAAGTAATCTTGTTAACTTTAGAAGTCGCTTGCCACTTGGGGCGGATCTTTTCAATCGATTCGCTTGAGTTTTGCGGCGTGGTTTGGTCAAAATTATTTGTATCTGTTTGTTCATTCGGTTGATTTTGAATTGCTTGAGCTTGAGAAAGATCCGGATCTAATGAAGATTGTTTGCTGGTGCTAATTTCGGTGTATGCGATTTTGCCGTAAGAACCGATGCCTCGGAGTTTGTTCAATTGTTCAAGAGGATCTAGGGGCGTTACTGTCCGTGCAGATATAGAGGATCTTGGAGAAAAACTCGTGCGTGTTGGTGGCTGAGTGTAGGTTCTTCTAGGTTGTGGTGCAGTCTGAGTTACGCGACGTGATTGTGTATTTTGAACCGGATATGGCGCAGGTCGTGGAGATGGTGGGTTAGATGGCACAACTTTTTGGTCTACTGAAACTGGTACTGGCGCTGGTTGGTCAAATTTATTTTTGTTAATGCGACCTAACTCATCTTCTTGATCCGACAAAGCAAGTTTTGCACGCGCATCACCATCCCCCTCATCATCTTGTGTTTGTTCTGTAGCAGTAATAGTTTCCCCTGGCTTTTGAGCAATCTTTGGTGCTGGTGCGGGATTGAAAACGCCATTGAGCATCAAAAATATCGCTAAAAACCCAACTCCAAAAGGCACAGCAATTATTGCTAGTCTTGACCAAGGAGAAGTGACAAATGTGTGCTTAGTCGCTACTAATAAACTTTCCGGTTCTGGTGCTTTTTTACCATTAGTTTTATTAACATCATCTATTTCAAGCAAATCCTCTAAAGTCGATACAGACCCATTTTTATTATTCTCTTTACTCATTTTCTTTTGCCCAAATCTAAATCGACAATTTCGGTAATTTCTAATCCGGCTCTCCGGGTGGTATAGATTTTCTTAGCTAATTCGCTAGTATTAGCTGGGATATACTCTGGATTAGAAATTGATGAAAGTGTAATGGTTTTATTAAAAGTAATCCCTTTGCCGGAATTATCACTACGTTCAAAAGTTACGAGCGTCCCAATAAAATCTATTTCCCATTTTCCATCTCTGAGTTGCCGTGGCTGTGAAATAAATCTAGGGATTAAAGATACTTGCGTATCACCATTGAATATGCCCGTGGGAGTAATTGAGGCTAATTTTTTCAGAAATGCGGCTCTAAATCCTCCATTTTCACTCAAAGCAAAGGCAGCATCATAAGCTTTACTTGTGACTCGACTATTAGATTTATTATTAATCTTGCCTACTTCTACCCCAGTATCTTGTTTAGTAATAGGTTCGCCTTTTTCATTGAAAACTTGTACTATCCCATCCCAATTAAACATCTTAATGAAGGTATCAGAAATAAACTTTCTAATAACTTCATCAGAGCGTTGCTCTGGGTCTACTGCCCTAGCGGAAATCGTCTCACCTGATGATAATTGTACCAAGGCTAATTGCTTTTGATTTAGTATGCTGATTGCCCCATAATTGAGAAATTGTAATAAGAGGGAAAATCCCGCCATTGAAAACCCAACTAAAGAGATTATTCCTACTCGTGTTGTCACGTATTTGTTGTAACTAAGTAGTTGCAATGGTTCTCTGGGTTGAGTTTTACTTTTTTGATTCAGCATAGGTTTTATTGTCAGAATTCAGGAGTCAGAATTCAGGAATCAGAATGTTGGAGAAGAAGAGTGAATTCTTTTCAATCAATGGAAGAGTTATGCACTCATTGCTTTTAAATTCTGGCTTCTGAATCCTGAGTGCTGAATTCTTACGTTTTATTTAGCTAATTTTCCGACTAAACTACCACCTTTAGTAGCAACACCTTTAGCAACCTCAATGGCAATTGAACTATAAGTTTCAGCAGCTTTATTAATTTGAACTAAAACAGAAATGCCACCACCAGCCGCTAAACCTGTAGCTAAGAATGGCGCAATTATACCAATTGTAAATAGGAAGAACATTGGCTGATAAGATTTAGAATCAGCGACTAATTGCCCAGCGAAGCCAACAATGATATTGAAGCAGAGCTTGCCAAAACCTATACTGAAATATCCGACTAACCAACTGTAGATTGATTTAGCTCCGTAAGGTAGCAGAGAACCACCAACAGCTACAGGCCCCAGCAGTGCTGTTACGAGCATAGTCAGTTCAATTCCCCATTGATAAGCCCCATTCATCCCGACTAAAATGATAGTAATTACGTCTGTTATCGCCGACCCGACAAAGGCATTAATGGGAGACATAATTACATCTGTAACTGTAGCTTTTCCTTGAGCTACGTCCTTGTAAGAATCGATAGCGCCATCAATCGCATCGATAAACCAAGAAAATACCCCATTATTTTTATTAAATTTATCGGGATATGTCTTCGTTAAATCTTCCTTCGCTTTTGTTAAACAGTTGATCTGCTCTTGTTGACTTAAGGATGAATTTTTGCACTTACTAACAGCTAGTCCGATAGCGCTACGTGCAGCTTCAGTGCCTAATGCACTTTCGTATGCTTTCTTGAGATCAATTCCTGCCGCCGCCTTACTAAGAACTATATTGTTTACATTATTAATATAGTTCCTAATTCCTAATGTTGAATTACCTAAAACTTTTCCGTTATTAGATAGCAAAACAATTACTATTAACGGCCAAATAAAATCTGTATAAGCTCTTTGTTCTTCCCCCGCCATCATTTTTTTTGTCCATTCAACGACAAAGAAAGTTAGTGTTGCTATAGCGAATAAAGCACCAACGTCACAAACTGCCCAGTATACGCCTCCATCAAGAGTATTAACCCACAATTCGTCAAATCCTTTCGCTACTGAAGCTGAATTTTCTTTTGCTAAATCAGCTAAATCGCCACCATCTAATTTGGCTAGTAAATAGTACATAGTTAATATCCTTTTTTGACCAATATTTATCAACCCTTCGGGGCGGGTGTAGGGTGTGGGGTATGGGGTGTAGTGAAAAAATAGCCCCGAAGATAGGTTTAAAACCTCGCCCCTCTCTACGAGACGCTGCGCGAACGTGGGCGAAAAAATCCTTGTATCCGAAGGTAGGTTAAGACCCCACCCCTTGTGGGTGGCTTGTTTCCCCTACACCCTACACCCTACCCCCTACACCCTTTTATCAACCACTCGTACAGAATTAATGCTCAATTCTGACGCCTTGGCGGAGCAACTCCTGCTTTGCTCCTGAGTTCTGAATTCTTCTTCATAAACCTTTAGTCGTCAGCAGATGTCGCATTTAACCGTGCATTAAGTACGACTTCATGCACTAGAGACAATCTGCCATCTTCTTGGGAGTTCTCCTTTTGCCTTTGGGAATCAAGATGCTCCGCTACTTGCGTTAGCATCAAGTTAGAGTAAGCATTGTCCTGTCGGGCTAATAAAGAATCAGTACGCTGCTGTGCCAACATTGACACAATTAAGCCGTTTTGAGCAGCCATCGCTTTGAGAACATTCTGAGAAGCGTCCATATTCTGCGCCTCATCAGCAATACCTTTTGCAAGTTTAGCGATTTGTGCAGTAGTATCAATTTTCTCTTGAGTTTGCTGCTGTCCTTTTTTTCCAATCACGCTGGCAATCGAGCCAAGCGTCAATTCACGCTCTAGCTTCTGTGCTTTTTCTTGGGCGACAGGATAAGAATAATCATCCTTGAGCGTATTTTTCAATTGTTCAGCCGAAGCAATTGGGTCAGGCGCACCCAATTGTCCAATAGAACTATCAATTGCAGCTGACGCATTTTCTTTGATGTCACCCCAAGCACTGTTAATCTCACCCTTGGCCCATGCTTGAATTTCCGAAACTTCTCCTTGAAGATCCGATACGATAGAACTAAAAAAATCGTTGATGCTGACGCCATAGCTAGGTGCTGCTATCAATAAACTGCCAACTGTAGCAGAAAGTATTACCCCAATTGTCCGCAAATTCATTTAAGCTACCTGTCTTGTATGTGATTTTGAAAGTAAATTCTTCGCTAATTCTGATAACTCTTCCCCCCGAATCATTCTGATATAATCCTCACTAAATTTGACTAACCCAAGTAGAGGATTATCTTGATAGTGCTTGAGAAACAAACTGCGTAATTCTTGTTCGTTTGGATTATTAGCAACTGAGGCTAATAAACAATACGCAGGATAATAGCGACAGAATGTGAGTTTGCCGTTATCATCAAGCAACCATTGTGAGTAAATCCCCGACTTTTTTGGATAAAAAGCTTCTGTACTGTTGACCCTGATGATCTCGGTAGGATATTTAAAGCGAACAATGAACGGGTCAACGGCTGATGATTGAATCCTGCCTACTAAACGTGTAGTAATATTGGCAAATATCTTCTGTGCAGATGCGCTCTGATATATAGTCTCTGGTTCTTGGGCAGAGATGATGACGCGGATACCAGACTTCGCACCATTGGCACACAATCGCCCAATCAACGAAGCCATCGCATCAAATTGGAATAAGATTGGTGCTTCATCAAGGAAGAAGATCGAAGCTTTTGATGATAATGCGCGACGTAATGCAGCAGCATAAGCACTAAGAGCGAGTATGGCAGCATCAGCTTCACTCGATAAATTACGTAAAGCGAATACTAACAATTTGGCATTAGTTCTAAAACTGGATGGGCGTGAGATTGATTGTCCTACCCTGGTACTTAACCAATAATTTATTCTCAGCCTGATTTGCTCTAAGGCTTCGGAAATCTCTTGACTCTTACTAGCAATAGAATCTAATTGTATGAAAGCTGGAGAACAAAAATTATAAAAATCTTTGAGTGTCGGAGTCTCGTTCCAATATTGAGTCCCAAATCCAAAATGTATTGCTGACTTGTAGCGTGATTTAATTTCATCATCATTAAAAAATGTTTTCAAAGCTAAAGCAATGATTGACTCAATATTGGTGGTAATCGTTGGGCTCACACCAATCATGCTCGTCCCCATCACCATTGTAATCAGCACTGATTTCAGAAATTCCTTAAAATCGTTCAATCGCTCATTTTGACGTTCTGCATCTAGAGAGCGCAAATCAGGTAGTTCAAAAAGATTGTTTGATTCTTTGGAGATGTCAAAGTATGCCCCATCTTCACCCAGCAGATTGGTGTAGTCGGTGAAAGTGGATGTCCCATCTGGCTTGGGATAGTCTAGTGCCACTACCGGAATATCTTGTGCAAGTGCCGGGGTAAGAATACCTGCCACCAGAACAGATTTACCTGAACGAGTTGCGCCGAAGACTGCCAAATTCTTGTGGTTTTGGTACAAGTCTAAATGTACTGGTGTGCCGCCTTCTTCTGCAATTAACTCAAAGCCAGCGCGATCGCCTGTAGCAGTCCTGATCAATGGCATCAGCCCTGGTGCTTCCGAACTAAAATATGGCAGTCGGCGGTTAAAAGGCTTGGTTAACAACGGCTCCCAAACAAATGGGCAACACTGCAACCATGTCTTCCAGGCGTATTCAATCTCCCGGTCAACTACCGCCGGACGCAAGAAATAGCTGGCAAGATATCGGCAAGCTTCGTCTAATTCCCGTGGGGTTGGGCGGTGGACGAGAAAAGCAACTGCGGTATGCACTACTACACTACCTTTATATATTGTCTTCTGCGCCTCTACCGCTTCTTCAATATTCATGCCTGACTTGACATCAATGTTCCCTTTTCCTGTAGATAAAGAAGTGCTGGTAATTGATTGCTTGGTGATCCTTTGTAAGTTAGTTTTAGAGATAGTTTGATTTGCCTTTGTTACCTGACAAATAATTTCTGTATCAGAAATACTATCTCTAGAGATTAATTCCCATAGATATCGCAGTTGGGCTTGTTCGTCATACCACCCCCCTGGCTTTTGGCTGAAGTTGAGCGCCCCAATATATTTATTTTGGATTTTTACCCATTTCCTATCAAAGAATGGCATAGACTCCTCATTCTCTAACAGATGGTGGCGGATATGAAAATCACTAGTTTGAGTTTCTACTAGTCCATCGGCAGAATCTATCTTTAGAGGATTAGGAATTGCTGGTGGCGATGACAGATTTAATTGCTGCCAATTTATTTCCCATATTTCTTGGGCACTCAGCACCCTAATACCAAGTTTCATTTTATTACTTAGTATGGCTGACCATTGCAAAAAACCATTGCTAAAGGAATTTTGGAGGATATTTTCAATTCTGGTATTATTATGGGCATGAATTTCCCCAGTAAAAGAAAACCAACCTTTTTCTAATTTTCTGATAATCGATTCGATAAAATCATCAGAACGTTCATCGTCATCAATAACAGTGTACGTACACCACAATCTGAGAAACTTATTTTTTCTAGTACCACTTTGAGTTAATTCTTTAACTCGCAATCTTTCACTGCGAATCAATAGCTTTAACTGATCTTGAGAGCAAGTTGACTCTAAAGAAGATAGTTCCTTTTGTCTATAATAATCCGAGGTAAAAGACCCTAAGTGTATTGTAAGACTTTCGCCTTCGGGAATTTCTTTTAGTCCCGCTTCTATGCCCTCAAAGATCGGTAGCATTTGCGATGATTCTAAATTTGGATGAATCCCTAAACAATCAAAGCAGAATTTGATTTGAATGTTTTCACCTTTTTTGAGAATTAATGCGCCTACGCCCTGCCTACCTCCTAAGTTTAGGTCGCAAATACCCGCTAAATGGATAATATCTTCAAAGGGAGTGAGCATTTTCACAACACTAATCTGCTCCTTTTCTAATGCGACTTTACCTAATTTATCTTTAACTTTCTTAGAAGAATTTGGCATAACTTTACCAATCACTGAAATTTAACTAGAGCTTAGAACTTATTTTTCTGACGACTTCTGACTTCCGACTTCCGAATTCTGTTGTATTGATTGAAATCTCATATATCCCCTACTAATCCGAGGAACGCTGACGAACTTACCGAAAAAGTCTTTATTTGTAGAAATTGTCCACCATGTTGCCCATCCCCAAGCAATACTTAATCCTGTACCTAGCCAACTTGTTTTCAGTAGATAATTAAAGATAAATACATTGACTACTGCTATTAATGTCCAGGCAAATATTTGGTCAGCAGGGAATGGCCCTAGCCTTGGTCTTTCTCCTAAAATCCTATTTACTGTCCGAAAATCATGTTTCGTTGACATACTTATTGATTTAATAAAAAGTTATCAAAAGAAGGCAGAGGGCAGGAGGCAGGAGGCAGAAGGAATTTATTCCTTCTCTGATTGTCCGATCTGTCTGCACGATTAGAATGAGCAAGGGTTTAAGACCCGTACAAAACTAGAGTTTTTGGTGGCTCCAAATCAAGAGGGGTTTGAATCTCCAACTGAGGCGAACCTTCCTTCTGCCCTCTGCCTCCTGCCTTCGTTATCAGCTATTAATGCAAATACGTATTTATCAATAACTGATAACTGAAAAAGCTTTTTTACTGAACAATCAAGCCAGTAATTAAATCTCCAACAAAAACTGCCATAACTATGATTAATGGAGTTCTTGCTAGTGTCTGCCAGTCTTCATCATTCCGTGCAGATTGAATAATCCTAACTAGACTGATCCCAACATATAATAGGAATAAAGCTCTCAATACATTGAAAAAAAGCGCGATAACTGCTGCTGTTTGTCCATTGCCGGCATTACCAAAAGTGGTGGTCATCCAAGTTTGAGCATTATTGAAGAACTGAGCATTAGCTGGAGCCGCCGCAAAATCAATTAGGCAAATTACTGCTAACAGCGCAAACAACACAGCATAGAGATTAACTCCATACTTTCGTTGTACTTTATCGAAGTTAGTAAATAATGCTTGTGACTGTTTCGGCAAGGCAATGATGATGGCAGACGCAATCATAAATCCACCCATCAATATATTGTGGACGGACATCTCTGCTATCATCAACACACCAGTCACACCCATGAGTGTGAGTGTGCCTTTTTTCGCCCTGTCATCCTTTGGGTCAGGTAAAAGTGTTCCTATTGGTGAAGCAGCAAAATCTGGGTATCCGTAGTCAGTACGCATCTGCTTTCGTTCTCCTGAACGATCTCTTGAGGGATAGGCACATTCTTAAATAAGTCAACCCCAAAATCCACGTACTCTGGTACGGAAAAAAACAGAACTGTAGTACTGTATAAACATTTCTAACAGCAATCATCTACGTAGATAAAAATCTCTTTCTTGTATTATCAGTCTTTGTGCTTGATATACTCACATCCTTAATCATTAATTAGTATAAATCTTTGTGCAACATCTTCAGTAAGTGCCAAATATGGGGGATTGACTATTGACTATTTTTATGGTGTAAAACGTCAAAATTAGCTTTAATAAAGTTTGGGGGTTTAAGTTAAGAGCCTAATTAAAATCCCCGTTACAAAACTGTACTTCCGTTAGCGGAGCGGGGCGTTAGCCCATTCCGACTTCCGACTTGTTTAAGTATCCCTGCTCTCCATAAATTGAACTTTACCTTCGATACCTCACTATGTTTTGCATCATAACTAAAAACTGTTAAAACTTGATTGCATGTATAGAACAAATATGTTTGAATAAGAATTCAGAATTCAGGAGTCAGGAGTCAGAATAAAGAGTATGGGGGATTCAGACCCACCATTGATTTAAGACCACCAAAAATTCTAGTTTTGTGGGGGTTTTAAACCCATTTATTCATTCGCCACTCGTACACAATTCATACTGACTCCTGACAACTGACTCCTGAATTCTGTTTTGATAATACTTGCAGCTTGTACTTCAGCATTTGTTAGAAGTAGATATTTGGTCAAGCAAGGAAATTGGGAATTAATTTTCACGCATCATTTGTTGGAGTATTTATGAATAAAAGAAAAATATTGGCAGCACTTGTTTCAATAGGTGTAGGACTATACTTAGGAGCTTGCCAGTCTAATGCGGACAAGGTTGCTCAGGCAGAGAATGACTTAAAACAGGCTTATGCGGCGGCAAGTGATGATGAGCAAAGCCAAAAAGATAAGGAAGTACAGGAGCAAATAAGGCAATATGTAGAAGAGACACCTAACTTATATAGAATAACTTGGAAGGTATGCGGAGACGGGAACGCTCCGTACAAAAACGGAACAAGGTGCAACGAAACCAAAATCCCTCCAACTAAGGGATATTTCCAGCCTGTCTATGTGTGGGGAGCGAATGGAGTCCAATTTGTTAACAAACAGGACTTTGTAAGAAATTTTTGGACTACAGGATTATTCGTCAAATCAAGAGGGTGCTTAAATTTAGGGAAGCCGCGAGAAGAAGGCTTGTACAATGTGAAAAATTTCATGCTCAAGAAAACAGGCACTACTCCTACGCCAGAGAATGTAAAAGTTGAAGTTTTGTCAAAAGAAGAGAAGCAAAAGGTCGTGGAACAGGCTTTTAAGGATGCAGAAGTAGAAAATTATGCGCTGAAAAATTTTGGTGTGTCAGCAACTACAGGATTAATACCCACTGGGAAAACTTGCTTAACAGTAGACGAATGGAAGAAAACGCAATCGTAGTAAAAATCAGGCACTAGTTGTTAGAGAGATCACAATTCAACCTCCGCAATTACTTCCCATTCCAGCACCACCAGCCACAGATATCTAAATAGTCCAGCATAGTCCAGCGCAGCGATCGCTTCCCATTGCAGCACCACCAGCCAAATCGGTTTGGGGTCAGAGGAAACAGTGAAACCCAAAATTTTTGATGTGAGCAGCGCAGTCAACAGCGATCGCCGTTTCTAAGTTAGTTCAGCCAGTAAATAGTTTTGCTCACGCACATCAGTTATTTCGCAAAATTTTGTAGTTTTTTATACTTAATTTTTGCAGTCATTGATTACTTCATGCTTATACTAAGGGATGGCATAACCGCAAGAGCGTAGCTGATCGCTCTATGAAAATCGCAATTTGCCGACCATTGGTCGGCAAAAACTTAATTATGATTCTGAAAAACTAATCCTTTATATGAGCCAAGATCGAGGGTGTTAAAAGGAGCGGGAATTTGCAGAACACCATGCCATACGATGTCTGTGCCTTCCCTTATGCCCTCTGTATTACTGTATTTTTTGTAATTTAAAGTACTTTGCTTTACGCAATTATAATTACTGTAGGCATCGCTATGCAGTAAAGCTTTCTGCATTATACTCATCTAGGTAAACAGGCTAAATAAGCCTAACAACAACATATTTATTTACCTAGACAAGCATCATGATACAGCACGGGGATTTCGTTCGATGTTAAAGTTGTATTTTTAACTGTATAATTTACGACCTCATAAACTAACTCGCAATCAGCTAAAGTCCCTTCGGCCATCAGGGAGCATCTTGGCGTTCACCCTGAAAATTGATTCAGGACAAGTTCGGAATCAATTGCAGAACAGTTTGAGTTTTTGGCACGCAAGTTTTACCCATTTCTTGAAGAATTTTTTATAAGCAATCACACCACTCTCAAAAATAAACTAAAAATGACTCTATAGTTTTATGGCGTGATAGCGATTAAAAAACGGGCTATTCCGATAAGCTTGATTTGGCATGAAAGCAACAGAAGCAGGGAAGAATTTTGTACAAGTTTCTTAATATAAGCACCTTTGCCCATTTTCTTTAACCCAAACCTACACCTGTAATATTTGTATACTCAAATGCTAGAGTATACTCTTTGACCTAATACATCACTTATTAACTATAAAGTCATTATTAGTTTATTTTTTTCACCTATTTTAGGTTTTTCTTTTAGAGGTGTATTTTTAGGGGGAACCACAAAAAAAAGATCCCAGCCTGCATCGAACAAAGGTAGTGTCTAGTAGTCTGCCAACCCAAAAATGCTGCGTGATGGCTGGGGAAAGGGTAAGGGGTAAGGGATTTGAAACCTTTCCCCCCGCCCCTTATCCCCAGAGGGGGCCCCACCTTCCCCTTTACCCTTTACCCCGCCAAGTTCACTTGGCGAACTACTAGGTAAACTGAAACGAAAAGTGATTGAGTCAGCGCATCACTTGTCTTGATAATCACTAGACCGCATCATGTAAAGGTGATTATTGCTTGTGCAGCACGAGCGATGGCAGTCCCAAATGGCAATCGGCTTTTTCTCCAGTGCGCTTAAATGGCAGGGGAATAGTACAGCATTAGTACACAGTTCTGGCTACAGGTGACGGGGGTATTCTGTTGCTGACAAACTGCCACAATTTTCACTTTGTCCGTGAACAGGGAAAGGGAAACGGAAACGGTAGAGAAACTAGTACACATTGCAGTACAGTTCCACACTTTTTTCATCGAAATAAATCCTGGGACGGGAGCATCGGCGATAATGATTAACTATCGGGGGTTCGGGGCTGTGAAAATTGACCGTCACGGGAAGGCAAAGGTTTTGTCGGCAGAAGAAATCCAGCGTCTGTTTACTTTGGGGTTAACCACAGAGCGAGACAGAACCCTAATAGGCGTGATGCTGTACACGGGTTGCCGCGTCAATGAGGCAGTTACCCTAAAAATTAAAGATGTTTATAACAGCAAGGGACGGATCAGAGCAGAGCTGATCATCCGTAAAGGGAATACAAAGGGAAAGTTAGCTACCCGCAGCATTCCGATTTTGTCAGAACTAAGGAACTTCTTAGCTACTTACAAACCGACAAACTCCCGTGACGGTTTTTTGTTTCCTGGTCGATGGGGGCGCGGTCACTTGCACTCAGAATATGCAAGCCTGATCTTCCGACAAGCTTGCGAACGTGCGGACATCGAAGGAGCAAGCACACACAGTTGCCGCAGAACTGCACTTACTTTCATGAGCAATGCCCAAATCCCTCTGAGAGTCATCCAAGAAATCAGTGGACATCGCAATTTGGAGCAACTGCAAAATTATTTGGAGGTGGAACCATCCCAAGTCCGGGGTGCGATCGCGGCGTTATCGATGCTATCACCGCCATCAATTAGCAGCAACAATCAAGACATGCAAAATGCGGATAACACGAAGTTATCATCGGAGTGATAGATCAGGAAATATGATTTAGTTGATCTAGACAGGATCATTCACTAATAAAGCTTAAAGTGATTTTTCCCAAAAAGCCATTGACAATTTTATCGGCAACACCTCAAGCCATAGCCAATGATAAAAATGAGGCACAGATTGCTCTTTATTTACGTAGCTGAGTCAAGGCTTTGCCCACCTTCGACATCGCCGACTTTATCCTTCCACAGGCAACACCTCTTCATTCAGCAAGGCGTAAAATTCCGGGATTTGAGCCTCGACAAGTCGCAATTCATCAGGAGCGATCGCTTCAAGTTCCAGCACCGTATCCCAGCGCAAATCCTCAACCCATCGCTTAAGGATGCCCTTAATCGTCTCCACCCCCTGCTTAATGCCAGAGCGTAGCATTTCCACACAATGGAGTAGCGTAATGCGATCGGTCGGAGGCGACTCAAATTCGGTAGTATCCTCTCCCTGGCAATGGGAGTTCCCTATAGCATCAGGGGGGGGTGTGGATACGGGCTGCTGATTGGGGTTTACACTATACACAGCAGGAGTTTGGGGGGCATAATAGGTTCGATTTTCTTTTTGATTACGCTTTTCCACGCGATGAGCAATTACATGCATTGCAAATTCTAATTCCTCTTTAGATAAAGAGAAAAGTTTCACCTGTTGACCCCGTTTACCCTGCTTACGGAAAGTCAGTTTTAACCCTAGCTGTTCTATAAGAGTCGCTAGCAACCAAATAGGTTTACAGTCTAGGGGAATAGTAAACCCAAGAATTGCTTTGACGTGAGCAGCACAATTTTTGGCGATCGCCGTCATCTTGAGCAAGGTGGAATCGTCGGCGGTAACTTCATCACCCTTCATTAAACTTAAGAGAATCTGATGCAGCCCCAGGTTAAATCTAGCCAGCCACCGTGCGGAATAATTACCCCAGTCGATACACAAAGGTAAATTGTCCCGTTCGGCGCGGTCTTTTTGGGTGACAATTGTTGGTGGCGTGGGATAACTTCGCCCAGTTTTGGGGTCAGTAAAAGATTCTTCGGGTGGGGCTAAAATGGCCTCAAGTCCAGCAATTGCTCTAATTAAGCGACCACCTTTATCCATTTCTACGAGTGATTCGGTTACTTCGATGCCGTAAGAATCAGAAATGCGGAACTTTTCACATTCAAAAATTTCATTAGGGTCAAGGTAATCTTTGCTCTGACGGGCACGGTACTCGCTCAAAGTAATATTCTTGGCCTTGGCAACAGCCGAATTGTGGGCACTATCTAAAGCTTGTGCTGCTGCTTTAAGACTTTCAAGAGATTGAGGATCTGAATCACTGCCCACATATATAAAGGTATTGCCCATTTCGGTGAGGAGCGATCGCAAATCATCACGCAGATTATTAAGAGAATAGTGGCGGTTAGCCATAATTTGGCAGTAAGCCTCAAGCGCCCAATCTTTCTCTGCTCCGCGTTTGCCTGTTTGACGGTCAATCCGCAACAGAAAAGCGGTCATTTCATTGGTTTGGAGCAAGCGCTCTTTAATCTTGGATGCGTTTGTATCTTGGTAGCCAAAGGGAGGACGCGGGGCCACCCAAATATGAAACGGGACTTTTGGACGATAACGGTAAAGCTGTTGGGCACATTCGGTAGCAGTTTGGGAAACGCCGTGAAACACACCGAACACTAAATCAAAATGATACTCAGAAATATCAACCCCAGTACCGAGACTGGGAGAGGTGAACAAGGCATCAAAGTTTTTGACGGCGTTGGTGATATCTTTGATGAAAGCGACATTCTCATCACTGCCAGAATTATCGGAATGAACCGACCAAATGCGGTATGAAGTCCTACGGACTGGGCAAGGGGTAAGGGGTAAGGGGGAAAGGGTGGAGGAATCTGTTAATTCTTCCTTTACCCCTTCCCCTTTACCATGCACCCCTTCTCCTGCCTTTTCGTACTTGATAGTAAAGGATTTGTCGAGTTTTTTGATGAAACGCTTACTGTCACTTGCAACCATGACTTTCTCACCAAGCATCAGCGCTGCCGAGATTTGGGCGACTATGGCGCTTGAATTATCCCCCTCGTACCAATAAATTGTGCGTGAACCGTTTCGCCATTCGTTTTTAATGATGTAAGGTACTTCACCTTTTGGTCGCATTGCAAGAAAGAAGTTTACCGTTAAATCATCCATGTGTGCATCGGCAATCACCACTAACGGCGCGTTGTATACTATATATTCCAGTACCTCCAAGATGGCGGCGCGATGTTGTTTGCAAGTATTACTGTGTAGTAGGTGGGTGAGGTATTGGCAGGCTTCATCTATAAATATGCAGCCGTAGGTGAGAGACTGGGTATTCAGCTTATGCAAACTGTCAATAGTAATACTAAGGGCTTGGGCCTGGGCTAAACCTGTGTAACCCAAGTCGGAGTACATGGCAGTTTTGAGTCGTTCGGCAAGATTTTTCAGCAAGTTAACCCGATGCCCATTGTTGAGGAACCGCGCGTCGGGGTTTTGGTCACGCCACCAGCGCATGAGTTGGGTTTTACCAGTGCCCATATCGCTCCAGAGTACGACTAGTCCTGATTTTGGGAAATTGAAGGTAGGGGATTTCTTCGATTTGGATGAATCAACTCCGCCAGAATCGGTAGACTCCTTGTTTGGAGGATGTCCTTTTATAGATGGCGTGAAAAGTTGTTCCTTTTCAAGCTCATAAAGCTCAGGCACTCTCAAGCATTTTTCTTCAAGTTCAGGAATGCACAAAGCCTCAGAGAGATACTTGATATTAATAGTGACATCTGGTTTGTACTTACTTAGTCCCCATTTTTTCGCCCGATACGAGCGCTGGTAATCGGCAAGTGATTTGGCATCGTCTACGATCGCAGTCAGTAGAGCATCAGCATTTTCACCGCGACCAACCACAAAATCATCAACGCCTTTTTCTGTCCCCGGCAGTAATGCAACTTCACATTCACAACCAGCCGATTCGATTGCTTTTGCAGTGCGAACAGTGGCTTGAAACACCGACCACCTAGTTTTAGAAGAAGTTTCGTAGTCGAATAAAATAATGAACTTGCGTCCCGCCTGAGCCATCGGTACTAAGTCAGGATGCAATCGTTCATCAAAATCCCGTCTTCCGACCCGCCCGTTCCAAATTCCCGGAAGTGCGATCGCTACAAACCCTAAACTAAGCAAGCAAGCGGCTTTTTTCTCGCCCTCGCATAAGATAATTGGAATCTCTGGATGTTGCTTTATCCACTCCCAAAATATTAGCGGATTAAGCTTATCCAGCAAGCGCAATGCTAAAAGCGAATGATAGCGCTTAATTAAATAACGCTTTGCAACTTTGTCCCAGATGGGGTTAGCGACATCAAAGTAGGTAACGCGGTTGGGGGTTTTGGGGGGTGACTCGTATTTGACGGGTTTCCCTTTTTGCCAATCAATGCGAGGGAAGTTGGGCTTAATCCGCCCCCACTCCATTGGTTGCCAGTTTTTAAAGGGGTCAAGTGACTGAATCCACGTCCCACCTAGTAATAGATGCTGATACATTTTTATGTATCCATCTGTTACCCGACCCGCATTCTTGCGTGGGATTTTATCAGATATGAACAGGAAATCATAAACTGATTCTCCCTCAACGTGAAAGAAGTTGCGCTTAATCAACGCCGGATGAATGGCGCTACCAGCTAACAACTCATGGTATTCCGCTGCCGTGAGATTGTTTGGATATTCAGTTGTCGCTGCGTTCATCGGTTCTCTCCAAGGAATTTTTTGGGGAGAACTCTTTCAAGCTGCGAAACTCTTGCTCTAGCCTGGATATTCCGAAAATTTCCCTTCGTCACAGCACAAAATTGCCATACGAAAGTTGTACTCGACCCCATGCGCTTTAACACTGCGCTCTTGGGGTGTTCTCTGTTTGTCATGATATTTTCCCCTGATAACTTGGTTGACAAGCTCAGAGGGGGTTGTATCAGTTATCAGTCAACAGTTGACAATTATCAAGGACTGTGAATTCCAACTGATAACTGTTATTCACGCTGCTACTATTTTTTGCTACAAAATTCGGGATATTTCTTAATCAAACTTAACTTTACAGAAACTTATGAATTTCAACAACAAAAATTGCCACAAGAAACTGGTGAGTTTCGTGCGGCTTCTCGTATAATACGAGAAGCAGCGGATTCAATCTCGTCTGACCAGTCAGTGGGAAAGTCGCCAAACTTTATCTACCACTGCTTTGGTTTTCGTGAGATAACCCCGCTCTGAGGTTATATGAAATTTAAGCCACGCACGAAGCGCTACTCCTTAGTGGCGCTTTGTGCGTTAAGTTGTCGTACTGTTGTATCTTCACCTTTTCCTCCTTTACGCAATCAGCTTGATTTTACATAACTTGTGGTCTTTCCGTATCTAGCGAGATTCTGATTTTTTTGTGCTTGACTCCTCCATATTTATCAGTATTGGTTTCAGCTTACCCTAGTTGGGTAATCACTTTTTCAAGAAGCAGCACCTACCGCAAACGTTGTTTCTGCCTTAGGCTTGCGCTCGAAAACTTGTATGCTGGGTTCTTCTAACACGAACCCATACTCAGTTGACTGACCGAGTTTACCTGCGTAGATGCTTCGCGGCTTGTCGTTAGACATCGCTGTTACCCACAGTGGGTAATTACTGGTATCATCGATCAGTTTATTGTAAATCTTTGGTTTAACTGTGATTGTTATGATGCGTCCGTCACAGTCTAGGTCAAACTGTTGCCAACCATTCTCTATGGTCTTGGGTTGTGACAGTTTGTTAATCTTAATTGTTAGTTTTGGGTTGCCTACAATCATAGCTACCTCTCTTAAGATGCAATTGCTAATGTTGTTGAAGCATCCGATGTATGTACCAACCCCAGAGGATCTGTCATAATATACTTTTTTATTACTGGTTGTATAGTAAAGTTAATTTCTTTTGTAATTGGGTCTTTACTACTTTCTATTAATGAATTTTTCTCAAGTCCTTCAAGTGCTGTAATCAACTCTGATGTTGAGATAGATAGATTTTGGGTTTGATTTAATTCAATTAATAATTTACTGAAACTAATATATTGAAAGTTTAAAACTATTTTCTCTGCTAAATGAATCATAATTTCTCGCTGTATTTTGCTTAATACTTGACCAAAAATATTATTGAGCATTTCTTGAAACCGACTACTAACGAGTGTAGTTGGATCTTGAAAGAATCTTTCAGTACTACTTGCAAAGAAGTGGTGAATTCGATTGGAAACTGCTTTTAGTTCTAAAGGATTACCGCGATAAGTTTGAATTAACTGACTACAGCGCTTTTCTTCATTGCACAATCCCAAGGCAGATAAAAACTGCATGGCCGCATCCGGATCTAAACCTTCAACTCTGAGATACTGAATAGGTCGATCAGCTTCTATCAGTACATCGAACTCATTAGGCCAAACTCGACTAGTCAAAAGTAAGCAGCTTTTATGCTGCTCCTCTACTAAGCGGCGAAAAAATAGTTTATACTCTAGCCTCTGCTCCAAATTATTTGTCTGAAATAAGGCTTCACATTCATCCAATACTATGAAGTAACGCTGTGATTGCAACTGCTTGATTAACACAGTAAGCATTGCCTGAGTATATTTAGGTAAGCTTGGCTCAGGTTCTGTGGGTTGAGTTAGCTCTACTAAATCGGCTATTAAGTCTTGAAGTAGTGGTGCATGGGACACCGATTTCCAAATTAAGCAATCAAATCTAGATTGAGATTCTACACTAAGTTCTGTTAAGAGTTTTGCAGCTAATGCACTTTTACCGATGCCCGCTACTCCTATGAGTGATACGCATCGCTGCTCTATTACTAACTCCTTTAGATGGTTTAGCTCCTTTGTCCGTCCATAAAAACTGGATATGTCAGGCAGGTGACTTCCCATAACTTGCACTAGTTCCTTGCCAGAGGGTCTTTGGTTTTCAATTGACGCAGATAGAATAGGATACTTTTTAGTAACCTGCTCTAATAGAATACGCCGCAGCTTCTTTTTTCCAACCCGCTCTCCACTGCCAAGAGTTTCGGAGAGTAAATCCCATAAGGGAGGAGCTACGCGTCTTTGCAAGTAGTTAAGGCTGTAAGGTGAATTTTCTGCCACCTCTTCGTAATCATCATCATCCCATGCACCCTTTAGGACAATAATTTCTGCTTCAGATAGGTGTTTGCCTCTTTTGCCAAACACTAAATTATCTATTACAACCAGTGCAGCTTCAAAAGTTACTGCTGCCGAGGATATTTGCCCTTCCCTCCGTCCTTTTGGGATAACTGAGGTAAGGGCAGGTAAATTCAGTTTTTGTACGGCACTAAAATCCATGACTTGCTATTTACCTAGGTCTAGAAGACCTTTATAAAGGGCTTTTCCTAGACTATGATTACTTGTAAGAGGGTATTGCATCACATTAATATACTTTGTTTCTTCCAGTTCTAACTATTTTTTGTAAAAAAGTATCATAAAATTTTCTGATAGTTTTACTGAAGACTTTTTCTTAAGCGGTGATAGCACGGTGTTGCAATATACATTATATGGTGTACGTAACTCGCTATGTATAAATGCTAGGAGCTTTTTGGGTAAGGAGGTTCAGTGAGTTACTGTATCAATCCCCTTTGCAATCACCGCCAAAATCATAATTCTGATCATGTCGAAGAATGTCTCTCTTGTGGGACTTCGTTGCTGATTAATGATCGTATTCGCTTAGTCAAGCCATTAAGAGCGCTCACTAACGACCCGTATAATTACATTGAAGTTTTTGAAGTAGATGATGCTGGTACTCAATGGAATCCTGTTCGCAAGCAGCGAGTCATGAAAGTTTTGAAATGGAACTCGCCTAAGCTGGTTGAGTTAATTGAGCGGGAATCTCTCTGTTTACAAAAAATCCGCCATTCCGGTATTCCTAGAAGCACCATAGATGATTTTTTTACTTTTGTTCCTTCCAATAATTCCTTAACATTGCATTGCTTAGTTATGGATAAAATTGAGGGACAAAATTTGGAGCGATGGTTAGAGTCTAATAGCCCGATTTCACAATCTCTATCATTGGAATGGCTGCAACACTTGGTTGATATTCTCGACACAGTGCATCGCTCTAACTTTTTTCATCGAGATATTAAGCCTTCTAATATAATTCTTAAGCCAAGTGGTCAACTAGCATTAATTGATTTTGGTGCAGCCCGGCAAGTGACTGACACTTACCTAGCAAAAGTCAGTGGTAGCGGAGGGACTAGTACAGGTAGGGGAGGACGATATGAAATTACAGCTATCAGCACGCCTCTTTATTCCCCCCTGGAGCAAGTTAATGGTAAAGCAGTACCCCAGTCAGATTTTTACGCTTTGGGTCGGACTTTTGTCTACTTGACCACTGCTACTCAACTAATTGATTTGCCAACAGATAAAAAAACAGGAAACCTAGTTTGGAGAGATAAAGCACCGCAGATTGACAAACCTTTGGCTGATTTCATTGATGAGTTAATGGCTTCCTTGCCGGGGCAGCGGCCGCAAACGACTGAAGTAATTTTGCAGCGGTTAGAAAAACTGCCTAAGCAAATTAAAAATTATAGATTAGCTAATTCTAAAGTTTTTAAATATAGCAAATATACGTTGATGGTTTTGGGATTTGTTGGGGGTGTCTTTCTGTCTATACCTTTAGCAGCTAACTATCTAGTAACTCAAGGGCAAAAGTTAGAAGCAGCAAATAATTCTCAAGAAGCACAAGAGTTTTTTAGCTTGGCCATAAAAATTAGTCCTCAACTTAAAGTTGAAGTGGCAGAATTTTACTTTGGGAAGGCTTCTCGAAATTTAGACAATCCTAAAATAGCTAGAAAGTATTTTAACCAAGTAATCAAGTATAATCCAAAAGATGCCTCTGCATATAGTAACTTAGCGCTAGTTTGTCAAGATTTAAGAGATTCAAAATGTGTAATTGAGAGCTATGAAAAAGCTTTTAAGCTTAAGCCTAACAGTTGGGAATCGCATTACGGCCTAGGAAAATTTTATGAGGATCAGGAAAAATATGACTTAGCTCAAAAAGAATATAAAATTGCTATTGAACAAAGTGATAAAGCAGTGCTTGCTGTAGCATCATTATCAAGATTAAAAAATAAAAATAATGAACATGATGCAGCAGTTAATTTAGCTCTAAAAGGGTTAAAAGAAACTACAGATCCTGAAATACAAGCAGCTTTGTATAAAGATTTAGGTTGGGCAAGATTGAGACAGAATAAGCTAGGTCAAGCTAAGAAATATTTAGAGGAAGCGATTAAACTAGATGGAAGAACAGATGCTTTTTGCTTGCTGTCTCAAGTTGAAGAAGCGTCGGGTAATATTGACACAGCTAGAATTTATATAGAAGGGTGTATGTTAGCTAAGTCTAGTTTGCCAGAGGTTTTCAATTGGAGGCAAGAGTTACTCAACCGCATACTTAAAAAGTAGCATTTTTTAAATGAATTTAATGGATATTTATAAGAAATAAAATTTTACATAAATAAGAATATATTCAGTAAACCTATGTAATAATGAGTGTATTTAGCGATTATTTATCAGATTAGGTACACCTCAAAGTTAAAATGGTTTATATATGATTTTAGGTATGCCTCACCAGACATGAATCGCTATACAAGCGTATTATTTATATGTGAAATAGTGAAAAAAAGTACAAAAATCTTAGTAGGACTCTGCTTGAGCTTTCTACTGATAAAAGATATGCCAATACTGGCAGGTATCCCGTTAGTAAGAACTAAAAGGAATCAGGTTCGCTGCAACCCAAGTGGAAGAATAATGTCTCCAGGCGATAAACGTTTTGAAGTAGGAAGCTTGCTTTGTGATAGAGAAAAATTAGAAATTTTTAATGGTGGTAGTATTAAATTTTTATGTTTCAGTACAGGAAAAGTTTTGGATTTATCTAGTGGAGTTTTTTCCTCTGATGAATGTGCAAAACCTGATTCATTTAGGTCTGCTTGCTATATAGGTAACAGATACTTTTGCCAAAGGACACCAAAAGGTGGGGCAGAAGGAAACGATGAGCCGACAATCATTTATCCTTATACTATGTCAACATTGAAATCACGACCGGAAATTGTTTGGTTTCCGGTTAAAGGTACTACTTCTTATAAAGTAAAACTGGATTGTCATGAGTTTGATTGGGAAAGGGTTGTAAATGAAACGAAATTGGTTTATCCTTCTAAAGAAAAACCTTTACCATCTGGGCAAACATGTCAAATTCTTGTCTTCGCTTATAAGAATGACAAAATTACTGGGGGAGATTCGTCAGTAATCTCTCTATTACCACAGGATGAGATTACACGGATTAAAGATGCAGTAGAGCAAATTAGTAAATTAAAACTGCCTCCAGATGAAGCTGCTCTTGACACGGATGCTGTATTTACATCAAGAGGCCTTTTGGATGAAACAATTGAAAAGCTAAACAATGTAGTTGCAGCAGGTACTCGCAATCCAACTATTTACAGAGTACTGGGCGATCGCTATTTTCAGGTAGATATGCGAGATGAAGCGAAGCATCAATATTTAAAAGCAGCTGAGTTGTTGAAAACTAATAACAACCCAGCTGAGTTAAAGAAGGTACAAGAGGGACTAAAATTAGTGGAGCTTCATAACCAACTTCCTACAAGAAGGTAAGGGGCCCAATGGTAGGGGTTATTGTACTCAGGCATATTCATTAAACTGATTTGTGCGAGTCTTAAAGCTTCTGCTTTAAAAACACCATTTTTCAGATTTTTATAGAATTCATTCATGAGAATAGCACTAGATTTAGAATCTACTAGCCATAAAGTAGCTATTGTACTTCTCGCACCGGCTTGTGCTGCTACACCAGCAATTCCCAGTGCTGACATTTTATTGCCTTTGGCTGTCTGACACGCACTTAGCACCAATAACTCAATTGCATCTTGATGGATTTGAGCTTTACTTTTTAGTAAAGTGCCAAACTGGTTAATATTGAGTAACTCATCCCAAGTTAAAAATCCCGTTCTTCTAGAAATAGAACTAAATTGAGCATGTGTTGTTAAGTGAAGAATGTTAAAGTCTTTTTTACTTAATTCTTGACTAAGCCGCTTGGTATTAAATTCTTCATTGATTAAACCTACTGAAGAAGTGGTTTGTTTTTTCACATCTGCTATTTCCGCTTCTACATCAGGTAGAGGGTGTAACCCTTGAGGAGCATCAGGGTCATTATAGCTAGGAGCAAATGTGGAAATTCCACCAATTAGAGCATTGGAATGTTCTTGAGGTAAAGCTTGAGGTTGGCGCATTCTAGACCCTAAAGTTTCTGAGGAGCTATATTGCTTTAAAAAATAATCTTTTCCATCATGAAGTATACCCATCGGTAAACTTTGAAAAGGTTTGTCTAAAACAAATACTAAGGTTCCGTTGGGAGGTAAAGATTTATTCAGAGGCTCAATTAAATGCTTATAAAGTGCTTGAGAATGTGAAATAATAAGCTCCTCTCCATTGGAAACAAGCTCTTTGCTTTGCAGGATGTCTAGCAAAGCATTGACATGATTTTTAACTAGCTTGGGGTCAGCAGAGTGGTGGTGTATGGAAGAATCTGGAAGTTGAGCAAATATTTGTATGGTGTCGTCCAGATCGATAATGTGAATAATTGCTGATGCACTAGCAAGATTATGAATTTTATCTAAGGCAACAAGGTCGAGCTTGCCACATTTCAGATAATCCTCCAACTGTGCTATTTGAAGTTGTTGGTTAGTTTTTATGACTTGATGTTCAAAATTAGGATATTGTTCTGCTATCAGCAGTCGCATGTAATTCCTATACACAGGCTCTACTTTTTCGTAAAAGAAAAACTGTGCATCTAAATTGTTAGACAAAAGATTGTCGCGAATTTGGGTAAGGCTGTCAATGGCCGCACCGTAAGCTTGAATTGCTGCTTGAAATTTACTTTGTTTTTGGTATAAGTCTCCTAGCTGCCATTGCCATTCATAAGCAATATCTACAGCATTAATTGACTGAGCTAAGTTTAAAGCTTTTTCAAAATATGTTTGCGATTTCTCTGCATTTAACTTACCTAAAGCGCCTAAACTTTTAGATTCTAACTGTTGGCTGTTAATGCTTTTAGCTGTTTGTAGAGCAGATGTAGCATACTGAATAGCTGTTGAATGCAAAGATTTCTCTTGAATTTTACTTAGGCTATTAGCAAATTTTAATTTAGCTTGAATAGATTGCTCAAGCGATAATTGAGAAAACGCTGAAGGATTTTGCAATATAAGATTTGCTAAGGGTTGAATCTGCTGACTTATTTTTGCGTGAATATCTGCGAACTTAGAGCTATCTATTAACCAATTTTCAAAGTTTAACAATAAGCTCAAACGGTTAAGTTGGGCTTGTAGCTTTACGGTTACGGGAGCATTCGCTTTATTCTCCAAAAGTTGGTATAGAATAAGTGACTCTTGTGCCTTCTGTGGAATAAGATTTACAATCGTCTCTCTAAAAAGCGGCTCCTCTATCCACTTATACTCATCTCGCAGTCGTTTGTAGATGGACTGTTTTGTATTACCTAATAACAGTAAAATCTCGCTAATATTTTCTGAAGATGTTTGCTGAGTAAGTAATAGTGTTTTTTCCAAAACTATTTCAGATTCACTTAGCTTATCAAATAGACGTAGGACTTGCCCCAGGCTTTGTAAACCTAATAAATTTATTGGCGTTAATTTTAGCCTATGGATTGCTGTTGTTAGTTTTAACTTTTCGTATTCAGTAGGTTCTTTTGGTGTAGCCTCACAGATCAAATCCTTTAACTTCAAAGCTTCCAAAAGTGTTTTGCAAGCCTGAGAGTGTAAACTTAATTTTTGCAAGGCAAAACTTTGATTAATTAAGCTTCCACTAATACCTTCAGTATCTTTTATCCGACGGTAAATTTCTGTGGCTTGTTGCCAACTTTCAAAAGCCTCTGCTGCTTGACCTTGATTTAATTGTTTTCTGCCTATTTGGGTTAGCAGTTCAGCCTGCTGTAGATTTGTTTCTTTTTTAGCAGTCTGAGCTGATAACAGAGATGATTTGCTTAGAACTATTGATAAAGCTAGAATGCCTAAAACAATGTATTTTAGCCAAGTTTTCCATTTAATCATTGCTTTATTTTGTTTCTAATTATGGGAAAAGTTTTGTTACAGAACCGACTGAAGAACACGAACTAGCAGCCAAAAAACTACCAGGTGTCGGTTGATTCGGTATTGTTGTAACTAATTCGACGTTTCCCCTAGAATTTATTACCCAACCTTGAGCTTCTACAATTTTCGTAGTCTCCTTGATCGTTGACGGCTGTGATTTAACTGGGAGTTCAATGGACTCAACTGAATAACCAGAATTCTTCTGCCAGATAGGCTGAGGATCTAGGTGCTCGTCAAAGTTGGGTAGTGGTCTGTTGCTAGCCACAGTTAATATATCTCTTCCTGTGCCTGACTGTGCAGCACAACCTGAAGCCATCTTAGGGGGTTCTTTAACTATTTCTGACGTTGCTTTAATGTCGGTAGGATTAGCGTAAAATCCGTTGATATCAACCGTGCCGTTAACTCCCAACTGGGAACTGGCTGTAATTCTGCTATTACGAGAAAAAAACAATCCTTGAGTATTGATGCGAATATTGCCACCGCGTCCCTTGAATGCATCAGCTTTTATGCTGCTGTTTTCTGAACTAGTTAGGAGTTGTGTATTGATGTCGATATTGCCACCATTACCGTTACCTTCGGCAGTTGCACTAATAGTACTGTTGTGTAGCTGTAAATTCTGTGTATTGATGTCGATATTGCCGCCTTCGCCGGAAGCAGTTGCGGTAGTGATAGAGCTTTTATTATTTAAAGTAATTGACCGAGCATTAATTGTAAGCCTTCCAGCATCACTACTTGTTCCCTCATTGCTAACGCTAACTTGTCCACCATCTGTGATACGTAGACTTTCTGTATTGATATTTACCTCTCCAGGGGAGCCACTTGGTACTGAAGGAACTCCGAATACTTTTTGGGTGTCTGAATCTGGTATAATCGCAGACGAACTTACTCTATTGCGTATCTCTAAATCGAAAGCGTTTATAGTAACACTTCCAGCAGAGCCAGAGCCTATAGTGGAAGTATTAACTGTTGCCATATCCCCCACTACCATTTTTGATGTATTTATTATTAGATTGCCAGCATCTCCTGTACCAAAAGTTGAAGCAGCTAAATAGCTAGGAACATACTCTCTATCTGAATTAATCAATTCCACAGAGTTCAGTAATTGTACAGAATTGGTTGCATTCAGAGTCACCGAACCTCCTGCGCCGATTCCACGAGTTAAAGATATAATCACTCCGCCATCCTCAGCTATCAACCGCCCTGTTGACACTGTGATGTCTCCTGCCTTCCCAGTAGTTAAGGTACTAGTAGTGATGTTGCTGGTAATAAAAGGATTAGAGGCTGAAAAACCAAGCAATTCTATAGAATCAGAGGCATTGATATTAATGCTACCTCCCTTGCCAGAACTATAGGATCTACTGCTTATACCTGCTCCTTGCTGAATAACCATCCACTTAGTGGAGATGTCTATATCTCCTGCACTTCCAGAAGCTGTAGATTCAGTCCGCAAGATGCTAGGAAATCTTCCATCTGGAGAGATTCCGCTCAATTTCAGTAATTCAGAAGCATTGACACTAATACCGCCCGAAGGTTGTGAACCTTGGTTTTGAACTAAAATTATGGAGCCATCGCTTAATGAGATAAGCTTACCCTGTATAGCAATAGAGCCACTATTATTCCCGCTGGTATCTACTAAGGTTTGTTGAGACAGATGAATGTCCTTATAAGAAGATACCTCTTCGTATCCTAAAGTCCACCCTTGAACAATTGGAATAAGGCTGATCATACCAGAGTCAACACTGCTCAGTTCAATCCTTCCTCCCTCTGCTGTCAAAGTGGCACCCTCTAAAGTAACATTACCCCCTAATAAACCTAATGTTTTACCTGGTTGTACCGAGAGACCAGTTAAGGTACTACCCCTAATAATTGGTGAACGCAGTGTACTTGGAGCAGTTAGACCTTGACCTGTACCCTGTACCCGAATTGCACCTGAATTGCTCCCAAGTTGTAAGCCAACAGGAGCACTAACAGTCAACAAGGGTGTCGCTTGAGGATTTGTAGCACTAAACTCAAACTCATCAGCAAATTTGACAGCACTGGCAGTACTTGCAAAAAACGAGCCACCAATATCTAATCGTGCATTTTTTCCAAAGATAATCCCATTGGGATTGATTAAAAATAAGTTGGCTATGCCGTTAGCTTTGAGCAACCCGTCTATGTTGGAAACTGATGAGCCTGTTACACGACCAAAAATATTCTGAATATTTTGAGCGTTGTTAAATAAAACCGTGTTGCCTGTAGGAATAGAAAACTGTTCAAAACTATGAAACAAGTTGCTATCCTTGATAGTGCCTCCATCAATGACTCTGGTATTATCCTGTAATGTAACAATAGAACTAACGGGTAACGTTTTATCTGGTATAACTTGTGCTGTAACTGATGGGGAGGCTAGCAAAAAAAAGAGTATGCTACCTTGAATACTCCAGAATTGTGTAGCACGCTGTTTCACTGAACGCCCCTCTTTTATATTTGTGATTAATGAATGAATAAAATGCATTTGCTACTCATAGAACAAAGTCTGGCTATTATTTGTATTAAGAAAATTATCAAGTCCAATTAACTCAGAAAAATTATTTATTTCAAGTAGTACAGATGATACCAGGTAGGAGAAAAATTAATCTGCTTCCTAACTATGCCTTGTTCGCAGAGGCTTTCACAACAATGCTTCTACTACTTGGTCAAAATTACGGCAATATACCTGTTGGTGATATTCTTGCCACTTTTCATTTGATGAGTGAGGAAAACCTGTCAATGTTGCCTTTTGGACATATGTCACAAATGGGCGTCGAAGATGCTCATATTTCTCAAAGGCTGTGGCTATAGCTTGCTTATCATCCCAGTTATTTTCGAGAGCGATGTTAGCAATAATCGTTGCAATAGCTAATGCATCTTCAAGTCCTTGATTAGCTCCTTGAGCTGTGAACGGAGGCATTCCATGTGCTGCATCACCAACCAGTACAACTCGCCCGCTACTCCAGGATGGTTGAAATTTGACAGGGTACTCTTCAGTATTAATGTCAATTTTGCTATGAATTTGGATAGGATCTGAAATGGTAGCGCGGTGGATGTAATATGGGCGCTGCTGCATATTAGTAGGGGGAGAGCTACGCACTAATTGCTTGAGTATGTGAGGAAAGCCTCCCTTTTCTAACTCCTGTACAGCTAAATTAATCAAAGAACTTCCAGACTTACCCTGTAATAAATCCAAAGGCAAAGCCAGAGTTATGATATATCCAACTTGACTGCTTCGTTTGCGAAATAACATCAACCTTGGTTTTTCTATCCAAGGTTGATCACTAAATACTCGATCATTACTAAGTGTTACAATTGATGAGTCTTGAAAAAATTTATCTTGTAATTCTGTCCACAGTTCACTTGGTATCTCAGCTGTTTCCATACAAGATATTGCTGTAAATCCTGAATATTTAGGCTGTGCAAAATCACAATATGGACTATCTTTGTAAATAACTTTACGAATTGTAGAGTTAATCCCGTCTGCTGCAATAACTAACTTAGCTCGAAGCGATTTTGTTTCTAATTGTTTGGGAACAGTATTTGAACTCTCGAACTGTGTATCATTATGTTTGTCTTCGTTTGCCCAATGAGCATAGGGGTTGGTTTCTATGCTTGTATTAGATACGCAATCTATTCGGACACACCCATTTTCTGGTTCATCCACAACATCGATGCAACGGTGATTAGCTTGAACCTGCTCCTGAGGTAGTAGATGTCTTAAGGTTGTCTGCAAATCATACCAAGGAACTGACACTCGACCTTCCCCATAATGTTTAAACCAGTCGTCGAACCCAAGAGGTATTGACCGAATTAGCTGCCCCTGCAAATTTTTGTAAACCCATCTAGGAGAAGTCTTTGGAGGTTTTTGTTCCTGATTGGTTTTAACAGTTTTCTCGTTATTAGATTGTTGAGGATTAAAGAGCCTAACACTAGTTTTTCTGACCTCTTCGTAAGCGTTAGAATCTAAACACTTGAGAGCTTTTAATCCATTTGGGAGAAGATCCAACCCATGGCCAACCTGACGGAAGGCACGAGTTTGGTCAATGACAAGAACATTTTTTATACCATGCTTGCGTAAGCCAATAGCAGTTGCTAATCCAACGGGGCCAGCACCAACAATTACAACATCATATATTTTTTCCATAAAGCAAAAGAAAGCCGAGTAAACACCAGACTAAATTTGACAGGGAACTTCAAACAGGTGTATCAGTGTATTAGCATATTAATACCACATTACAGAGCTTTTTATTCCAGAAAATAAAAACTTTTGTAAAATTGTTGAGAGAAAAACTCAGATGATTGATGGGTACTTTTGGTTGCCCTTTATAAGTGCTAATGGTGTTGGTATTGGTGAATAGAGTGTAGAGACGGAAGCCGTACCAACACAGATAATAGAGAGGGATAACAGTGCAAGTAAAAGAGGGTATTTGATAGCCATATTAAAATATACTCTGATTGAGTAGAAATTGTATTTAAGATTGTAGTATTTTGTATAACTGATAACACGAAGCTCAGATATTATTCTTCATCTTCATCATCCTCATAATCGAAATCATCATCGCCATGTTCTTCATACCACTTTCTTTCTTCCTCCAAAGCGATTTCTCTCTCGAGTCTTTTTCTTTCTATAATTTCCATTTCAAGCTTTTTTATTTCAAGCTTTTCTCTTTCTATTCTTTCTGTTTCTATCCGTTCTCTCTCTCTGGTTTCTCTTTCTACCCTGTCTCTTTCAAGCTGAATTAATCGCTGTTCTACTCTCTCACAGTAAAAATCCAAGGCTTTACCAGTGGCTGCTCCGGTAATTGCACCACCAGCCAAAAATATTATTACAGTTTTCCAGCCTTGAATGGGATTACCGCTCCACTCCAAACTACCCTCATTGAGCCACACTAGTAGGAAGTAAACGAGAATTCCAATAACAGTATTAATCGGTGCAAAAACTCTCGGTGTCATCTGGGTTTGACGAAGTATCAGCCATTGCGCCAGGGTGAGAATCACACCAAAGATTGCCGCAGCAATTCCTGAGAGAATCAGATTACCTGGGAAACTAAACGGATCTACTGTAAATCTAATGATTAGCGTGATAATAATCGGGGCAGAGAGCAAAAAGCTCAGAAGTAAGCTAGCACTAATCGCAAGAAACCAGTAGCGACCGAGATAACCCAGGCGAAATTCTAACAACGACTCTTGTACTCCAAACAAAGTCATCCAAAATGCAATACTCGCGGTCAAATAATCAAGCATTAGCCGTTGTTTTACCCATGTGTTGAAGAGGGTATTTTCTAGAATAAGCTAAATTGAATTCAGTTGGCAGAAGTCAAAAATCAGAATTGAATTCAGGCTCCTGACAGCTGAAGTATTTCTTGTTAACTGTGATATTAGACTGATTTTCGTCAAAGTATTCTTTCATCGGTGCAAAATATAAAAAGCAATGAAAAACCCCAACCTATTTAAAAGATGGGGGCATAAATAAAAACAGTATATTTCATGATGACACAAATCAATATTTGTTCGACTGCTGTCAGCCTGGAGGTGGGGCAATGAACAAACCACCATCTAGACGCAAGAAAGTTATCCCTCTGGCATCTGGTGAACCAAAGCCAGCAACCGACTCTGCTCCCGAAAATACTTCTGGCCAAGACAACCTAGCCTCAGCAACGATTACGGTGACTGCTGTTGAAGTTACAGAGTTGACTCTTGAAGAACAAAGCTTACGCTTGCAATTGGAACGTCAGGTAGAAAGGGCATTTTTGTCAGCAGGTCAGGCGTTGATGGAGTTGAGGGACAGACGGCTGTACCGTTCCACGCACCGTAGTTTTGAAGAATACTGCCGCGATCGCTTCAATTATAGTCGTGACGCGGCTTACTTGAAGATTTCGGCTACTGTGGTTTATGAGAACCTTCAAAAGTTTTTGCCGACCAATGGTCGGCAAATTCCAATGCCGACCAACGAACGACAATTGCGGTTTTTGGCGAAAGCAGAGTTGGAACCGGCTGTGCAAGCGGATGTATGGCAACAGGCAGTAGAGCAAGCTGGGAATAAGATTCCATCTGGTCGCATAGTGAAAGATATTGTAGATAGGATACGTGAAAGCACGAAAGTACCCAATCCTTACCATATTGGTGAAATTTGCATTCTTCTGCCCAGAGATAATCCAGACTTGAGGGGTAAAGCGGGTTATTGGGGAGTGGTAACTCATGTTGGCGAATATAGTTATACAGTCCAGACATGGGACGGCGACTACACTGTAAAAATCGAACACCTGAAGTTACTGGAATTGCTTGATGAAGATTGCCAATTCATGCAGCAGTTATGTGTGAGGTTACGGCAGTTGCATCAAGTAACCAACCGTGACGAGGCTGTGGATTGGCTGTTGCAGGGGTTGGGGAAACAAGCCAAACCGTATCTGTCATCCTTGCAGGCAAAGCTGCTGGCGGCTGTGGAACGGGAGTACAAAATCGAGTGGAGGCAACAGAAATGATGGTGCAGCGAGGAAACAATAATTTAATGCAACAAAGTTCACTTATCGAGTTTAGTTTCAAATATTTCTCGCCACAATTCAAATTCCGGACAATTACACCAAAGGGTAACGAACCCATCAAAAAGTTTAGTTCCTGAATTTTGAACTCCCCTTGGGAGAACTTGGATCAAGATAGGAATATCCAAATCACATTTCCAATTTTCTATTTCTTTTTGAATTTGGGCAATAGTGTCTTGATGGAATCCTCGGTCGTTGTTAGAACATTGAACAAGTAAACATCCACTATCAGAATCTTTGACTCGCTTGAGCGAGAAATTAATCTGCGTCCACATTGATTGGACTTCATTGAAAATATTAGGCAAGCCATAGTGATTGCCTAATATTGCCTTTCGGCGTTTCGATTCACCCATAAGTCCCCCTCAGCAATACAAATTTTGACAAGGATGACGAAGAAGATAAGAAATCTCCTGACAACGAATAAGCTCAATAGCGCTCAGACTAACCCTCTGGGGGTTGTTAACTACTAATACTATTGTAACGATAAATCAAGGGTTTCAAGCATTTTGTAGTTGCAAGAATTGGGGATTTTGCTTTCACCGTATCTGTCATCCTTGCAAGCTTTGCTGCTGGTGGCTGTTGAGAGAGAGTACAATTTGGTTTGTCAGCAGTAGAAGTGATGAATTTATTGAGTGTCAAAGCAGCTTGAAAGTTCAAAATTTGAAATCAAATCGGGTAGGTGTTAGTGATTGGAGAGCTTTTCACCCAGACATTTTGGTTGTGATAAAAATCACCACGCTGTTCTAATGTAAACCCACCCAGCAATAGTCCCAACCATACTTCTACCATCGGCATTTGCAACACACGTTGCAGTTTAACTAAAGAAATCTCATCTTTGACATTTATCAGATAGTTAGCGATCGCACTTTGCCATTTTTGGACATCCTCATCTGATGCCAAATTGCGGACATCTTCTAAAGTTGTTACCTCATCGAGCATTGCCAAAACATTCGCTTTCTCAACGGGTGCTACTACAGAATCACCCAACTCAGTAGGAGATAAAAATTGGTGTGGGCCGTGTGGTCTAAAGGTTTGTGGTGTTTGCAGTTCAATCAAATCATCTAAATCTAAGTGCATTGTTGTCCGCACTAGACCAGCAAAAAGATCGGTGCTAACAATTGGTCCCAAAAGACTATTGCGATCGCGGGTATCTTGCAACAGCATTTCGGCACGAGACTTAAGAATATCCGCAATCTGACTGAAGGCAAGCGCTGCGGTTGATAATTGGGTTTCAATAGGTAAATCATGCAGTTCTGTATCCAAGCACTGCCATACTGCATCAAGGGAAGAAGTTGGTGGAGATTCGGACAACTCATCAAGCACATCCCAGATTGTTAATTGGCGGTATGTGGTCATCTCTAAGATTCTGGATGTAACGGGCAGGGCCGCACTGGGCAATGAGATGGACTAACCTCGAACATATCTTTTTGACACAAATTTAGAAATCTTCTAAATCAACTTTATCGTCAATGAGATAGACTAATCTCGAACATATCTTTTTGACACTCCCCCATCTTGAGACGCGGAGACTCTAAGCGGAAACTATGCAACGGGCTAAAACCTCGTTACCCCGTTTCTTCTTAGCTGTCACCCAGATATAGATCCGGGTGGTGGTAGTCAATGACCCCCTAGACACTCCACTTAAGTTTAAACTAAGTGTTGTGCTTACTTTGCGGATGATATTGGCTGCTCCGTTGCAATCTGCATTAATATACCAATTCTGGCTCGTGCGGAACAATCCGCGTTTTACTCTGCGACCAGAAGATTTCCACCCATCGGGTTTTTCACCGTGTTTTGGTAGTGTATCCCCATCAACAAATGATGCTGCTGAGGTGTTAGCTTCTTCTGTCTCTATAAACTCAATGCCATACTGCTGGCACAGTTGCTTAATTCGCCCTTTGAGCCTACCAGTTGGGATTTGTACAAATTGCTGGTTGCGTTTCTTCCCTAGATTAGTCTGTTGTTTGATTCCTTGTCCCCAGCCAAACACGACCCGTCCAATTCGGTTTTTTATGCAATGGTTAATAACAATTCGTGCAGCTTTATTAATGGCATCTCTAACTTGTCTGTTACGTTTTTCAGTGATAGCAGCAAGTTTATTTGACCAAAAACCTTGAGGTTTGTTCTTTCTAATTGTTGCGAGGAGTTTGTTATACCAACGATTTAAACTTTTGAAATGCCGACCATCAATAATAAAGCTTTTGCCAAGGTTAGAAACACAGGTTAACCAGTTATTCAATCCGTGGTCAATTCCTAACACCCTGCTTTTATCTACATCTGATGCAACAGGATTAGTCTTATAGACGAACTCTACAAAAAAACAGCGATTCCTCGGTAAAATTCTTAACTCTCTAATATCTTCAAATCGCAAGTTTGAGGGCATAGGTAGAGTAAAGTAATCTAACTTAAACCATATTTTTACTAGGGAACTAAGAGGTATTGTGATTTGTCCGTCTTTTAGCCTTAATGGTTGTTTAGGATAAGTAACCAAGTTCAAACCATCTTTTCTATACTTTGGAGGACTTGGCTTATCTGTCAATTCACCACGTTTGTACAATGTGTTAAGTTGTTTGAAAGATGCAAACGACTCATACATAGAGCTGCACAACTGCTAAGAAGCCTGAGAATAGAGTGTTTGAAAATGTCGATTTGATTTCATCTGGTGGTGTAATTCAAACTTAGTTATATAGCGTTTCGCCTTAAACCAGATTTGACGAGCATAGTAAATGGTGCAGTTTGCTAACTTATTCGATTCTGAACAGATGAACTCTAAAATAGCTTTCAATTCTTGGTTTGGATGAATTAAAATTTGTTGACAACTGTACAAATTAATCACCTCTCTATTGTTATTCGCATGACTGAAAATACTAGCTAACCTACCAAATAGCTAATAATCTGCGGATCTATCGCAGCAATCCGATGCCTAATAGAATGTGGAGGATTCTTGAAAAACCGTTTTAAATCCCGACTCTTAACGAGGTAATTTGTCGCAGAACGCCGAATAGCTTTGAGCCGGCCTCGTTTTACCCATTTAGCTACAGTACAGGGATTCAATGAAAGAGCTTGAGCAATTTGGCTACAACAGGACTTACGCAACAGGACTTACGCAACTGTCACAAGCAATGGCGCGGTGTAGCCGCGCCGCGCGCCAAGCAACTACACGATAAACATGGGAACATCCGGACGTTTTAGTTGCTGAACTAAATAATTTGATAACAATCCATGCTTAATTTGATAAATTGTTTGGCCAGTTTTATAAGCTAAATCTTTGAGCCTAAGCCAGACTAAAATAGCGCAAGCAATATGATTTCTTTGAATCCGACCCTTACGGCATTGACATGATTCAATGCCAGTCAATTGCTTTAATTCACGGTGAAACTCCTCAATTTTCCATCGAACCTTACACACTTCTTGTACAACGTCCGTAGAAGCTTGAGATAAATCGTTCGTAGCGATAAAATCCGTTCTGTCAGTGGAGACAGTTACCCGGAACAGTTTCACTTTTTTGGCTGCGGTAAATTTCTTGATTTTAACTATTTTACCTGATTTTAACTGCTCATTATCCCCAGATAACAATTCAATTCTTTTATAATCTTCTTGCTTGTCTGTATCATCAACAAGTCGATTACGCTTCAGAGGGCAATAATAATATTTCCCTAACCCATCAATATATAACATCAATTTATTTGTGGCATACCAAGTGTCCATTAACACGGTTTGAAATGGTAAAACTTTATGATATACAAGGTTTTGCAGCATCTCCGTCACATGAACTATCTTTGTTTTTCCATCTCTGTCCGGGTCATAAATACGATAGTCAACTACCCAAAATTTTCCGAGTTCATGATTGACATATATACAATTTATTAGTCCAATTCCTTGGATGACTCTATGCTCGTTACCACTACATTGTCGTTTAGTTGTTTCTATTTCTATGGCATATCGTTTATCAATTACTGTGTCATCAAACACTAAATATGCGTTCTCACTTACTTCGATGATATCTTTAACATTATCCCAAAGCAACCTTGGCGTTAACTTTTCATTCTTGAGATAGCGGTTAATTTTATCATGACTAATCTGTTCTAAATGCTCTGCCAAATTTGTGAGAGTATAATTAATCTGACTACTTAACAAGTATTGGCAATAGTTAAGTTTAGTAAATCTCATAAACTACTATTGTTTTATTTTATGCATCCTCAACTAATTTTCTCATGATTTGAAGAATATTTGACACAGCCGATTACTGTTACTAATTTCAGCAATGGCCTATGGGTCAGCTATTTTATATAGTACATAAATACTACAAAAGAGCGAGCGCGCTGTGCCAGTTGCGTAAGTCCTGTTAATTGGGGATGGAGCGGAGTGGATCTGGATACATATTCCCCCACTTCTTTTAATTCCTTTATCAAACCAGAAACTGCTTGATAAATTTTATACTTTACTTCTACTCTCAACTTATTATTTGGTTGAATTAACACTAGGTATAAAAGACTAATTGTAGATATTTTTGTTAACAATCGTCGAATGGCTTGCTATTAATCTTTTTGAGATATCTTATCAAGATGAATTCTCGTGGCTACCAGCACATACTTAGTAAATAAAATTACTTATTATTTAGATTTTATTTTTGCGATCGCTTGTTTTTTACTGGATCTGACAAAACCGCATTGCTCCCATAGGAGAGGAGCAAGGAGAAAACTATATTGCATAATAGCCGGAAGCGCTGTATTCTATGCTCACAAGGTCAAAGTATAAGCTATTTTGACCGATTTCTACTCTCAAGTTTTAATTATGCCTACAACCCGCATAATTAGCTTGCTTTGCTCCCAATAAGTTCAGTAAAGCTAAAATCACACAAAACAAGGCAGTGTATTTAATACTTGCATATAGGAACAACGCGATTTGGTGAGATCAAGGTTAAATTATCAATTACATCGCTAAATTCTCAATAAAACCAGGAGCAGGGTTTTCGTTGTGATGTCTACGACAGACTGCGCCTACGCATCCCGAAATAGCCTATTTCCGTTCTTGGTTTTAGCACTTCACCAAATCGCGTTGCTCCCTTTGCATAGATTGTAAATCTCATTTTGTTATCTAGTAGGTAGAAGAAATATGGTGCTTAATTTTACCAAGTATAATACTATTCCCGTACTACCAAAACGGAGGGATAATCTTAATAAATTTTCTACCTATATTGTGCTGAGTGACCAAAATAATCAATTAGCGTTGCAATGGAAATATCAACCTTCTCTGCAACGTAATTTGAAATTATATGAAGAAAAGCATCAGGAGTTTTCTAATTTATTCTGCCATCATGATAAAGGAATAGATATCGCAAAGTTTTGGCGAAAAATAGCATTTGATGAATCAAAATTAATAGCAGATTGGGAGCCAAATAATAAAATACAACTTGCCTATGAACATTTAGCAAGTTACTTTGAAGAGAAATGTTATTGGGCTGCTAAAGATTTATCTAAAGACCGTAACGCCAATTCTTGGGAAGAATATTTATGTATTGCTAGATTGCTAGTTTATAATCCACTGAAACTGAAAGAGATTTTAGTTAAATATAATTATGAAAGTGCAAATATAGATACATATATAAATAATATATTAAAAAACCATATTAAGTTTTCAGCAGAAACTAATAGATTTTCCCGGTGGAGATTGTTATACAAAAAGAGTGATAAAGAACTCATAGAAGCACTAAAAGTATTCGGAGTTATCGAGCCAGAAATTTCATTAATTATTTTTGTTAGAAAATACTTTAAGCAAGTTTATTTAATTAGCAAAGTTAAGAATTCAACTAGAGCTACAGGTAAAAAGTGGATAGCACCTGACGAAGAGGATTTTGAAAAATCTGCTCAATGTTATAACGCGGAAAAAGTATTACCAACTGCACCCCATGAGGTATTTGCTAACTCTACTAAGGTGACTGCAAAACAAATTAAAGATTGGATGGAGATTTGCATTAAAGCTTTAGAAAGTTATCCGATATCAATTATACCAAAATTTTCACTTGATGCTTTCCAATCAGGTGAATTTGAAGTTAAATCAGAATTACAAGTTTCGGAGATCGAATGGGAAAAGATATCAAGCACTGAGGATACAAGAGAACAAGGATTTTTGGCTAATCAAGCTAATTCAATTTTATCTGAGCAACTTCAATCCATGAAACTGGATGAGCAGAAAATTTTACTTCTCTATTATGGGTTTGGATTTAATCAAAAACAGCTAGCAGATAGATTAGGAATGAATCAAAGTACAATTTCTCGTTATCTAACTAAATCTACAATCAAATTATTAGAAGCTATAGCAAGGATCTCCCAACCACAACAATGGGTTAAACAGTATGTAAAACGATGGTTAGAAAACGACTATCATACACCAGTACACTCAGATTTGATTCAAGCAGCTTTAGTATCAGCCATTAAAAAATTAGGAAATGAAGAACGTGAGGTTTTCCAACTTTATTATGGAGAGCAAATAGATGAGATAAAAATTGCTTCTCAGTTAGGTATTAGCTTGAGTGAAATAGCCACAAGGGTTACTAAAGCAAGAAATATGTTACAAGAAAAATTGATGCTAGAAATAAATATTTGGATGAAAGAATATTTAGAAAAATGGTTGGTTAACTATTACAAATCTCTACTAAAAGTAGTGTTAAAAAATGAACCTAAATTAGGAAAGGGAGAATTAAAACTAGAAGAAAAAATTTACCTACTGGAAATATATATCCAAAATCAGTTGTATTAACTTTATTAGTGAGGGTGAAGATTATGTTGAGTTTATCAGATTTCGTAAATATTGACGTTAAGCATATTTGGTTGCAGGTAGAGACAGCCGAACAAGAAAAAGTATGGCAGCTTTCCCAACATCACTCAAATGCGATCGCAATTTATAATGCTTATCTTAATCGCATCTGCTTGAGCCGCTTACTCACTTGGTTTCAGGTTTCCTTGCAAGAATATACTTTACGCGCAGAGATATTTCCTAGTGAAGAAAATTTACCTACGATCTTAGAGATAGTAAATGGCACAGCAATTAAGGTGGGTGAAACCAAGATAGTATTCGTGCCGACTGAAACAATAGATATAGAAGAATTGCGCGTACCGCAAGAATGGATAGATATTAGTAGTTGGACAGGTGACTATTATATATCAGTGCAGGTAAATTTGGAAGGTGATGATGATGATTGTTGGATACGAGTATGCGGATTTGCTACCCATCGTCAATTGAAAAACCAAGGCAAATATAATTCAAGCGATCGCACTTATTCTTTACCTATCGAACAGTTAAATGAAAATTTTACCTTACTTTTTGCTACACTTGGATTGCGTTGGCGAGAAGAAGTTCCACCTGAAGTAAATTTGTCAGCAACAGAAGCTCAAAACCTATTGCAGACATTGAGTGATGCTTCTATTTATTCTCCCAGAGTACATTTAGATATACCATTTGCTCAGTGGGCGGCATTAATTTCCAACGAACAGTGGCGACAACAACTGTATAATCAACGTTTAAGCCAAGAAAAAAATCTTGTATCCACTGCTCATAAATACTTGTCACCAAGTATAGAATCAATGAATAACGTCTCTGTAGACTCTTCATTGATTCAGGTGAACCTTAATCAATGGTTTCAGAAGCTGTTTACAGCAGGATGGCAACCTCTTGACGAAGTTTTAAATTCACAACTAGGAAATTTAGCATTTGAGTTCAGAAGTTTTTCTGCAACTAGTAAAACAGGTGTAAATGGAGTCAAGCTAATTGATTTAGGGGTACAATTAGGAGGGCAATCTTTAGCACTGATGCTTGCTCTCTCACAGGAAGAAGACAAGAAAGTTGCTATTATCGTACAAGTTCATCCCACTGGCAATAAGAAATATTTGCCAGCAAATCTCAAAGTTATGCTTTTAGAATCGGGAAATATTCTACAACAAATTGAATCGAGAAGTCTAGATTGCTACATTCAACTTAACCGTTTTAAAGGGTTAAGCGGAACCAAATTCTCTATCCAATTGACTCTTGATAATTTCAGGATGACAGAAAATTTTTCTATTTGAAACTATATCAAACTTGGATAATTACTTATAATAAAATTTACTGATACAAATTGGGTTGATGCTTGTGAAAATCAAAATGAGCTTTAAAGTCGAGTTAGGTTTTGTTCTTCAAATAATTAACCTACAAATATTATAAGTGTTTAAAAAAGTTGATATGAACTAATTAGTATTTTCAAGCCATGAGGTAACAGATTAAAACTTATAATATGCATTAAATCAGTATGCATTTTGACTGTGAATTATAGCTATATTAAAATTAAAGATGAGTAAGTTAATTGTTATCAGCTTAGAAAAAGGTAACTTAAACGATGGCTTTTTCCCTGTAACTGCACAATTGTGGGAAAATAACAACTCTCGTCCGATAAAATTTACAGGTAGTTTACCTCCTGCAACAAAAATTGCTGAACTTTATAAACGCTTTCAATTAATATATCAAGCACTTCATAAACGATTCGTGAGTCGTTCGGGAATCGAAGTAGAATCCACAGGTTTAAATAACGTTGGTGAAGTAGATTTTAGTGAAGTTCAAGAACAATTATATGAAGCAATTAATTCTTGGCTAAACTCTGATTCATTTCGCCCAATCGATCAAAAGTTACGTGAGAAATTGGCTTTAAATGAAGAATTTCAAGTGATTATTGAAGCAAGCGATTCTCTTCTACAACGGCTACCTTGGCATTTATGGAATTTTATTGAGCATTACCAATTATGCGAAGTTGCTGTAAGTACTCCAAGATATGAGCGAGTAATACGATTACCCAAACAAAAAACAAATAAAGTTAGAATATTGGCAATTTTGGGTAATAGTCAAGGGATTGATATTCAACAAGATAGAAATATTTTAGCACAATTACGAAATGCATCAACAGTATTTTTAGTAGAGCCTTCACGTCAGGAATTAGATAAGTGGCTTTGGGACGAACAAGGCTGGGATATACTGTTTTTTGCAGGTCATAGTCAGAGCGAAAATGATCGGGGTCAGATACATATAAACCCAACTAGTACATTAACAATAACCGAGTTAAAAAATTCGTTGAGTTATGCAATTTCACGCGGTTTAAAAATAGCTATTTTCAATTCTTGTGATGGTTTGGGATTAGCGCGACAGTTAAGTGATTTGCAAATTAGCCAAATTATTGTTATGCGGGAGGAAATACCAGACTTTATAGCACAAGAGTTTCTAAAACATTTCTTGGGAGCTTTTTCTGAAGGTAAATCTTTCTATTTAGCGGTGCGTTATGCACGTTCAAGATTACAGGGGTTGGAAGAGGAATTTCCTGCTGCTTCTTGGCTACCTATGATTTGTCAAAATATAGCGGAAGAAACTCTAACTTGGCAACAATTATGCGGTCAAACTAATAAAGCTACTTTCCCTATATTGAGAGCGCGTAATCTGAAAATAACATTTTTAGTGAGTGTCTTGATCCCCAGCTTAATTACGGGAGTGCGATCGCTCGGTTTCATGCAACAATGGGAACTGTCGGCTTTCGACTCAATGATGCGGATGCGACCTGATGAAGGCGCAGATAAACGTCTTTTAGTAGTTACTGTCACAGAAGCAGATATTCAGGCTCAAAAACAAAGACAAAAATCATCACTATCAGATAGTACGCTACAAAAACTATTGCAAAAATTGTCAATTTACAACCCAAGAGCAATTGGTTTGGATATTTATCGAGATTTTCCGGTAGATTCTCAATATCCAGATTTAGCAAATCATTTGCGAACTGACAACAATTTTATTGCTATCTGTCAACTTGGCGGTAGCAAACAACAAGCAGTTGGGATTTCACCACCACCGGAAATTCCACCTAACCGCATAGGATTTAGTGATGTTGTATTTGATAGCGATTTGATAATCCGTCGTAATCTACTATCTATAACACCAGATGTAGGGTCATATTGCAAGTCGCCCTACTCCCTCAACTTTCAACTCGCACGACAATATCTAGCTAAAGAAGGCATCGGATTTAATATTACTGACGAAGGCTACCTGCAACTTGGCAAAATAGTCTTTAAACCTATAGATATCCCCACAAGTGGTTATCAGCAATTTGATGGATACGGACATCAAATACTACTTAATTATCGTTCTTCACGGGAGGTTGCCAAACAAGTTAGTGTTGCACAAATCCTGAATAATCAGTTTAACCCCGACTGGATAAAAGATAAAATTGTTTTGATTGGCGTTGACTCACAAAGCGTTAAAGACTATTTTCTTACACCCTATAGTATGGCAACGACCCCCCACCAGGAAATTTCTGGAGTACTGCTTCATGCACACATGGTTAGTCAAATTATAAGTGCTGTTTTGGACAAGCGATCGCTGCTGTGGGTTTTACCTGCATGGGGTGAAATATTGTGGATTTGCGGTGCGTCTTTGGTAGCCGGAATATTAGCTGTATACAGTCGCTCACAATTGAAACTTGCTATTTTCATTAGTGCTGAATTACTCATCCTTTACGGATGCTGCTTTATTCTTTTGCTATATGGAGGTTGGATGCCATTTCTTCCTTCTGCACTAGGATTAGTAATCACTGGAATCAGTGTAAAAAAATCCGAAAAATTATTCATAAAAAAATAACTGGAAATAAAAATTTAATTATGACTAAAATCGACTTTCTTTCACCACTAAAAGCATTAGTATTGAGTGCAACTTTTTTATTAGTCAATATTACGCAATTATCAGCACAAACTCAGCAATTAAACACTACAAAAATACGTTTTGTTCAGCCAAGCTTAGAAAAACAGCCAGCAAATAGAGGCGCACCGAGAGACAGAACAGGTGCAGGAACTCGCGGTGATTGTCCAGCGGCGAACAAACCTCTCACAGCTTTAGTACCTTTGGAGTCCAAAACTGTTTTAAGCTTAACCACAGATGAACATCCAACTTTTTGGTTTTACGTTCCCTATGTACCCAAGAATATCAACTTAGTAAAATTTGTCTTACTGAATGAACAAAATAACTCTCTTACCAAAGAACCAATTCCTATTACTTTATCCAACACGCCAGGAGTGATTAGGGTTAGTATTCCTAAAACAGAAAAACCGCTGGAAATTGGGCAATATTATCACTGGTACTTTTTGATTGATTGTAACCCCCAAAGCCGCTCAGATGATATAGCAGTTGAGGGGTTAGTACAACGCATTATCCCAAAAGAGGAATTAACACGTGCCTTAGATACAGCAACCCCACGTCAACGAGTAGCTCTTTATGCTCAAGCAGGTGTTTGGCAAGATGCTCTAACTACTTTAGGAGAACTTCGCACCCGTCAACGCCAAGATGCAACCTTGGCGACTGATTGGAAAGATTTGTTGGAGTCTGTGGGGTTGGAAAATATTTCTACTGAAGCGATCGTACCTTGTTGTAGTCTCTAACATGGGCATCGGGCATTAGATATCTGCACCCACTTTTTTTAGCTCTTTAGAGGGATGCTATTTTGGAAAAATATATGCGTTTTGGATGCTTCAAAGGTTTAAGAACTGCGATCGCATACCCGCGCTATGCTTCGCTTATCGCCCAAGCCCTAACTTGTCAGTTCGCTGGTGCGATAATATTCTCTGCTAATTGTGCTATTGCTCAAATTACACCGGATAGCACTCTGCCAAATAATTCTAATGTCAAATTAGAGGGCAATACTACAGTTATTGAGGGTGGAACGACAAGAGGCGGTAATCTGTTCCACAGTTTCTCTGAGTTTTCTGTTCTCAATGGAAGTACTGCTTTTTTTAACAACGCCTCAGACGTTCAAAATATTATTAGTCGAGTGACAGGTAGCAGTCGTTCTGATATTAATGGCTTAATCAAGACAAACCCTATTGGAAATGCAAACCTGTTTTTAATTAATCCGAATGGCATTGTATTTGGCCCAACTGGTACCTTAGATATTCGTGGTTCCTTTATTGCGACAACAGCCAACGCTTTACAATTCAGCAGTCTAGGCAACTTCAGCGCGACAAATCCAGAAGCGCCTTCACCGCTACTGACAATTAATCCTTCAGCTTTTTTATACAACCAAATCACTACAGGAGCAATTCAAAATAGCTCAGTTGCACCTGCTGGCCCTCATTTAACAGGTTTTGAAACCTATGGTTTGCGAGTACCCGATGGTAAAAGCATATTACTAATCGGTGGTAATGTAACGATGAATAATGGACAATTAAATGCTTATGGTGGACGAATCGAATTAACAGGATTAGCTGCTCCAGGAAGTATAAACCTTTTTACAGATGGCAACATTTTTAGTACTCAAGTACCAGAATTATCACGAAGCGATGTATTTTTGAATAATGGAGCGATCGCTAATGTTTCTTATGAGAATGGTGGTAGTATTGCAGTCAACGCACGCAACATAGATTTATTAAAAGGAAGTTCACTCAATGGTGGTATTGAGGAAAATTTGGGATCAGCAACTGCCAAAGCTGGAAATATTACTCTTGATGCCACGGAAGCAATTAGTATAGAAGAGCAAAGCGAAGTTAGAAATCAGGTTCGAACGAATGGGATCGGCAATGCTGGTGATATTAATATTACTACTGGCTTATTATCTCTAAAGGTCGGATCTGGAATTTACACTCGTTCTTTGGGCGATCATTCCTTGCAGCGTCCAGGTAATGCCGGCAATATCAATATAAATGCTCGCGGACAAGTCTCTTTTCTAGATGGAAGCTTTGGCTCGACTACTTTAGAACCTACAAACCCTACAGATGTAGGAAAAAGTGGAGATTTGCAAATTCAAGCTGATTCTGTCTTAGTTGGTAACAACTCTCAATTAAAGGTTAGTACTTTAGGTACGGGAGATGCTGGCAATTTAACAATTGATGCTCGTAATACCGTTGATTTTTATAATAATTCTTTTGCTTTCAGTCAAATTGAAAAAGGAGAAGGTAATGGCGGGATCATAAAAATCAATACGGGTTCACTTACACTGAACGATAATTCGTTTCTTAGTGCCAGTACCCTTGCAAAAGGAAATGCGGGTAGCGTGCAAATACAGGCTCGCGATAGTGTATCCTTTGCAAATAATAGTAAAGCGGATACCGCAGTTCAACCAGGCGGCAAAGGAAATGGAAATGACCTTTCAATCCAAGCAAGATCAGTTTCGGTTACTAATGGAGCATTTTTAACAGCAGCTACTTTCGGTGAAGGCAACGCAGGTAATGTAATAATTGGCGCTGATTCGGTTCAATTTGATGGTAGTAACAGTTATGCTGCAAGCAGCGTAGGTTTGCGAGAATATGGCGAAGGATCAGGCAACGGAGGTATAGTAAAAATCTCTACAGGTTCGCTTCAGCTCACCAACCAAGCCATATTAACAGCAGAAAGCTACAGCAAACAAGGAGATGCAGGTAATATCATCATTGATGCCCGTGATACCGTCTCTTTATCAGATGGAAGTTCTATAAAAACCCTGTTAGGAGGGCAAATAACGGGTAAAGCAGGTGATATTAGCATTACCACAGGTTCACTCTCAGTTGCCAGTGCTTCCTCGCTCCAGGCTGATACTTATGGATTAGGAGACGGAGGTAATATTAGTATTCAAGCACGAGATAATGTGTCTTTTATAACTGAAGGAGGAGCTTATAGTAGAGTACAAGAAAACGCCAATGGTAGGGGGGGTGATATAGATATTAAAGCAGATTCTTTGACCTTGAGTGATGGTTCTTTTATAGCAACAAGCACTCTAGGAGAAGGTAATTCTGGCAGTATAACTATTAATGCTGCTAATTCCATTAATTTAAGTGGAGTTAACCAAAAAGGTTTTCCAGGAGGCATTTACACCGAAGTTGCGACAATTAAACCAGGTGATGGAGGCAATGTAAATATCACTGCTAGGTCATTGAAAGTCACTGATGGTGCCCTCTTGGCTACTCGTACAAATGGTAATGGAAATGCTGGTATAGTCAATATCAACGCCACTGATTTTGTTTTATTTGATGGTGTAGGCACTAATAACAACAGAAGTGGTGCTTATAGTCTTGTGTTACCTCAAGGAACAGGTGCAGCAAATGATATTAACATTAATACAGGCTCACTTTTTTTGCAAAATGGTGCGAACTTACGCGCAGGCACAGAAGGACAAGGAAATGCCGGAAAAATAAATATTGTTGCTCAAAATATGGTATCTATTGATGGAGCAAGCACTAATGGATTACCAAGTACGATTGAAACTAAGGTAGAAGAAAATGCTGTAGGCGATGCAGGGAATGTTGATATTACAACTAACTCACTTTTTATTACCAATGACGCCGAACTATCTAGCAGCAGTCAGGGAAATGGAGCCGCAGGCAATTTAACGGTAAATGCTAATTTGATTAGTCTTGACAACCGAGGTAAAATTTCAGCCGATACCATTGCAACACAAGGCAATATAAATCTAAATCCAAGAGATTTATTACTAATGCGTCGTAATAGTGAAATTACTACTAAAGCTTCTGGAAATAATATTACTGGTGGTAATATTACAATCGATGGCAAAAATGCCTTTCTTGTTGCAGTTAAAAATGAAAATAGTAATATTCGTGCTGATTCTGAAAACTTTCGTGGTGGAAATGTCAAGATTAATGTTGCTCAAATCTTTGGTTTTCAATCTCAAACAACATCATTCCCGCTAATAAGTAGTATTACTGCAAAAGGAGCAAGTCCTGACTTGAGCGGAAATATACAAATCAATACCCCTGATACAGATCCTAATAAAGGATTAGTTTCTTTAACAACAGATGTGGTGGATGTAGCACGTTTAGTAGACGATAATATCTGCGCCAAAACTGCTAACAGTAGTTTCACTTATACCGGAAGTGGTGGTTTACCTGCCTCTCCCAACAACACACTTAATAGTGATGCGGTATGGGAAGATTGGCGACTCACTACTGTAGTAAAAGGAAGAGAGGAATCCCTTCTGGGTATAAGGAAACAAAGGGGAGAGAATAAATCCTTAAGCCCTAATCAAATTATGGAAGCGCAAGGGTGGATAATTAATCAGAATGGGGAAGTGATTCTTACAGCTTACGCTCCCACAGCAACACTACGCAAAGTAGGAAGTTCATCATCTGGATGTCAGTCAGCAATTGTCCAGTAATGGACAAGAGGCATAGGGCAATGGTTGAAAGAGGCAGGGGGGCAAGGAGTAGGGAGCAGGGGAAAGACTGAGACGGAGCTTGTACTTTGCCCCAGCAGAAGCGTCCAGGAAGGAAGGGGCTTCTAACCCATGTTCCGCAACGTTTGTCGCAGAAGGAAAAGGCTTGCTTTCCCAGCTAATAGCCCCCTTTCCCTCTGCCTCCCCGGTGATTGTTTTGGAGTGGATTTGGAATGGCAAGACCTAATTGGAACACGGCTAGAAAAAAGGGTGTATTTCACAAGTGGCAAATTATCTTATTAGTTTTGCTGGGATTCACTTTTAGCTTTGGTGCTCATCTGCTATCGGCTGCTTCCATTGTCCCAGTTATTGAGAAAGTCCCCATCGGATCAAGTCAGCCAATTAGCAATGTTTCTATATCCCATACCGAAGTCCCCGAAAGCATAGAACAACTGATAGAAAATGGCAAAACTTTATACCAATCAGGACAATTTGCCTTTGCAGCGCAAAGTTTTCAGCAGGCTGCACAAGTTTATCAGTCCCAAAATGGCGCGTTGAACCAAGCTTTGGCGTTAAATTTTCTTTCCTTGAGTGAGCAAAAATTGGGACATTGGAACCAAGCAAGTGTTGCAATTACAACTAGTCTCGATTTATTAAACCAATCAAAATTAACTACTAGTAACGCAAAACATATTCTCGCTCTAGTCCTCAACACTCAAGGCAATTTACAATTAGCACTAGGGCAAACTGAAAATGCTTTGCAATCATGGCAAGAGGCAGCTAAAACCTATACTGAAATTGGCGATACTGCTGGTAATATTGGTAGTTTAATTAACCAGGCTACAGCCTTCCAATCTTTGGGGCTTTACCGCCGCACCATGAAAATATTTGAGCAGGTAGAAAAAAATCTTTTTTCTATGCCAAACTCGCTTTTAAAAGCTGCTGGATTGCGAAGTTGGGGGAATTGGCTGCTAGCCAGTGGAGATATAGAAAAGTCTCAAAAAATGCTGGAGCAAAGTTTGACAGTAGCGCAACAGTTGCGATCGCCACAAGAAGAAAGTGCAACTTTACTCAGTTTAGGCAATGCCGCATTCGCAAAGGGCAAAAGAAATCTCATCAAAGAAAGCATTACCGAGGATAATTTTCTCTCATCGCGGTGTGGACAAACAGCGAGCGCCCAAACACAGGATACCAAATACTTCAAAAAAGCATTTGATTATTATCATGAAATCACTAATAAGTCAAGTTCTCCCATTACTGCTATACAAGCCCAACTCAATCGCTTGAGCGTATTGCAGTTTCTTGGGCAACAACCGACGAGCGAATATCTTGGATCGATTAAATCTGCACTCTCCAATTTAACCCCCAGTCGAGCCGCAGTATACGCTAGAATAAATTTTGTTCAGAGTTTGGTTTGCTTTGAAAAAACGCACAAGCAGACAACAAAAGAAATTTTCAATTCCCCAACCCAAAATCAGGATTTCCAAGCAGGAGCCAGGGAACAAGCTAAAATCCAAAATTCCGAAGAAATTGTCGAGCTATTAAATATCTCTGTGCAACAAGCCAAAGAAATCAAAGACCAACGAGCCGAGTCTTATAGTCTGGGTTATCTGGCTCAATTTTACGAGATGAGAAAACAATTTCCAAACGCACAGCGATATACCGAGTCAGCTTTAAATCTTGCTCAACTCATAAATGCACCGGATATTGCTTATCACTGGGAATGGCAACTTGGACGCCTGCTTATGTTACAGGGAGATTCAGAAAGAGCAGTAGCAGCTTATACCACAGCAGTGGCCACTCTTCATACTTTACGTGGTGATTTGGTAGCTCTTAATGCTGACACTCAATTTGACTTTCGAGATGAAGTAGAACCAGTGTATCGTCAATTGGTAGGATTACTTTTAGAATCTGACCAAACCTCGACTGACAAAGCAGTAACGAAACAAGTCAGTCAGAAAAAATTAAACCAAGCTCGTGATATAATTGAAGCTTTGCAATTGGCTGAATTAGACAACTTTTTCCAAGATGCTTGTATTACCATCCAGCCAACGCAGATTGACGAAGTAGTGGACAATTCTAATCCAGTAACAGCAGTTTTTTATTCAATTATATTAGCAGATCGCATCGAAATAATTGTCAAATTACCACATTCTCAAGAATTACGGCATTATACGACTTACAAACCCAAAGTTGAAGTAGAAAATACTTTAGAAGCACTACGACAAAAACTAGAACAACGCTATACATTTCGCGATCGCGAAGACCTTTCCCAAGAAGTATATAACTGGATTATCAAACCTGCCATTGCACATTTGGAGCAAAGCAATGTCAAAAATCTAGTCTTTGTGATGGATGGTTCGTTGCAGAATATCCCAATGGCTGCGCTTTATGACGGCAAACAATATTTGATAGAAAAATATAGTGTTGCCCTTTCGCCCGGTTTGCAACTGCTAGCACCCAAACAAAAACAAAGACGATTGGAAGCATTAATCGCCGGATTAACAGAATCTCGCCAAGGCTTTAGTTCCCTGTCAAATGTCGGTACCGAATTGCAGCAAATAGAGTCTATTATTCCTTCTAAACAACTCATCAACCAAGCTTTTACTAGCATCAACATTGAACAGCAAGTCAGTGCAATTTCTTTTCCTGTAGTTCACTTAGCAACTCACGGTAAATTTAGTTCTAAACTCGAAGATACATATATTCTTGCTTGGAATGACAAGATTAAAATTAAACAGTTGCGTGAAATACTGCAAACTAGAGAACAAGTGGTAGGGCGCTCTAATCGCGTACCTCCTCCAATTGAATTACTTGTCCTCAGTGCTTGTGAAACAGCGACTGGAGATAAGCGTGCTGCTTTGGGGCTTGCTGGTGTCGCTGTGCGTTCCGGCGCACGCAGTACCTTGGCTTCATTGTGGCAAGTAGACGATAAATCTACCTCTGTTCTGATGAGTGAATTCTATCGACAGTTAACACAAGATGCCAATTTAAGTAAAGCAGAAGCCCTACGTCGTGCTCAAAAGTTTGTTTTGAAGGATAAAGAACATCCATTTTATTGGGCACCGTATGTTTTAGTAGGGAATTGGCTTTAGGTGACTGTCACTGAAATAAACCAAAACATAGTTAAATCAAGCAGTTTATAATTAATGCTGCGATTGATTTCTAAGTTGTTTCATCAATAGAGTTCTTGCGTAAGTCCTAACGGAGTTAAGTGAAGCAATGATTTATGGCTCATTGATTCGTCTGATGATCAGGCGAATGGTTTCTTAAGCTTTTGTTTACGAATCAGCTCTGAGATCGGGGTTTAATTATCAACTACATCGCCATATTCTCAATAAAACCAGGTTTATTTCGTTGCGATGCCTGCGGTGGGCTGCGCCTACGCATTTGGAAATACCCTATTTCCGTTCTTGGTTTTAGCACCTCCCAAAATCGCATTGCTCCCATTGCGTGCTACAGAAGTGGATTGCCCCGAAGGTGAAACTCCTGTCGAGTGGATGTTGCTAACTACAGAAGTTGTTGCAAATATGGAGATGGCTTCGACGATTTTACGCTGGTATTCTTATCGGTGGCGAGTTGAGGAGTATCATAAAATTTTAAAATCAGGATGTCAGGTAGAAAAATATCGGCTTGCTGCTGAGGGGATGAAAACTCTCATTGGATTCTTGAGTGTGATTGCTGTTGAGCTTTTACAGTTGACTTATCTCCACCGCACTCAGCCTTTAGCTCCCGCAATTGAAATTCTCAATCCCCTTGAACTCAAGATTTTAAAAGCTAAGTCTCCCAAACCACCCAAACTCCTCACAGTTAATTGGGCTGTCGAAGCGTTGGCGAAGCCCGCCGTAGGCATCGCTCGTCTTGGTGGCTACCTAGAACATCGAAACAAAACACCAATTGGTATTCAGGTACTGTGGCGAGGTTGGTTAAAATTGCATGACCTTTGTGAAGGTTGGCAGCTTGCAAAAGAGACTTAACGGGAAAAGTCAGATTTATAAACATCCTCTAAGACAGAGTTCATTTTTAGTGCATAAGTTGGGCAAAAATATTTCTATATAAGTTATGTAAGAGCAAATGCACGTTATACGGAAGTAAATCATCGCCTTTGTAAATATATTTTGATTAATGTTTGAGAAAACTTGTTAAATATTTACTGTTTTTGTCATCAGTCTAGTTCAAGTAAATTTAAGGTGTATTTATATATGAGTCTAAAAGATAAAATAGAAGATATTTTCCCCCTAACTCCCTTACAAAAAGGACTATTATTTCATTCCTTATACGAACCAGAATCTGGCGTTTATTTTGAGCAATTCCATTGCCGTTTAGAAGGAGATGTTTCTGTAATTGCAGTGCGCCAAGCATGGCAAAGTTTAGTTGAACGCCATCCAATTTTACGGACTGCGATTATCATTAAAGGGCAAACCGAACCCGTACAAGTTGTATTTCGCAATCTCGTATTTAAAATAGCAGAAGAAGATTGGCGTGGTTTGAGTAACTCCGCGCAAAAAAACCGAGTAAGAGAATTTCTCCAAGCAGATAGACGACAGGGATTTATTCTTAATCGTCCGCCTTTGATGCGAGTAACCTTAATTCGTCTAGGTGAAGACTGCTGGGATTTAGTCTGGAGTCACCACCATCTAATTTTGGATGGTTGGTCTTGGCCGATACTACTACGTGAATTCTTGATGTTGCATAAAGCAGCTAAAGAAAATGTAGAAATTTCTCTACCAAGCGTGCGACCTTACGGTGATTTTATTACTTGGTTAAAACAGAAAAATCCCGAAGAGGGGGAATCATTTTGGCGTGAATATATGGGTGGTTTTGAAAGTGCTACTCCCTTATTAATCATGTCTAAAACCAAGCTAGATAGTACTTTTGAAAGTGGAGAAATCAAACATCAATTATCGCCTCAAAATACGGCTTTATTGCAGAAATTAGCCCGAAATTGTAGCGTCACTCTTAACACCGTGATCCAGGGAGCCTGGGCAATATTACTTAACCGTTATAGCCGCAACACAGACATAGTTTATGGAATTACAGTAGCGGGACGCCCCCCAGAACTACCAGAAGTAGAAGGGATGATTGGCCCTTTTATTAATACTTTGCCGTTTCGCGTCTTAATATCTGGAGAACAAACCCTTAATTCTTGGTTGCAAAACCTGCAAGCACGCACAGCCTTAATGTGTCAGTTTGAACATTCCAGCCTATCAGATATCCAAGGATGGAGTGATGTTCCACGAGGACAACCACTGTTTGAAAGTTTGCTGGCTTTTGAAAATTTTCCGGTTGATAAATCGTTAAAATCAGCAGATTTTGGGTTGAATGTTCCTGAGTCGTCTTTCTTCGAAACTACCCATTATCCCTTGACCCTAGTGGTTGTTCCGGGGGATGGACTTGAGGTTAAATTAAGCTACAATGCGAGTCGCTTTGATGCGGTGGCTATGGAATTATTGCTAGAGCAATTCTGCCATTTACTATTTAATATGGCAAATAATGCCCAAGCGCCTTTGCAGTCTTTAACACTAATTGGTCATGAGGAATCGGTAATTGATAACAGGCGAACTACCAATTACGAATCACCAATTACCATCAGGGAAGTGTTTGCAGAAACTGTAAGCAAATATCCAAACCGCATTGCTCTGACATTTGAGAATCAAAGCTTTACTTATGAAGAACTAGACCGCCGTTCTAACCATATTGCTCGATATCTGCAAAAGCAAGGTATTGGTCCAGATAAACGCGTGGTGATTTGCCTTGAGCGCTCTCCAGAACTGATAATAGCCATGTTGAGTGTAGTTAAGGCAGGGGGTGTTTACGTTCCTGTCGATCCGACTTATCCTGGCGATCGCATCGAGTTTACCATTTCTGACTGTGAAGCGGAACTAATTCTCACCACAACTACCATCAGTCCCCAACTTCCAGAATCCACACTTAAAATTTGTCTGGATGGAGAAGATGCGCCCTATTTAACTCAAAGCAATGAACCTTTGATAGAAGATACCTTTGACCCAGATTCAGGGGCTTATATTATCTACACATCTGGTTCAACAGGAAAACCCAAAGGCGTGTTAGTCACCCAGCACAACGTTACCCGACTATTCCGCAGCACCCAGCACTGGTTTGAATTCAACGAGCAGGATGTTTGGACATTCTTCCATTCCTTCGCCTTCGATTTTTCCGTTTGGGAGATTTGGGGAGCTTTGCTTTATGGCGGACGACTGGTAATCGTTCCTTATTGTATCAGCCGTGATCCCGAAAGCTTCCTTGAGCTGCTTGACAATGAGCAAGTTACTGTCCTGAATCAAACTCCCTCAGCTTTTGTTCAATTACTAGCAGCAGAATCGGGTGAGAGAACCCCGCCCCTACGGTACATCATTTTTGGCGGCGAAGCCCTGAATCTACCAAGTCTGCGTCCCTGGTTTGAAGGTCATGGAGAAAATCAGACGCGTTTGGTGAATATGTACGGGATTACAGAGACAACAGTCCACGTCACCTATAGACCTATTAGCAAAAAAGATATAGACGACTCATCTGGTAGCTTAATTGGTCAACCAATCCCCGATTTAAGTCTCTATATCTTAGATTCTGATGGTAATCTCCTACCAACCGGAGTGATTGGTGAAATTTATGTTGGCGGTGCTGGAGTGGCGCATGGTTATCTTAACCGACCAGAACTAACCGCAGAAAGGTTTGTTGAGAATACCTTCTCAGTAGATTCACCATCACGCTTGTATCGCACTGGTGATTTGGGGCGCTTTCTTCCTAACGGTGATTTGGAATATCTCGGACGCATAGATTACCAAGTCAAAATTCGCGGCTTCCGAATTGAAATTGGCGAAATCGAAGCCGTTATTTCCCAGTTCCCTGATGTCCAGGAAACTATTGTTTTAGTTCATTTGGAAGCTCAAAGCAATCAACAACGCTTAATTGCTTATGTAGTTTGTACTCCTGGAAAGCAACCAACCATCGAAACGCTGCGAAATTATTTGCAGCAGCGTTTGCCAGATTACATGATACCATCGCAGATTGTTTATCTGGAGCGATTACTACTGACAGCCAACGGCAAAATCGATCGCAAAGCGCTACCCGCACCAGAAATTAAACGGGAAAATCTCGAAGTTGCCTTTGTTCCTCCCGCTACACCCATCGAGGAAATTTTAGCTGACATCTGGCAACAAGTTTTAGGTGTAAATCGCGTCGGACGATTTGATAATTATTTTGTTTTGGGTGGCGATTCTATCCGCAGTATTCGCATTGTTTCTCTCGCCCAAACTCAGGGATTAAACTTAAAAATAGAGCAAATTTTTGCCCATCCTATGCTATCAGATTTAGCCAGATTGTTGGCACAATCGGAAGTAGTAAACAGCAATAAGATTGATGAAGAACCCTTCACCTTAATTTCACTAGCAGATAGAAAAAAGCTCCAAGATTGGGCTGAAGATGCTTATCCTTTGGCGCAACTGCAAGCAGGAATGCTCTTTCACGGTGAATATTCACAAAGTTCTACAACTTACCATGATGTTTTCAGTTTCCGAATTCGTGTACCTTTTGATCTCAAAGTTTGGGAAGCAGCTTATGCCCAAATGTTTGCCAGACATCAGATATTACGGACGGCATTTTATTTAGCTGAATTTAGTCAACCGATTCAGGCAGTTGTCAAAGAAGTATCTGCCAAAGTTGTTTTTGAGGATTTAACTAATTTATTACCATCAGCACAAGATGATTATCTAAAAATATTTATTGGCACAGAACGGGAGAATCGCTTCGATTACAAGAGTGCGCCATTAATGCGTTTTCATATTCACCTGCTGGATGAAAATGTGATGCAAGCATCTTTGACTTTGCATCATGCCATCATGGATGGATGGAGTTTAGCTAACTTTCTATCAGAATTAACAGGCTTATATCTGCATCTACTCGATCGGGGTGTGCCTGCACCACCACCTCCACCAGCTTTAAAATACTCTAAATTTATCACCTTAGAAAAACAAGCTTTGGCTGATAGTAATCAGCAAGAATTTTGGCAAAATAAACTGGCACAAATTCCCTTCACTAGACTACCACGCTGGCCGGATGTGGTTCCCTTAGAACCAAAAATGGGGAAATTTGATCTAACTTTATCAGAAAGAATTTCCCACAGTTTAAAAGCTTTATCTAAGCAATTGGGTGTGACTCTGAAAACGTTATTACTAGCAGTTCATCTCCAAGTTATTGGTTTTTACTCTGGCGACACAGAAGTAGTTACTGGATTGGTGAGTAATGGGAGGCCGACAGAAAATGACAGCGATCGCGTTTTAGGATTATTCTTAAATACATTGCCATTACGCTTATCATTAGTGAGAGGTTCTTGGGTTGACTTGATTGCAGAAACTTGGCGTGCTGAACAAGAGTTAATGCCAAATCGTCGTTTTTCTTTGGCAGAACTGCAAAAGTTAAATGGGAATCAACCTTTATATGAAACTTCCTTTAATTTTGTTCATTTCCACATTTACCAAGGACTGCTAAATTGGCGAAAATTGGAATTAATCCAGTCAGAATCATTGGATGAAACAAATATTCCTTTTGCTGTCAGTTGGAGTGAGGAAGTAGCTGCGGGACTTCTCTCATTTAATATCACCTACGATCGGCAAAAATTTGATGATCAGCAAATCAAGAACATTGCTAACTATTGTCAAAGAAGTTTAGAGGCACTAATTGCAAATCCACAGGCCGATCGTGAATTGGTCATAGATCGTCTAATTCATAATCGCCAATTCTCAATTCCCAATTTCCAATCCCCAATATATGAAATTTTCACCCAACAAGCCGCAGAAAATCCTGATTCTATCGCTGTTATTTGTGAGGGAGAAAGTTGGACATATACCCAATTGAACCAAAAAGCCAATCAGTTGGCGCGATTTTTAGGTGATCGTATTAGTGCAGAACAGCCTGTGGGTATTTGTTTGGAACGTTCTTTAGACATGGTTTGCTCTATGTTGGCGGTTCTGAAAGCAGGTGGTTGTTATGTACCAATTGACCCTGATTATCCGGCTGTCCGTATTCAGTCGATGTTGGAGGATGCTAATGTTAGTTTGCTGCTGTCTCGTTCTGATTTAGATATCTGGAATCAGAAAAACGAACCGCAGAAGAACGAGAGTACAACCAATTTTTTGGCTGATTCTTGCCAAGTTATCTGCGTTGATATTTATAGCGAAGAAATTGCAGTTCAATCTGTTGAAGATTTACAAATTCCGGTTTTGGCTGACAATATCGCCTATATCATATTTACATCTGGTTCCACTGGACGACCAAAAGGTATTGCGATTTCCCATCAGGCTTTAGCCCAGCATCAGGCTTGGTTTTTAGAGACTTTTGGAGCGAATTGTGACGATGTAGTGTTGCAAAAGACACCATTTAGCTTTGATGCTTCGGTGTGGGAATTCTGGACACCTTTGATGGTAGGAGCTAAACTCGTAATGGCGAAGCCAGGAGGTCATCAAGATCCGGCGTACTTAGTCAAAACTATTCAGCAAGAAAATGTGACTTTGCTGCAATTGGTGCCGAGTCTTTTAGAAATGCTTGTTGGTGAACCGGGATTTTCTGAATGTTCGTGTCTGCGTTTAGTTTTCAGTGGTGGTGAACCACTAAAAACACGGGTGTGGGATGAGTTTAGAGATGTTGCATCTAACTTCTCTAGATTGGTGAATCTTTATGGGCCGGCGGAAACAACTATTGATGTTGCTTTCCATCGTTGTGGAGAAAACGAAATTACCGACGTTATTCCCATTGGCAAACCAGTCAGTAACACTCGTTTATATATCCTAAATTCTCATCTGCAACCTGTGCCTATTGGTACACCAGGTGAATTATTTGTGGCTGGCTCTCAATTAGCTCGTGGTTACTGGAATGCCCCAAGAATGACCGCCAAAGGCTTTTTACCCGATCCATTTGTTGAAAATGCGGGCAGTCGGATGTATCGCACAGGCGATCGCGCCCGCTATTTACCTGATGGTAGGATTGAGTTTCTCGGACGTGCAGATCAACAAGTCAAAATCCGAGGTTTCCGCATCGAAACTGGCGAGATTGTGGCAGCTTTAGAAAAACAAGCTTGGATAGTTCGGGCTGTGATTAAAGCTATTGCTACTCCTGGTAAACCCAATCGACTAATTGCTTATTTGGAACTGAAAACACCGCCGACATCCTGGCAAACAGTTTTGCGATCGCAATTATCTGCCCTGCTCCCTGATTATATGATTCCTTCGGTGTTTGTTAGTCTCGATGCTTGGCCTTTACTACCAAATGGGAAAATTAACCTCAACGCCTTACCCGCTCCTCAAGAGGAAAATACAGTTACTCGTGAGCAATACATTGCCCCACAAACCAAAACTGAAGAGATTTTAACTAAACTTTGGGAGCAAGTACTACAAGTATCCCGTGTGGGGATTAAAGATGACTTCTTTGAACTGGGAGGAGATTCGATTCTTGCCCTGCAAATTATTGCTAAAGCCCGGGATGCTGGACTTTATTTCACGCCGCAAGATTTGTTTAAAAATCCCCAAGTGGCAGCACTGACACCTTATATTAAAACCACAGCAAAATTCCCAAATTCTTTCTCAATTGCTGTCGGCAGTGCAGTCCCCTTAACTCCGATCCAACAATGGTTTTTCCAGCAATCATTACGTCATCCTGAACACTGGAATCAGGCGCTTTTCTTGGATGTAAAACCGGAATATAATGCATCACAATTTCAAACTGCTTTAAGTCATATTGCTACCATTCACCCAGCTTTTCGCCTGCGATTCCGCCAAACTGAAGCTGGATGGATACAATGGTTAGACGATGATAGTCATATTTTCAATTTTGATATCGTTGACCTGAAAGGTACTTCCAAAGTAGAACTATCAGAAACACTACAAATAATCACCTCTGAATTTCAGGCTCAACTTAATTTAGAAAATGGCCCTCTATTTCGTGCTGTCTACTTCCAGACTGACGAAAATATATCTGATAAGCTACTACTAATTATCCATCACCTCATTGTTGATGGTGTTTCTTGGCGAGTCATTTTGCAAGATTTAGCTATAGCTTGTAATGCCTTGCAAACGGAACAGGAAATTTCTTTATCTGCTCATAGTGTCGGTTTCCCTCAATGGACTCACCATCTACACACTCTGACTGAAAATTCTGATTGGGAAGAAGAAGTAGCTTTCTGGAAAACACAACAAGTTTCTAATTCCGAATTACCTCTTGATTTTCCTGATGGCATAGCAGATAACACAGAAATTTCTGCTACCCAAATAGAATGCAATTTCAGTGAAGATGAAACTGATAGTCTCCTTTATGAATTGCCGCGCACTCACAAAGTTAAGATTCAGGAAGTTTTGCTGGCAGTTCTTTTAGAAGTGGTAACAGAATGGACAGGTGAATCAAAAATATTAATTGCCCTAGAAAGTCACGGACGGGAAAGCGATTCTACTGCTATTGATGTCTCTGATGCTGTGGGATGGTTTACATCTCTTTTCCCCTGCAAACTAGAGAAAACTCAAAAGAGCAAATTCAACAATTTAGAAAGTGTCAAAGAACAGTTGCGGAACTTGCCAAATAATGGCTTTACTTACGGTATCCTCTCTCAAAAATCCGAATTCGCGTCTATCTTACCGCCAATTCCCCAAGGCATTCTGTTTAACTATTTGGGACAATTTGATGAAAACTTTTCCCAAGCAGCACCCTTTACCCCAGCTAGCGAAGATGTCGGATTATCTCGACACCCCAAAAATAGGCGTGCTTTTCAACTAGAAATTACTAGTTTAATTGCTAACGGCAAACTCCAAATGCGGTTTGGTTTTAGCAAAGCTTTACATCGAGAAGAAACGATTCGCCGTTTAGCAGATAGTTTCTTCAAACATTTACAGACTTTGTTAGCAAGTAGCCGCCATCAAGAATACAGTTTAACACCTGCTGATTTTCCCCTCGCTAACCTGAATTCCGAACAACTGGTTATTGCTTTGGCGGGAACTACTGATGTGGAAGATATTTATCCTCTGTCCCCTGTTCAGGAGGGAATACTTTTTCATTCAAATTATGAATCACAAAAAGATATTTACCTGCAACAGGTGAGTGGTAAAATTGAGGGATTTCTAGACGTAGAAAGTTTTAAAAAGGCTTGGGAATCTTGTATCAACCGCCATCCTAGTTTACGTGCTTCCTTTGTCTGGCGCGATTTACCCCGACCGTTGCAACGCATTCACCGCCAAGTTAATTTGCCCTTTGTCTGCGAAGATTGGCGCGAATACGATATTGATGAAGTAGCAAGAAAATGGTCAAATTTGTTAACAATAGACCGCCAGCAAAGCTTGTCAACAGAAACGCCCCCACTGATGCGGATGACTTTAGTGAGAACCCAAGAACAGAAATGGCAATTTCTCTGGACTCACCATCATTTACTTTTAGATGGTTGGTCATTACCGCTGGTTTTCCGGGATGCGATCGCATTTTACCAAGCTAAAACAGAACGCCCGAATTTACCACAACCACCCATTTACCGAGACTTTATTGCTTGGTTGCACAAACAAGAATCTGGTTTGGCAGAATCTTTCTGGCGCAAAGAATTAAGCGGTTTGCAAGAAGCAACTACTTTGGGTATTAAAAAACCTTCCCCTGATGATTACCAGACCTTACAAACTACTATTCCCAAAGAAATTTACACCCAACTCAAAATATTTGCCCAAAAAAATCAAGTAACATTAAATACTTTGGTGCAAGCTGCTTGGGGCATTCTTTTGAGCCGATATAGTGGTTCTGAAGATGTGATTTTTGGTGTCACTGTGTCGGGACGTACTACGGAATTATCAGGTTTTGCTGAGATGGTGGGTCTGTTTATTAACACCTTGCCTTTGCGTCTGAAATTAGATGCAGGCACACCCTTGAAGCTGTGGTTAATAGAATTGCGTGATCGCCTCTCGGCAATTAATGAATATTCCTTCACTCGTTTAGTAGATATTCAAGGATGGAGTGACATTCCTAGAGGAGAACCGTTGTTTGAATCCATTGTGGTTTATGAAAATTACCCGGTGGAAGAAAGTCTGCGTCAAAATCCAGGAGAATTGGCGATCCATGCTGTTGAGTCTGTGGAGAAAAATCATTACCCGATCAGTCTATATGCTTTGCCAGGAGATGATTTGACGCTGAAAATCGCTTTTGGGGAGCAGATCGGGAGTGCAAAAAAACGAGGAGATATCTTAGATCGTCTCACGCACATATTGACCAGTTTTGTTACAGAAAAACCACAATTCATCGGTGAAATTGGTCTGTTATCGAAAGAGGAAGTAGGTAAGGTAAATCACCCAATTATCCACTCTCCATTACCCATTACTCCAATACATGAATTATTCAGTCAGCAAGCCGCTCAGACTCCCGATGCGATCGCTGTTTTCCCCTCTCTAACCTACGCAGACTTAGAACGCAAATCTAATCAAGTTGCTCACGCACTACTGCAATTTGGTGTGACGCCAGAAACCTTAGTGGCGGTTTGTTTAGAACGTCATGCAGGTTTGCCAATCGCCTTGTTAGGAATCATGAAAGCAGGCGCGGCTTATGTACCACTAGATATTAGCTTCCCCCGCGATCGCCTGGAGTGGATGCTTGCAGACAGCACGGCGGCTGTAATCGTCACTGAAGATCGAATTGTGTCAGCACTTCCAGCATCATCTGCAAAGGTTCTGTTGCTAGATTCGGTTTCGACTCAACCAGATACAGCACCACCTGCCGTTGTTAGTAACAATCACTTAGCTTACGTTATTTATACATCTGGTTCTACTGGACGACCCAAGGGAGTACAAATTCAGCATGAATCTCTGGTGAATTTCCTGCTCAGTTTCCAAGAAAAACTGGGACTGACTGCTGCTGATACTCTGGTTGCAGTAACTACAGTTTCTTTTGATATTGCTGGACTAGAACTTTTCTTACCACTAATTAGCGGTGCCAGATTAGTCTTAGCTGACAAGGATACCACCAGAGATGGATTTAAGTTAGCTCAATTACTGCAAACATCCCAAGCCACGGTGATGCAAGCTACTCCAACTACCTGGAGATTGCTCTTGGCAGCTGGTTGGCAACCAAATGATGATTTTCGCGTTCTCTGTGGTGGAGAAGCTATCCCAGTTGATTTAGCCGCCTCTCTTCTCAACTTAAAGGTGAATCTGTGGAATGTTTACGGGCCGACGGAAACCACAATTTGGTCTACCATCAAAGAAATTAAGCTGCAACAGGATGCATATTCCATCGGTACGGGAATCGCCAACACGTCAATTTATATTTGGGATAATGCTGGTAATCCCGTTCCAGAAGGGATTGTAGGTGAGTTGTTGATTGGGGGAGCAGGATTAGCACGGGGTTATCGCCAAAGACCGGATTTGACGGCCCAAAGATTTGTCCCCAATCCCTTGGCCGCAAATCCCGGTGAGCGATTATATCGTACTGGTGATTTGGCACGTTGGCTACCGAATGGTGAAATTGAATTTTTGGGACGCAGCGATTACCAAGTGAAAATCCGTGGTTTCCGTATTGAACTAGGGGAAATTGAAACAGTTTTAGAAACTCATCCTGCGATCGCCCAAGCTATTGTCCAAGCTATTGACGATACTGTAGCAGGTAAAAAGCTTGTTGCATATCTAGTTGTCAAATCTGAAGCTGAAAAACCCACTCTCGAAACTTTGCAATCATATATATTGGCAAAATTGCCTGATTATATGCTGCCTGACTCTTGGGTGTTTCTAGATGCGATGCCTCTAACACCTAATAATAAACTCGATCGCCTTGCTCTACCGTTACCAAATCAGTTCGATGGTCAAGTTGATTATACAGCGCCGAGAAATGCGATCGAAGAAGCATTAACCTATATTTGGCAAGAAATTCTCCAAGTCGAGAGGGTGGGAATTATAAACAACTTTTTCCAACTTGGCGGACATTCTCTATTAGCCGCTCAAGTTCATGCTCGCATTAGAAAAGTATTCTTGATTGATTTAGAATTACGGGAACTTTTTGATACGGTGACAATTGAAAAAATGGCACAACTTTTGTTGACGCGAGAACCTCAAGTGGGACGCACTGAAAAAATAGCGAAAGCGTTTTTACGCATCAAAAAAATGACACCAGAAGAAAAAGCTAAACTTCTCAACTAAAATAGTCTGTCTAATTCCAAAAAACATCTATAAACATGAATTTTATGTATGATGAGCAAGCATGATTTTACTACAGTGAGCCACATTGAACGCATTGAACAACCGACAAAAGAGGAATTCCAAAGAAATTTTCTTTCTCCTAGAAGACCCGTCATCATCACTGGGGTTATTAATGATTGGAATGCTCTGTCTTTATGGACTGCTAATTATCTAACTACCTTATTCAGCGAAAAACAGGTTGATATAAGTGTTTCACAAAATAGCATTTTTACAGGCGATTTGGAAAATGGATTTGCTAATTTGAAACAGAAAATGCAATTTAGCGACTTCATCAACATTCTGGCTTCAAAAGATAAATTTGAGAAATTCTACTATCTCCAACAACAGTCAATTCCCATAGAATTTCCTGAAATACTGCAAGATATTAAGCTCCCAAAATATTTTGATAAAAAGTTATTTGTCGATCCAACTATTTGGATTGGTTCTGGCGGCAACATATCCCCATTACATTATGATGCAATGGATAACTTATTTACTCAAGTTAGCAATCACAAGCGTTTCCTGTTGTTTGACCCCCAACAAACATCTTCATTATATCCTTTTCCTGCTACTTCAAAAATCCCACACATGAGCCAAATAAATATTGAGAAGCCAGATTTGGATAAATTTCCCAATTTCCAAAAAGCCAAATATTTTGAGTGTATTGTCGAACTAGGTGAAATTTTATTTATTCCGGCTTTTTGGTGGCATCAAGTATATTCCCTAGACAATTCAAATCAGGAGCTAAATATTTCTGTAAATTTCTGGTCTAAGCCACCTATTAGTCAATTTTTAACTCCTCCTGGGCGGAGATTGGCAGCACAGATACCCACTCTTTTAAAGTCAGCTTTTCGTCAATGATTCTATATTAGATTTGATGCCTTAATGATTGAGAAAACTGTGCTGTTTTTAATAGCGAAAGAAACTTCACAAGGGTGTACTGAAAAGATAGCGCTAGCGTTTCTACGGATGAAACAGATGATACTAGAAGAAAAAACTAGACTTCTGCAAAAAAAACGTACTAAATCCTAACTTGCAGGTAGGTAAATGTTGGGGAGTACGTTAATACTGAATTAGGACTTATATCAGGTCGCTAAATTACCCTTAATTTGCTCTGAACTCAACTACGCTAACGCTGCGCTTTCTCTCCCCGTCGCAAGCAAAGAGAAATAGTAAATAAAGGCAAGAATCAAATGAGAAAGTTACTTGTAACTGGTTCATCAGGGCTAATCGGCTCAGAAGTTTGTTTGCATTTCGCCAAGCAAGGGTGGAAAATTCACGGTATAGATAATAACCAAAGATCCGTTTTCTTTGGAACTCAAGGAGATACTCGTTGGAATCAATGGCGTTTAGAATCTTTAATTAAAGGTTTTGTGCATCATGAGATAGATATTCGCGATCGCATTAGCATCCTAGAGTTAATCGAGAGTCTCAAACCAGATGCGATCGTTCATACAGCAGCACAACCCAGCCACGATTTGGCTGCGAAGATTCCCTTTGATGACTTTGATACCAATGCTGTAGGAACGTTAAATTTGTTGGAAGCGACTCGTCAATTTGTTCCAGATGCGCCTTTTGTGCATATGTCTACCAACAAAGTGTATGGAGATGCACCAAATGAAATTCCCATGTTGGAGTTAAACAAACGTTGGGACTATAGTGACTACACTTATAAGCATGGCATCCCAGAATCTTTCCGCATCGACCAATCAAAACACTCTTTATTCGGTGCTTCAAAAGTTGCTGCTGATGTGATGGTTCAAGAATACGGTCGCTATTTTGGGCTGAAAACATGCTGTTTACGCGGCGGATGTTTGACAGGCCCTAATCATAGTGGTGTGGAATTACATGGATTTCTCAGCTATTTGGTAAAATCCAATTTAGAAGGTCGTACCTATAAAGTTTTTGGTTACAAGGGTAAGCAAGTACGAGACAATATCCACTCTTATGATGTTGCTCGCTTTATTGAAGAGTTTATCCAAGCCCCCAGAAGCGGTGAAGTTTACAATTTGGGGGGAGGAAAGGAAAATACTTGTTCCATCTTAGAAGCCTTTGACATTGTTACTTCACTGACTGGCAAAAAGATGCGGTATGAATATGTAAATAAAAACCGCGAGGGAGACCATATATGTTACTACAGTGACCTGCGGAAAATGAAGCAGGATTATCCCAACTGGTCGATCACCAAACCCTTGCAATTAATATTCTCAGAAATTGTCGGTGCTTGGTCAGATAAACTTACATATATTGCTTGATAAGTTTTGACAACGATAATCTGAATCAACCGCAATTAGGCAACATAAATCAAAGAATAACTGCATAAGTTACAAATAATATTTCCTATATCAATAGGAAAAGCAGATTAATCAAATTTTAATTTATGAGCCGTGTTGTATTTCTGAATGTTTCAGCAGCTGGGCATGTGTTCCCAAGCTTTGGTTTAGTAGCAGAACTGATTCACAGAGGTGAAGAAGTTATTTACTATGAAATTCCCAAATTCCAAAAAGAGATTGAGGCATTTGGGGCATCTTTTCGTTTTTATCCAGCACTACGACTTGAGGCAGCACCACAAGCCTATAATGATTTTTCGCTAGTAACAGCTTTGACTTGGACTGCTAAGGAAATGTTGAACACACTTCTGGAATCGGTTCGCGCGGACAAACCAGACTACATTATTCACGACTCACTGTGTCTTTGGGGAAAACTGGTAGCACAGCTACTGAACGTCCCGGCAGTTAACACTATTGCTAGCGCTGCATTTTGTCCGCGCAGCTTCTATGAATGTCCGCAACTTCAGGAAAAACTACCTGAATTGTTGTCAGAAACATCGCCTGATATCCAAGTGTTTCGTCAATATGAAACAGAACTGCGAGAGACTTACAAAATTCCACCTATTGAATTTATCGATACTTTTACCAATCCAGAACCCTTAAATATTTGTTATTTACCACCGGAACTCCAGCCATATGTCGAGAAATTTGACCAAAGCTTTCACTTTGTCGGCCCTTGCGATCCGGTACGGGCGATCGCATCTGATTTCCCTATGGAACTGTTGCAAAAAGACAAGCTGATCTTGATTTCATTTGGCAGCATTCACGATCCGGGATTAGCTTTTTACAAAATTTGCATAGAGGCGTTTCATAACATCGATGCTCAAGTTCTAATGGTACTGAGTCCAGAGATCAATGCTACCCAACTGGGGGATATACCCACAAATTTTATCATTCGAGCTACAGGCACAATTCCCCAACTGAAGATATTAGAACGCACCAGCTTATTTATCATGCACGGTGCGGGAGGCGGCGCACGGGAAGCGGCGTGGCACTCAACCCCCACAATCGCAATTCCTCAAACCTACGAGCAAGAGATAATTTCACGTCGCCTTCAAGAGCAGGGCGCAGGAATCATGATTTTGCCCCAAGATGTCAATTCTGAACGTTTGCGAGAGACGGCACTACACATCCTGAACAATGACTCATTTCAGGCAAATAGCGATCGTTTGGGTGATGCTTGTCGGGCGGCCGGAGGAGCAAAGCGGGCGGTAGATGAAATTCTCGGATATGTGGCAATGAGTGGAAGTAGAGAATAAAAAGAGCAGGCAAATCGTCAAGATTCAATCTCAAGTCCACCACAAAGATTAAGTTATATTCATTATGAATTATTTAGAAACAAACGATTTTGAACTTTTAGAATTGCTTCTAGAACAAGAAGGTATTAACCACGAAGAAGACAAATTTCTCATTAAAAAACGCGCTCTTACAGAAACTCCGGCTTCTTTTCAACAAAGACGCTTGTGGTTCCTTCATGAATTGGAACCTACTTCTTCTGCTTATAATATTTGTTCTATATTCCGTTTAGATGGTTCGCTGCAAATAGAGGCTTTGCAACAAGCTTTTAGACAATTGCAGCAGCGACATGAAAGCCTTCGCACTACATTTACGGCAATTGACGGTGAACCTTGGCAACGGATTCATCCAAATATTTTAGCGGATTTAATTTTGGAAGATTGGAGCGATATTGCTGAAGCTGAAATCGAAAAACAAATCTCTGTTGTAGCTAGCTCGGAGACACAATATTCCTTTAACTTGGAAAAAGGCCCGTTAATCAGAACCAAACTTTTACGACTAGCACCAGAACAATATGTTTTGGCTCTCACCCTTCATCATATTATCGCTGATGGTTGGTCAATAGGCGTGATTATTGAAGAACTGGCTTCTCTTTATCATTTAGCTGTCAAGGGTGATGTCATTGCCCTTGGAGAACTGAATATCCAATATGCAGATTATGCTATTTGGCAACAAGAGAAAATTAATAATTTGGTTTTAGACGAACAACTTGCCTATTGGGAAAAACAACTCAAAAATTTACCCGTTCTGCAATTTCCTACTGACTTTCCCCGACCGCGTTTACAATCCTTTAAAGGAGATTTAGTCAGTTTTTCCATCCCTGTTTCCCTGACACAGACTATTCGCAATTTCAGCCAACAAGAAGATGCTACCCTCTTCATGACCCTCATGGCTGCTTTTGGGGTTCTGCTTGGGCGTTACTGCGGACAGGAAGATATCCCCGTGGGAACTTCTATCGCTAACCGTCCAGGAATCGATGCGGAAAAACTCATCGGTTTCTTTGTCAATATGTTGGTAATTCGCGCCGACTTATCGAGAGAACCTAGTTTTCGTACTCTTTTAAGAAAAGTAAAAGAAACGGTTCTGGAAAGTTTTGAACATTCAGAAGTGCCTTTTGAAGCACTCGTAGATAGATTAAATGTTGAACGAAACACCAGTATCAACCCGCTATTTCAAATTGCTTTTACTCTACTAAATGCCCCAAAACCTCATTTTCAAGCGGGGAACTTGACTGTAACTCCGATCAAAAGTCAAGATGCCGCCCGCTTCGATTTGGAACTTTTTATCTCAGAAAGTGAAAATAATCTCAGTGGTGTTTTTTCATACAATACTGATTTATTTACACGGCAAACAGTAGAACAAATCGCGCGTCACTTTTGTAATTTGCTGGAAAATTTAGTGACGCAACCTGATGTGCCGATAACTCAATTAGCGGTTCTCTCAAACGAAGAATACGCTCAGTTGATGCCTGCAAACCCGCCTGAGAGTTTTCCAGTAGATTTCTGTTTGCATGAAGTTTTTAGCCAACAGGCGGCTTCGCGTCCAAACAAAACGGCGCTGATTTTTGAGAATCAATCCCTAACCTACGCAGAATTAAACCAACGAGCTAATCGACTGGCACATTATCTCATCCGTTTGGGTGTGAAACCTGAATCACGAGTGGGATTGTGGATGTCTCGTTCTTTGGATTTGATGGTAGCTATCTTAGCAGTACTAAAGGCTGGTGGTATTTACGTTCCCTTTGACCCGGATTATCCTGCGGAGCGTGTCGCCTATATGCTTGAGGATAGCATGGTGTCAGTTTTGCTCACACAGGTAGAATTTGAGACGCAACTACCAAAACACCAAGCCGATCTAGTTTTTATTGATAATTGTGAAGCGGAACTTGCTCAGGAAAAGGCTACCGATCCAAAAGTTAATCTCAATCCAGATAACGCCGCTTATATAATTTACACTTCCGGCTCAACTGGCAAACCCAAAGGAGTTGTTGTCACCCATTGCAACGTTGTACGTTTGATGTTGGCAACCGAACAATGGTTCCACTTTAACGAAAAAGACGTGTGGACTCTGTTTCATTCCTACGCTTTTGATTTCTCTGTTTGGGAAATGTGGGGGGCGTTGTTGTTTGGCGGACGTTTGGTTATTGTCCCCTATTTAGTGAGTCGATCGCCAGAAGAGTTTTACAACTTACTTATTGACGCCAGAGTAACAGTTTTAAACCAGACACCATCGGCTTTCCGCCAATTGATCCAAGCTGAAGAAATCATTTGTCGAGAAAGCGAATTAAATTTACGCTATGTAATTTTTGGTGGCGAAGCTTTGGATTTGTCAAGTTTGGAACCGTGGTTTGAACGTCACAGCGATGATTTTCCCCTATTGGTAAATATGTATGGGATTACGGAAACCACTGTTCACGTTACTTATCGTCCGATTCGCTGGAACGATGTCAAGAAGCGTTTGGGAAGTGTTATCGGTAAACCTATTCCGGATCTATCTTTTTATATTCTCGATGCTTATAGACAACCAGTTCCTTTGGGGGTAGTTGGTGAAATTTATGTTGGTGGTGCAGGTGTGGCGCGGGGCTATTTTAACCGCGAGGAATTAACCGCAGAGAGGATGATCGTCAACCCCGCCAACCCGCAAGAAAATAACCGTCTCTACAAAACCGGTGATTTAGCGCGATATCTGCACAACGGAGAAATCGAATATTTGGGGCGTAACGATCACCAAGTTAAAATACGCGGTTTTCGGATCGAATTGGGTGAAATTGAAGGGCTTTTGCAGCGTCATCCGGGTGTGCGAGAAGCTTGCGTAATTACCCAACAAGAAAGTCAAGAAGATGTGCGACTGGTTGCTTACATCGTGCCTGAGACTGATTTGGCGAAAATACCCGATTATGAAAACTTAACGCGGGAGCAAACTCAAGAATGGCAATATACTTTTGACGAAAACTATAGCGCTAGTGAAACCGAAGCTGATGCAGCTTTTAATATCATTGGTTGGAACAACAGCTATGACGGTCAACCTATTCCTGCGCCAGAAATGCGCGAGTGGCTAAACAATACTTTAACACGCATTCAAACCTTGGCTCCAAAACGCGTCTTAGAAATTGGATGCGGTACTGGGATGATTCTTTTCAATGTTGCGCCTGATGTTGAATATTATTGGGCGACAGACTTTTCCCAACAGGCGATCGCTCGTCTAGAAAATCTCACTCAGAAACACTCTTTAAGCAATGTTCGCTTGTTCCATCAGGAAGCAAAGGATTTTGCAAATATTCCTTCTGGCTATTTTGATACGATTATTATTAACTCTGTAGCGCAGTATTTTGCCTCGATTGAATACTTCCAGCAAGTGATTGCCGAAGCATTACAAGCGCTAGCTCCTGGAGGAAGTTTATTTATCGGCGATAATCGCCACCTGCCGACTCTAAACGCTTTTCACGCCAGTATAGCTTGTTTCCAAGCTGCGGCTGAAACTGACCGAGAAGCTTTTGCCGCCTTAGTTCGACGAGTTACTCAAAAAGAAAACGAACTCGTTCTCGATCCAGCCTTCTTTGTAAATCTACCGCAGGTTTTGCCAAATCTAGAAAGGGTGGAAGTTCACCTCAAAGCAGAAACCGCACATAATGAGCTAACTAAATACCGTTACGATGTGGTTCTTCACAAAAAAGGCAGTTTTGCAAAAGCTCATACATTTGAACCTGTCTGGGAAGACTGGAAGCAAGGAAATCTGCAATCAATCAAGGGGCTAGAGTTGCCCATTGCTTGGCGGGGTGTCCCCAATGCTCGTCTGTTTGAAGACGAAACTATTTTACAGTGGTATCAGGAAAATAACGGAGTCGCTACAGTCGGCGAACTGCGGGAGTTGTTGAACAAGCTGAATCCAGAAACAGCTGTTGACCCGCAAAAATTCTATCAACTTGCTCAACAAGCAGGTTGTCAAGTCACAATTAGCTACTCAAAAGATTTTGGTGCTAATTCTTTTGACGTTTGCTTCTATGCTGCAAACGGGACAAAACCTATGATGCCTATTACCCAAAATAGCGCCCCCCTAAAACCAACGCAATTATATTGGGTAAATCCCTTGAAAGCCCGTTTTGCCAAGGCGCTGATTCCCGAACTCCAGCAATATGCACGGGAAGAACTTCCAGAATACATGATCCCTGCCACCTTTGTGCTGCTGGAGAAGCTGACCATGACTCCAAGCGGCAAATTAGACCGACGTGCTTTACCTGCACCAGAACTTGTAGAGACAATTGCCAAGGATTCTGATGTTAAATTAACAACCGCCACCCAAGAACGCTTAAGTAAAATGTGGAACGATGTACTTGGAGGGTCGCGCGTCGGACTAACGGACAATTTTTTCCAAATGGGCGGACATTCCCTACTGGCGACGAAACTGATTTCTCGAATTCGGGAAGAATTTAATTTAGCCTTACCTTTGCGAACAATTTTTGAATATCCTACCTTCGTTGGTCTTGCTGAACAAATTGATTTGCTTGCTATTAAGACGGAGAATCAGACAAATCAGAACGTTCAGATCCCAAAAATTGCTCAACGTGACAACTTACCACTCTCTTTTTCTCAGCAAAGACTGTGGTTCCTCGACCAGTTAGAGGCGAATAATCCTGCTTATAACATTGCGGTAGGGTTCCGCATGGACGGATGTTTAAATCAACAAGCGTTTGAGCGCAGTTTGCAGGAGATAGTCCAACGGCATGAGGTATTACGCACAAAATTTTCTCAGGATGCCAGTGGTAATCCCGTGCAAATTATCAACGAATCAAATGATATATCGCTGTCGATTACCGATTTCAGCCACTTGCAAGACAAAGAAGAGATACTCAAACAAGCAGTGATATCGGAGTCGGTGCGTCCGTTTAATCTTCAAACTGGGCCCTTGCTTCGCGTCTATCTCTATAAGTTGGCCGAGGATGCCCATGTGTTTGTAGCGGTGATGCATCATATTATTTCCGATGCTTGGTCATTTGGAGTAATGGTGCAGGAATTGTCTGCGATTTATCCAGTATTTTCTACAGGCAAGGAATCACCTTTATCACCACTCTCTCTACAATACGGCGATTTTGCCAGCTGGCAGCGCACTACCTTTGAGAAAACTCAACTCCCACAGCAACTAGATTATTGGAAGCAGGAACTCGCCGGAGAATTAGAACCCTTAGAATTGCCAACTGATTATCCCCGTCGGGCGATCGCTTCTTATCAGGGTCGTGAAATTCCTTTCGTGGTAGACCACAAAAACTATGAAGGCTTTAAGCAGTTCTGTGAATCTCAAGGCGCTACCCTGTTCATGGGATTGTTAGGGGTGTTTAAAACTCTGTTGATGCGTTATTCTGGACAACACGACTTGTTAGTTGGAACCCCGATTGCTAACCGTAACCGTAAAGAAATCGAACAGTTAATTGGCTTTTTTGTCAATACTCTAGTTATCAGAACCGATGTCAGAGACAATCCGTCGTTTACAGCGTTGCTGGAGCAGATTAAACAGAAAACCTTATCAGCCTATGCCCATCAAGATTTGCCTTTTGAAAAACTGGTTGAAGAGCTTCAGCCAGAGCGTTCCCTGAGCCATAACCCTTTGTTCCAGGTGATGTTTGTCTTGCAGAATGCACCGATCGGAAATTTGGAACTGCCCAATCTCAGGCTGACTCCTTTGGAAATGGAAGGCGTCACCGTCAAGTTTGATTTAACTCTGTCGATGATGGAGACAGAAAAGGGACTTGAGGGCGCATGGGAATATAATACTGATTTGTTTGCACCAGCAACTATTGAGCGGCTGGAGAAGCATTTTCAGACTTTGCTTGCAGCGATTGTCGCCAATCCTCAGTTGCATCTTACAGAATTACCTTTACTGCCAGCAAGCGAGCAACATCAGTTGTTGGTGGGATGGAACGAAACTCAGAGGTCTTATTCCCAAGATTTATGTATTCATCAGTTGTTTGAAACTCAGGTGCAACAGACACCAGAGGCTGTAGCAGCAGTATTTAACGAGCAACAGCTTACCTACCGAGAGTTAAACGAGCAAGCAAATCATTTGGCGCACTACCTGCAATCCTTGGGCGTAGGGCCAGAGGTGCTGGTGGGTATCTGCATGGAGCGCTCTTTAGAAATGATTGTAGGGCTGTTGGGAATCCTGAAAGCTGGCGGGGCTTATCTGCCTTTAGACCCGCAATTACCCCAGCAACGTTTGACCTTCATGCTAGAGGATTCCCAAGCGTCGATGTTGTTAACTCAGAATTATTTGCAACCAGAACTACCCGAATATCAAGGACATGTAGTTTTCTTAGATACAAGCTGGCAAGAAATTTCTCAGGAAAGTAAGGAGAATCTAGTTAGTCAGGTTAATCCCGATAATTTGGCTTATTTTATTTACACCTCTGGGTCTACTGGCAAGCCCAAGGGAGTAATGATTCAACATCAGTCTTTAGTAAATTATACGCAGGGGCGGATTCTGGAATGTGGGTTCAGCAGTGGAGAGCGTTTTCTCCAGTTTGCATCTATTAGTTTCGATGTCGCAGTTGCGGAAATTTATTCTTGCTTGATATCCGGCGGAACGTTAGTATTGCGTACCAATGAAATGTTGAGTTCCGTAGCAACTTTCATGCAAAACTGCCGGGATTATGGCGTGACGGTATTGGATTTGCCAACAGCATACTGGCAGCAAGTGACTTTTGAATTAGCACTCGGAAATTTACTGCTACCTGAGTCCTTGCGTCTGGTCGTGATTGGAGGTGAGCGAGCACTTCCAGAACAAGTAAATGCCTGGAAAAAGTGTGTGGGTGAATATCCCCAACTGGTGAACGAATACGGCCCTACGGAAGCTACAGTATCGGCAACCATCTGCAATTTGTCGGAGTTAGAAGTGGATGGGCGAGAGATTCCGATTGGGAAACCATTACAAAACTTACTCGTGTATCTGCTAGATCGAGAACTGCGACCCGTTCCGATCGGTATTCCAGGCGAGGTATATATTGGCGGTGTTGGTTTGGCTAGAGGCTACTACGATCGCCCGGATTTAACAGCATCCAAGTTCATCCCTAACCCATTTAGCGATCAAGAGGGTACCCGCCTTTATAAAACAGGGGACTTAGCCCGCTATCTACCCGATGGCAAGATTGAATTTTTGAACCGCCTTGACAATCAGGTAAAAATTCGCGGTTTCCGGATCGAACTAGGAGAAATTGAAACTTTGTTGAGCCAGCATCCAGATGTGCGGGAAATAACAGTTATTGATCGGGAAGACCAACCAGGTAACAAGCAGCTTGTCGCCTACGTTGTCCCCCATCTGAATCCACCTACCGCGATCGCACTGCGTCAGTTTTTGAAAGAAAAGTTGCCTGAGTACATGGTGCCGTCAGCATTTGTGTTCTTAGATGCTATGCCTTTAACGCCCAACGGTAAGGTTAACAGAAAAATATTGCCTGCGCCAAGCGCTGATGGGAAAGCACGCTTGAGCAAACGGATTCCACCTCGCACACCGTTAGAACATAAATTGGTGGAACTGTGGGAAGAAGCACTTCAGGTGAGTTTGATTAGTGTTACTGATAATTTCTTTGAACTGGGTGGTCATTCTCTGTTGGCGATCCGTTTGATAGCCCAAATCGAAAAGCAATTAGGGTACAGCCTTCCGGTCGTCAGCTTTTTCCGTGAGGGAACCGTAGAAAAGATTGCCCTCCACTTAGAAGGCGGGAGCAAACCGAGTAATGCCGATGTTTTACTGACCTTGCAACCTAAAGGCGATCGCTTGCCTCTATTTCTCGTACATCCAGGAGCCGGTTATGCCTTGTCATACTCAATTTTTGCAAGCATTTTCGGCAAAAAACAACCGCTTTACGCCTTCCAAGCACCTGGTTTAGATGGCGAACAACAGCCTTTAGATTCCATTGAGGCAATGGCTTCTACTTACATTAAAGCGATGCGAGAAATAGTTCCAAACGGCCCCTATTTGCTGGGGGGTTACTCTTTTGGCGGACTCGTTGCCTTTGAAATAGCATCTCAATTGGAAGCCGCAGGAGAAAAAATTGAAAATCTTTTAATTATCGATACCCATCCCCCCTTACCCGACATGGAAAAAGAGGCATCGTTAGATGACGAAGCTGCTCTCCTTGCCTTTATGGTGAAACAGATTGGACTTCACTTTAACGAATCTGTAAATGTTTCCTCTGAGGAACTTGCAGTTTTAGATACACAACAACGATTTGAGCATGTGTTGCAAGTGTTGCAATATCATGAAATCGTTCCTCCTAATTCTGGAAAGAATCTCGTGCAGGGATTGCTTAACGTTTTCAAAGCCAACACGCAAGCGAGTCTTTGCTATCAACCAAAACCAATTAAATCTCTTCTATCCCTGTTCAAAACTGTTGCACTCACACAACAGTTTCCCACTGATGACAGTGCAGGTTGGCAGAAATTAACTAGCAAGCAGGTGCGCGTTTGCAGCATCATCGGAGAGCATGAGAGTCTGATGAAAGAACCTTATGTCAAAGACTTGACCGCAGCTATTCAAGAAATTTTGCTGGGTAATACTAATTAAAAAAATGTTTGCGACAATAAACTTTGAAGGTTTTTCCTCACTTCAAAAAAATTAGCAAGTTTTCATCAGCGCAAACAAGTAGATATTTTTACCTAATTAGGAGATAGGTAGAAAGACAAAACAAATACGATTAGGTTACGTCGCTTGTTATATAGCGCCCTCAGTGAAAATCTATCCTGACACTGAAGTTGTAACAAAATATGGTGGCAGTGTTAAGTTATACTAGCCCTTTCAAGGTGTTGTGTGATGGGCTGATTTGTAGTTTGGTAAAAAGAGGTGCAAATCTGTTGGGTGGAGAAAAAAAATGTTGCTAGGGCAGGTATTTGAGCGTTTTGTCACAGAAAGCCCAGTATCGGTGATGGTTCGTGGGCTTTTAGAGAAAGCACTATGTCCCCAAATCATAGATGAACTGTTTGAACGTAGTGCCAAAACCCAGTACACTCGTGAGCTATTATTCTCCACAGTAGTTAATTTGATGAGCCTTGTGGTCTGCGGAGTTCATCCATCAGTACACGCAGCACACCAAGCATCAGTGGAAAAAATAGGTGTTTCAGTTACCTCGGTCTACAATAAAATCAACGGTATTGAACCGAGTACCGGTGGGGAGCTAGTCAGAGAGGTTGCTGGTCAAATGGAAGCGACAATTCGACACCTCAATGCAACAATGCCGGATTTGCTACCAGGATATCGAGTAAAAATTATTGATGGTAATGCGATCGCGGCGACCGAACACCGCTTAAAACCATTACGTGAAATTAGTAGCGCCCCGTTACCAGGGCAATCATTGGTCGTACTTGACCCAAGTTTAATGCTGGCAGTAGATGTATTTCCTTGTGAAGATGGTCATGCCCAAGAGCGTTCTTTGTTTGACGAGGTACTACCAACTGTTGAAGAAGATGACGTTTGGATTGCAGACCGGAATTTTTGTACGCTCAAGTTCTTATTCGGTGTTGCCGCAGGTCTTGGCTATTTTATTATCCGACAGCATCAAAGTCTGCCTTGGCAAGCAACCGATGATTTCCGATTAGTAGGTCAAAGCGATAGTGGTACTGTATTTGAGCAAAACATTATCTTGAGTGCTGATGATGGTCAACTGTTAAAGGCACGACGAATTAAGGTCTGCTTGAAGCAGCCTAATCGTGACGGGGACAGAGAAATTTTTATTCTGACAAATCTGCCGTTTGAGGTAGCAAATGCTTTAGTTGTAGCCCAAATGTACCGCAAACGTTGGAAACTCGAAATCTTATTCCAAGTTCTGACAGAAAATCTCTGCTGCGAGATTAATACGCTAGGCTATCCAAAAGCGGCTTTGTTTACCTTCTGCATCGCTTTAGTCGCCTATAACATTCTGTCTACCGTTCAGGCAGCCCTGAGAAGTTTTCATGGAACCGAGAAGATAGAAGCCGAAATTTCCAGCTACTATTTAGCCGACGAAATTAAAGGTACTTACAGAGGAATGATGATTGCCATTCCCCCTAATGAGTGGTGTGTTTTTCAGAACATGACCTTCTCAGAATTATCGCAAACTCTCAAACATCTGGCAGGCCTTGTCAAACTGAGAACTTTTCGCCGTCATCTGCGAGATCCTAAGAAAGCTCAACCTAAACGAACTTATCTCAAGAACAAGCCTCATGTCTCAACTGTTAAGATTCTAAACCAGAAAAAGCTGCAAAATCACACACCTTGAAAGGGCTAGTTCTAAAGTATTGAGAGTAGTCCTGCACTACTCTTGATTGCCATTGCCGGGAAACGAGATTGTGGACTTGTACCGAAGTTGCGATCGCACTTTTAGCGGGCGTTACGCGATCGCCGCCTCTGCAATGACCTCTACATTCTTCCAGGCGCTTTGAGTTTCTGAAAGTTCGGCTTTTTTGGGCTTCTTGTAAAGTGTGGTAATAAATTCTTCTCCTATATAAGCTTTATCTCAACCACTTAAACTACAAGTGTTTTAGCTTTTCTTAGTGCCATTCGGCTTGGACTGAGGAGGTATTGATGATGCTCGCACCGGGACTGAGGTGCAGCACAGCAGCTTTGGTGATCCAAAACATCGCGTAGACATTTGTCTTGAACGTTGAGTCAAACTGTTCGGTCGTGAGATCGAGAATTGAGTCAACAGATTGTTGTTTACCAGCATTGTTAACCAGAATATCGAGTCCACCGAGTTCACGCACGGCGGATTCGACGAGTTGATTGCAGAAGTTTTCGTTCCGAATATCGCCGGGAATCGCCACCGCCTTGCGTCCTGCTGCCTTAATCAGTTGGATCGCCTCGCGGGCATCTGGCTCCTCAGCAGGGAGATAGTTGATCGCAACATCAGCACCTTCACGCGCAAAGGCGATCGCTGCCTGACCAATGCCAGAATCGCCGCCTGTGACGAGTGCCTTGCGTCCTACTAGCCGTCCAGAACTCTGATAAGTTGTCTCACCGTGATCGGGTCGCGGGAATTATTTTGGCTGGAAACGCAAATAACATCTGGACAAAGGAGGATATTGCCATTGTCCGAGATGCGATCGCCAATGCGCTTTCTGGTTCAGTACTAGTCGTCGATTACGAGATTGCGCCATTCATTGTTGAAGTTACGATGAATGCTGCTTGTGAGCGAGATTTCCCGGTAATTCTCGACCCATCTCCAGCCGATCGCGTAAAGCAAAATTTGTTCTCACAGGTGACTTATCAAGCAAGTATCATAGCTAACCAAAGAAAATAAAGTGAGGAAAAGTTGCCTTTCCAGCGATCGCCCAGAAAGCAGATAGGAGGATAAACATTATCGTCTACTCACTGCGTTTGATTAAAGGGGCGGATTCTACCAAAGAAGCACCTAACGAGTAACAACTGCTACGAACATTCTCTGGTACTGACAACACAGCTACATTGTGGGAAGATGTAAATCCCTCTTTGAAATCAATGCAACTTTTCACAATTGTCCATGAATCTTCAATAGCTGTGGGTAAATGTTCGTCAAATCTTCTATAATTTTGCTCTTGTAGTTTCTTCAAAGATGCTAAAAACCGCGCCTTTTGTTTGGCGTGTGACTGGCGGCTTTCACAAATCTTACGAGCTGCGTCCAATACTTTTTTCTCGTCCCAATCTGTGATTTCTTTTACATCTGCAATGCATTCATTCACTGTGAGTCGTGTGGGGTGTGAGTTGCCATCTAAATTGGGGTTTGCTGCCCAAGTCTGGATTGTACCTGAAACAAGTATGGTAATTAGTACAGCCAAAAATCCCCAAATCACATTTTTACAGACAATTTTAATCATAATTTCGCTTTTTATAAGTAACCTTATTACAATTAAGTCCCTAATAGGGTGTCAATCAGCTCAACTTTTGGGATGATACTGGGTGAGGTGCGTAGTTTACCGCATTTCGACAAGCTCAATGACCACCGTAGGCATCGCTCTTAGAGGGCGGAACACCATCATATGCTATCAACAGAGTAAAATCCCCACACTTGGCGCAGAGCAGCTATTTGGGAGCATCCCAATTTTGCAAAGAGATGGGGAGAAGGACAAAATATTCGCGATTGTTTATCGCGAATAAAAGGGGGACTGTACATCAACGCAAGAATTCGCGAGAATTATTTGTGTTCCATCCCTAGTAGAAAGGCCAATGACCCCAGAAGAGAAAAAAGAATTAGATGCACACGTAAAAGCCATCGCCAAAATCCTGTATAAAAACACGCCCCCCTCAAAAATCGAAACCTTTGAAGGAATCGAAACAGCCGTTAGAGACCAAGTATTAGAACACGTCAGCCCAAAAATCGCCTTTTTTTTGTCGGAGAAAAAACGGGAACAACAAGAGGACGCAGCCGAACCATAAGAAGTTGTCTTGGGAGAATAATCATCACCAAACAACAAGCGGCAAGAATGGGGATTGAGCCATATAGGCGATTTAGCCCATTACTAGAAAAGTGCTGTTTATTACTAGCAGCAAACGAATCGTTCCAAAATGCAGAAAAAGACCTACTGGTGATGACCGGATGACCGGAATAGAAGTAGGTCATAGCACCTATCATCGCCAAGTGCAGAAATTGGATACATCCCCACCGAATGTCAAACAGAAATTAACAGAAGTCTGTCTAGATGGAGGAAAAGTCAGAATACGCTCACAAGAAAAAGGAAAACCAGCGTACTGGAAAGAGTATAAAACAGGCAGATTACAGGGAATATATTACGGAGCATTTTTTCAGGATAATCTTTCCCTCACCAACTGGGTTAATAGTCAAAACATCGGTAAAACACTTTACTGGTTAGGAGATGGACATGATGGGATATGGAATCTGTTTTCAGAAATAGCTGACACCGATAGAAGACAAGAAATTTTAGATTGGTATCATTTGAAAGAAAACCTGTATAAAATACAAGCCACCAAAAAATTCTTAGTAGATATTGAAGCTGAACTGTGGCTAGGACTTGTAGAAGCAGCAATCACCAAGCTGAACAAATGTAAATGTGTAGGAGCAACCCAATTCAGCAACTATCTACGTAAACACCGAAATAGATTAGTAAACTATATGTACTTCCAAGCGGAACAGTTAAGCTCCATTGGTTCTGGGGCAGTGGAGTCAGCAGTCAAGCAAATAGATAAGCGACTGAAAATTGTGGGAGCGCAGTGGAAGTACGAAAACATACCATCAATTCTGTCTCTGCGTTGTTCTTACCTCAATGGTTTCCTCGCACCCACCTGGGGATAGGTAATTAATCTCACACAGTCTGTTTCCCTTGTCCTTCGCGATGTATAATCGCGAATAGTGTGGGATGCCTGTGTATGCCAAGACTAAAAATCAACGATACGGAACTTGATAAAAATGCTCGATTTGAGAGGATAACTAAAGCAATTACAGCTTTAGAAAAACAACAAGTACAGATATTAAGACAGGGAACACTTGCTCCACCAGGCGCTTGGGTAGCTCGTTACCAAGTTCGTCAAAATCTGAAGAAATATTGGTACTACAAATTACAAGCTTCTACTCCTTGCTTCCAGAGAGCCACATCTTCAAAACTCAGTAAATATAAACATTTAGGCAAAGCTGGTACTACTGAGCATATTGATGCTATGATGTCGGTTTTTCGACGCTCTGTTTGGGAAGAAATACAGAGAATCATTGATACTCTGGATGAATGTCTTCTAGATATTCGTTCTGGGTTAGAACAGGAGGAGGAAGAGCAGCAAGATTAAGTCCCCCTGTTTATTCGCGAGAATTCATCGCGAATTATTTTTCTCTTTCTATTTTTTCAAAATTGGGATGCTCCCAATAAATCGGCAATTGGTTTAAGTACTTCCCCAGAAGCTGCTTTCGGGTCAGCTTGACAGATGACCAGTTGTAAAAGTCTGGTATCATCACTCACAATTCGATACCATTCTGGCTGCGGTTTTTGAGTTTTGTCTAAGTCGTCTTGGAGGGTGAGATCATCTACACAGCGAACAATTAAATTCCCTTCGCTATCAATAACCTCAAACCCTAAGGTGAGATTATGAAACAAGGGAGTTCCCGGAACATGGCTTGGTTCAGATTGAGGATAAAAGATGCGATGGACAAAGCCATTATGTTCTTGAGCGATCGCTTCTGCTAAATCCTGTCTGCTAAGTCCTGGCGGTGCCATTAGCTCAATCTCAAAACCAATTTTCCAATTCAACTCAGACATCACTGTTTAATTAATGATTGCTAAAAATTAGTCTAAACTTACTATTTTGAGGTACGAGCATATTGCAATGCTTCCTCGATAATCTCGTCATTTCCCAAAATTAGGTTACGTTCAATCCTTACTTTGGCATCCTCCGGTGACGGATCACCCCAAAATTTAGCCAGTAATGCGGCATCATCGTATTTATAATTCGACTCATTATATAGAGAGTTTGGGGTTGTTCCTACTGACTGGAGAGCTTTCACTCTAGCATCTAAAAGAAACTGTTCTAGGATAGCAACATCTTTTCTCCCCCAAAGAATTTTTCTGCCAATTCTAGCTTTCGCATCTTCTAGCGACTGTCGCCAATAATTAGCTAAAACTCGTGCATCCCAATAGTGATATTGACTTCTAAAAAAAGCTTGGAGTTCTTTACTTAGACCTGTTGGCTTTGGTGTTTTTGTAAAGTTTGCCTCTCTTTCAGTAATATCACTATTTGATTGATAATTTTCATTAATCTCTTGTGCAACTGCTGCATTTGTATAAGTGCTTACAGAAGCAAATAAGCTTAACAATAATAAGAAAATCTGTAACTTACATTTCATCTGGAATTTCTCCTACATTGATATAGCTAATAACTTTTGACAATGCCAATGACTTTTTAATCTTTTATTGCATCCACGCTGACTTTCAGTTGCTTATTTATACAATTTCACCGGAGGGTTTTTCGGAAAATTGCAGAAAAAAACTGATTGACTTGAGTAAATTTAAAATCACTTGAATCAAAAAGTACTAAACAACTACTTACTACTTCTTCGACTGTACACTTCACTACTAAACTACATTAAAGTTATTTTTTCGGCAAAACCTACGCAGTATTGGTATAATTCCTATTCCCTATTCTTAAAACTCTGCTCCACCATCTACTTCGATGACTCTTCCGGTAAAATAATCGCACTCAAGAATAAAACGCATAGCCTGCCAGATTTCATAAGGCTGACCCATACGACCCAAAGGTATTTTAGAAATCATATCTGCCTGAGATTCTTTGGATACATGACCGAGGATAGGTGTCTCTGTCAATCCCGGAGCTATGCCCCCAACGCGAAAGCCTCTATTTGCCAATTCCAGCGCCCAGGTGCGTGTTAATGCGTCTAGACCCGCCTTAGAAGCACTATAATTCGATTGACCGGGATTACCTGATCGCGTTATGGAGGAAATGTTTATAATTACACTTTGAGAAATATTTCTATCCATAGCGGCGGCGGCAAATTCTCGCGCCATATAAAAGGGCCCTGTGAGATTGACATCGATTACTCGCTTCCATTGTGCTGTTGGCAGTTTACGCAACCAACCTTCTTCGTCAGAAGAAACGAGTAAACCATCTCGCAGAATACCAGCATTGTTAACCAAGGTATTAGCAGATCCAAGTTTTTCAAAAGCCAATTCAACAAAGCTTTTCACCAGTGATTCATTGGCTACGTCAAGATGCACTCCGTAGATTTTTCCAGGCAGATTGGCACTTTCGACTTCCAATTCTTGAAGACGATCTACGTCGATATCGCCGCCAACAACTAGGGCACCTGCACGGGCAAGTTCCAGAGCGATACAACGCCCAATTCCACTGGCAGCGCCAGTAACTATTGCTTGAACATCTTCTAGTTTCATAGAAATTCCTAATCCATCCCAAGTGATATGTATGACTATATTGATAATTTTTGTTTAATTTGAGTGAATCAAATCAATACCCATTAAGAATCGCATGACGCTTCGCTGTTCTTTGGGCCCAAAGAAAAAGAAAGGCACCCAAAACGAAATAAACTACCCCATTGAGTCCAGCAACAGCAAGTAGAGAAAAATCTAAACCGCGATCGCGTGCGATTAAATCACGAAGAACACCTGAACCTACAGTCATTGGCAATACTAGTCTGATACTTGGGAGCGATCCATTCCAGGTTTCAGTGGGAAGAGCAAGTAAAAACAATAGTGCGAACTGAATAAGTCCAGACAGTTGCTGTATGCGCTTAAACAGTAGGGTTAAACCAGCCATCATTAAGGATATACCATAAGCTCCTAGTAAGACCGTAATCAGCGGCAGAAGGGCAAGGGGTGAAAAGTGTAGGTAACGTCCCGTAAGAATCATCGTGAGTAGTAGAATACCCACTATCAGCACTAAATATAATGTCAGATTTGCCATTGCTCGGATCAATAAGACATTTAAAGTGCCGAATGGCGACAAGAATATTTGTTCTAGAGTTCCGGTTTGCGCCTCAACTTGTAGTTCCATCGCAATACCTTGGAGAATAAATACCACCAGTGTCCAAAGCACATAGCCAGCTAGGATTGTATCCAGTCGATCGCCAAATTGGATGTTAGGGCCTGCAATATAGTGCGCGCCAAAAAACATTCCATAAAAAAAGAAAGAGGTTACAAGAATACCACTAATTGCATCAACTGGGTAGCGAATAAATTCTTTCCAGATACGTTTAAATTCCGCCTGGAATAGATTAAACATAATTGTGTTCTCGCACTAATTTTAAGAATATTTCAGTTAGGTCAGGTTGTTCCTGTTTCACTAATAATAAAGGCAGGGGTTCCAGAAGTGTCAATACTCGATACAGTCCTTGTTTGGTTCCAGCATAAACAATTTGTCCAGCCTCAAGGATTGCTCCTAATGCCTCAATTTTGCTGATTTGCATTTGGTCTAGTTCGCCTTCAACTTCGATAATATAAGTCGAGCCAGAAAAACGCTTAATAATATCAACAGTTGATTCCTCAGCAATAATCTTGCCATTTTGAATTATGGCTACCCGGTCTGAAATCTCCTCTGCTAAATCAAGTTGATGGGTTGTGAGGAGGACTGCACATCCTTCAAGAGCTACTTCTCGCACCAAAGCTTTGACATTCTGACTAGCTTCAACATCTAAGCCTAAAGTTGGTTCATCCAAAAGCAGAAGTTGCGGCTTGTGAACTAAAGCTACTGCAATAGCTAACTTCTGCTGCATTCCGCGAGAAAGTGCTTTAACTGGTGTGCGACGTTTGTGCATCAAACCAAATCGCTCTAGCAGCCTCATTGCTTGCTGATGGGTTGCTTTTGGGCTGCTACCTCTCAATACTCCAAAGTACTCCAGATTTTCCTGTGGTGTCAGCCGCCAGTAGAGGTTGCGGCTTCCTTCGAGTACTGCACCGAGCGATCGCAGTGCTTGCGGATTGCGCTGGGGATCGCAACCTGCGATTCTTACTGAACCTGAGTCGGGTTGAATTAAACCTGCAATCATCTTAATACTGGTTGTTTTACCTGCTCCATTCGGGCCAAGAAAAGCTAGCACTTCTCCAGCATTGATATTAAAAGATACCCCACGTAATGCTTCTATTCGCTTTCCACGTTGTTGGTATGTCTTTTGCAGGTTGCAAACCTCAAGTATTGACATGGTATTTCTAATTAAAATTGTGTTTGCCAATGTTTCATAGTTAACCCCAGAGTTAGAATTAAAAATAGCCTAGTCTGCTGGTATAAATTCCAAATATTTTAGGGCTTTAAACGGCTCAATTTGGTTGGAGTGAAGAACGAATACTCCAATAAAAATTTGCAAAAACACTAAAAATATTACTCAATATTCGATAACGTGGGGTAAGCCAATGGCTAGTCATGTGGTGGATGGTATAAGATTTTTCTGTAACTTCACTTTTGAAGATTTTACCATCCATTTCCATCGGGGTACCTGGTTCAAAAATGTATCCTGGACAAACATTAACTGTCTGACTTTCATGGAATTTGCCAGCCAATACACAATGATTCAATAAAATTGGCCCGGTGCTGTAGCCCACATAATAAGGCATAGAATTTTTGAAAGAAAAACCGATATTTGGCTGGTTTTGGTGTTTGCGTTTTTGCATTTCCTCGAAAACTTGCAACCAAAGCGGATGTTTCGGAATGCTGCCCATAATCGCGTTACTAAAGCCAATAAGTTTAGAAAGAATCAATTCAAAGTTTGCCAACAAATCATCAATCGGCTTGAGGCATTCAACATCCATGTCAATATAAAATCCCCCATAGTAGTGAAGTATAAAATATCGGATAGCGTCGCAACGCTGAATTCGATAGGGATAAGAATCGTAAACATCCAAAAACCAAGGATAATTCTCTTTAATTAAATTACGGCATTGTGCCTCATCCCAAAAGCGGTGTTCCCAATCAGGGTGACGATCGAGGATGGTTTGGTGATAACGACGATAGTTTTCTGGAGCCGCTGCTTCACCTGCGAAAAAAATCTGATGGATAATTTTTGGAACCTTGCTCATAGATTTAATTGCAATAAATTTTTAAATAAAGTTAAATACTATTGGGAAAAAGTTGGCGAAGCAGCATCTGCCTGAAAACTGTTCACTGGTTTAAGAATCAACCCAAAATTACTGGCTGTTGGGAGAACACCTTCGGTATAGGTGGAGCGAGTTTTCCAGAAAGAGTCTCAAAAAGCAGCGATTCGGCTGAGTGTAAGAAGAAGTGGTTGCCAGGAAACATGTGCAGTGAGAAATCAGCACTCGTTTGTTCCCGCCAATATTCGAGGCGATCGCGCGTACCTCTAGAGTCCTCCAAACCACCAAAGGCAGTAATAGAGCAGTCAAGGGGAGGTTCGGGAAGGTAAAGATAGTTTTCAATCATCGTAAAATCTGCCCGCAACATCGGAAGCAGCAGTTGCATGAGTTCGTTGTTCTCCAGAATTGCTTTGGGAGTACCGTTAAGACGGCGTAGTTCTTCTATAAATTCCGGTTCGCTTAAGGCGTGGATGGGCGAAACGTCATCAGGAACCTGAGGTGCCCCGCGACCGGAAACAAATAGATGTGCTGGAAAAAGACTGTACTTTTTGCGAATCTTACGAGCAAGCTCGAAGCTGATTAAAGTCCCCATGCTGTGACCGAAAAAGGCAAATGGCTTGTCCAAATATGGATATATTGCCGAAGTGATCGCTTCTGTAAGTAGCGACATCTTAGTAAAAGGCTTATCCATCAACCGAACTCCCCGTCCGGGAAGTTCAATCGGACAAACTTCAATATTCTGCGGTAAATTACTAGTCCATGTGCGAAAGGTTAACGCTTTACCACCTGCATAGGGAAAACAGAATAGGCGCAGGCTGGCTTGAGGATTTGGCTTGGGGAACATCACCCAAGGATTAGAAAATTGTTTGGTGTTCATCGGTACAACTACAAAACATTTCATTCTTGGGATTTGGGGGAGATTGAGAAAAAAGGGGATGGAAAAAAGCGTAGCTTATACCAATTCTCCAAAATAAAGATACAGATGTAAAAGGTAGAAATCCAGTCAAAACCTGAGTACGGGCGCTCTTGGCTTCTACCACTTCATTACGAATTACGAATCGGTATTATTACTTTTGCTGCTTGTCCCCACTCCCTCTTCAACTCATCAATTGTTTATCTTTTTGCTTCTGCCATGACTTTACGCAAGCTCAGAGGACGCATATCTGTCCATACTTCTTCGACATACGCTAAACATTCATCTTTAGAGCCTTCTTTACCTGTAGCTTTCCATCCTAATGGGATTTCATTTTTCCATTTAGGCCAAATGGAATATTGTTCCTCATGGTTTACAACAACAAGATAGATAGTTTCGCTTTGTTGTTTATTTTGTTGTTCGTTTTGTTGGTTGAGCATATCAAACCTTATTCTTACTTACAAAAGTGTTTACTTGACTGTTCAATAGTGCAACCAGTATTTGACCACACTAATTTTTATGGATATTATTTTTCACTTCATTGTTATGACTCAGGACTTCCCCGGCGTTGCTTTGTAAACCACTCTAAAAATGCTTCCCGGCTTTTTATTGCCTTTTTTACCTTTTGTTGGACATCAATTTCTGGTTCATTTTTGAACATATCAATAAATTTGGTCGTTAAAACAAATTTACATCCCAGTCTAATTACAGTAGGAATGGCTAAATAATCAACCTGCCAGATGTTTGAAGGCCTCCAATGAAACCTTGATTTATCACATCCCATTACTGTAAAGTTTGGCAGCTGTTGAATTGCGTGGTAGCTGCAATTAACCTCAACAGCAACTTCCTTAAATTTGAGAATTTCCGTTTCTAGTTCAGCAGCCAAAGTGTTGATGTGTCCAGTTAAAGCTGATAGTTTTTTGGTTCCCTCTTCAAGTTTTTTGTTTAAGAATTCTTGTTCCTGCTTTCTATTTTCCTCTGTTAACTCCTGGCAGTAATTGTGTAATTCTTCTACCTCTGTTTGTAACTCAGTTAAAGTGTTCACTTGACGGAATTGTGAGTAATCAAAAAAAATTGATTTTTGGGAGTATTCAACAGAGAGAAGTCCAATAGCAGATTTTTTTCTCTCATAATGATTAATACCCTTTGCTAGAAATATTTCTCCATATATTTATTTTATTGACTGATAAATCTCGCTGATTCATTTGATAGCTTTGCTGCAATTCCAAAAAGCTTGGATATTTCAACAATTGTTATGTTACCGAACGGCCATTTCATTTATTTGGTAATGGCTGATCGCGTAACCTGTTACTACATATCTATAGTGGTGGGTGAAACTTACTTATGCAGTTATGGTGGATTTGGTTGGCGAATTCCAGTAAAAAATCTCTAGTTGAGATGCACGCAAAGACAGTGCAACTAAGAGCTTTGAGATATCTGACCGTTTTCTAAACAGGGCTTACACAAAGCCCCGCTTTTGAAGGCAGGGCTGTTTCATTCTCAGAAGAAAGCTACAAATCGCGATCTGATTTTTCGTTTTCGGTCTAGTTGTGCTATCAGCTTAACCTTGCATCAAATGTTACACAGGTCAAACATTTACAGTCATTATATTAGAATTTACACACTGTACAAAAGAATCATGTTGTGTATCAACGTAAACACGTAGTTTCCGGTTTTTATTAATCATTCATGTTTGGTCTTTGCTATCAATGCGTAAGTCCTATATATGTCGTTATGACTCGAATTATGCGTATTGGCTGCGTTGTCTCACCGTCTAAAAATTAACTTATACGCCAAATAATTGGTTGTTTATCAAACAAGTTTAGATGTGTTTACCTGTTTAGCAGGCGACCATCTTCCATATGAATAATGCGATCAGCTATATCTAAAATGCGGTTATCGTGGGTAACAAGTAGGATAGTGCAATATTGTTCCTTTGCTAGTCTTTGCATGATTTGCACTACATCACGCCCAGATTGACTGTCTAGAGATGCTGTGGGTTCATCTGCTAAAACTAACTTTGGCTGACTTACTAACGCACGGGCGATCGCTACTCTTTGCTTTTGTCCACCAGATAGGTTGTTTGGGTAATAATTCACATGCTCACCTAGCCCGACTGCTTCTAGTATTGCTATAGAACGTGTTTTGCGTTCATTAAGTGTGAGGTTTTGATGTAATTTCAGCGACATACAAACGTTTTCCCAAGCTGTGAGACATTTAAGCAAATTATGTGATTGGAAGATAAAGCCAATTTGACTACGTACCTGAATCAGCTTTTTTTTACTAGCACCATTTAATTCTTGCCCGATAACTTGCAAACTGCCTGCTTGTAGAGAACGTAATGCTCCAATCACTGTCAGCAAGGTAGTTTTACCACTGCCTGATGGGCCTGTGAGAATTACTATTTCACCTGGATTAACTTCTAGATTAATATCTATAAGTACAGGCTTTTGTAAGACTCCTTTGCCAAAGCTTTGATTGAGATTGTCAATGGAAATAATCGGGGAAGAGAGTGTTTGGTTTGGAATTTCGAGTTTTGAGTTAAAACTTTTTAGTGCCATTTTTGACCCAGAAATTTTTTAGTTCAAGGAATTTGTATTAGCGTTTTGAGATTTGAATACCAAAGCTACCAATTTGCAATTCAAAATTTTACACTAAAACACATCAGCGGGATCGGCAGAACGAAGTTTGTTAGAGGTGATTGCAGCGGAAAGAACACACATAAAAATTGTCAAAATGAAAACAGTGACAGCAATATTCAGACTCATTACCAGTTGCAGACGAGTAATTAAAGACAGAAAGCTGTACATACCAAATGAGGCGACAAATCCAGGGATGAAGCCCAAGATTCCGAGAATCGCCCCTTCTTGGAAAATCACCCCCAACAGTGCCAAGTCAGAATAGCCCATTGCTTTGAGGGTGGCATACTCTGCTAAGTGGTCACTGACATCGGCATAGAGAACTTGATAGACAATAACGACACCCACGATAAACCCCATAATCGCACCAAAGGTGAAAATAGGCCCAGTTGGGTTCGTGTCTTGAAACTGTAGCTCCTTGGCAATTAGTTCCTCATGAGTGTATGCCTTGACACCGGGAATATTTGCCGCAATCCCTGCCTTCACCGCTTCAGGATTAGCTCCTGGATTCAAGTTAATTATCCCCACACTGACCTGCTTGAGTGCATTCTCCCCAAAGAAATCAGCATAATTGTCTTCACTCATCATTAGGTTGCCTTCTCCGAGAAAAAAAGAGTTACCAAGATTAAACAATCCCACAACAGCAATCCGATGATTTTTAAGCAAGGCTTTGACTTCACCTTTTTGGGCAAATAATTGGGGAATGGGCCCAAAGGAAGGTTTTGCGAGGCGGTCAAACAAGACGCTGTGAGGGATTTTTAATTTTTCACGCTGTTGATTTATTTCTGGGATATTAAAGACTATTTGACTGGGATTAAAGGCAAACACTCGTGCCTGAAATGAGGTTTGTTCTTTGGAGTACGCCCAAGTGCTTTGATTTATATAAACTGGAATAGTTGAAGCAACTCCTTTAATTCCAGCTGCTTGGTAAAGACGAATGCGATCAAATCCATTAGCACCTAAAAATTTTGTACTAGGATTGAGCAAAAACAAATCACCTTTCAAACTAGTGGGTAATGTTGTAGCACCATTAGTAAACAGTGTGCGAAATCCCAGTTGCATAAATATCAGGACATTGGCAAATGCAATACCACCCATTGCAACAGCAAGACGAGTTTTTTGGTGCGATAACTGCGCCCACGCTAAAGGACGCTGAGTCTGAAGATGGTTAAACAAGGATTTTAACATCGGAATTTTCCTGATTTTTATTATTAGTTAATGGTAAGCAATCCGTAGAAGTACAAAATATTCACTCAATTTTGGATTTGAAATTTTTTCTGCAATCTAAAAGCTAAAATCCCAAATTGGCACAGTCAAAAAATCCGCAAATAAATTAGATATTTGAATGCAAACCAACTTTATTTATTCTGAGGGAGGTATTTGTTCTTGGACTTTGGCTGCATTGTTATTTGTGGCAATATCAAGCTTGACGCGAACTTGCATATTAGTTAGTGCAGCGACCTTAGAACTATCTTTGGGAGTGATGCGAACTTTAACAGCAATTACCCGTGCATTTTGATCGGTTGTGGGACTACCAGTGTCATTACCGCTGGCACTGCTGCCAGCATCTTGAAGAGTTTGCTTGCCAATTTGCAAACCAATCTGTTCGACAACGCCCTGAATCTCGCCTGTAAAACCGCCATATTCGCTGGATATCACAGCTTGTTGTCCCATACGAACTTTGTTAATATCAGTTTCATAAATCTCGGCGATCGCATACATCTGGTTAGTTTGGGCAAGTTCCACAATGCCTTGACTGGTATTAACTTGCTCTCCAATACGCGTATTTATTTTCAAAATTTGTCCTGCTACAGGTACTCGTACCTTCGCATCTTCTAAATCCGCCTTTCTCTGGTTAACGGCAATCTTAGCTTTATCCAGTTGCGCCTGGGCAATTTCTATATCCACTGGACGCACTTCCTGCAATTCTGCTAGTCTTGCTCGTTCTTGGGTTATTTCTGATTGCAGGGTTTTTTCAGTTTGCTCTAAATCAGCTTTGCGTTCAGCTAAAGTTGCTTGGGTCGTTGCTAACTCGCGTTGTGCTACATCTCGGTCAGCACGAGAAATGGCACCTTTACTTTCCAACGCTTGTCGTCGTTGATAGGTGAGTTGAGCATCGCGGAGAGTCGCTTTCGTGCTGGCGATCGCTGCTTTTTTCTGCTTAATTTCACCTACCCGTTGGGCTTTTGAGCTGGCGATCGCCGCCCTTTGCATTGCCAGTTGTGCCTTTTTGGCATCTCCCTGCTGTATTTTAGCAAGTTCTGCCTGTTTTAGCCGCACATCTGTCTGTGCATCAGATAAATCTGCTTCTTTACGCTCAATACCTTGTAGAATTGCAATCACCTGATTGGCATTTACAAAGTCGCCTTCTTTAACTAGAATTTTGTTGACGCGGCTATCTTGGGCATTTGGTACTGAGAGTTTAATAACTTCGCCTTCTGGTTCAATTCGCCCCAAGGCTACAACAGATGTTACTGGTGCAGGTTCTACAGAAGTCTCTTGGGTATGATTTGGCTTCTGAATATCACAAGCAGTACACACACTGATTGAACATAGAATAAGTGTTAATAGCTGAAATTTTCTCATAAGTGTAATTCAACTCCTGCCTGAAAAATCGCGGCATTTATGGGACTATTTTTAGTTAATTTATAAACTGCGATCACTGATAATTTCATCAGGTGTTTTCTAGTAATTTATTCTATAAATAATGTATTGAATAAACCAGGGTAAGCGCATCTCAAATAGCACTGTCCGAAATATAGATGTAGGCAAAAAAAAAGGTAGAACGCAGATTTGAGCGTCTACCTTGCGTTTGTGCCTCAAGATAACTGCACTTCTAGATTTAGAGTCCAACAATAATTACTAATTCGTAATTCGTAATTAAACCGATAGTGCAGCCAGCGTTCGGGAGTTGTGAGAAATTCGCGCATTAGCAATTATGAATTATAAATTGTGGCGTTGCATAGTTGCGGGATGATTTAGTAACTTCCAAAATTCCCCCCCTGCCTCCCCCAGGGCTGTTTCATTCCACAAGGGTAAGGAGTTTGTCAATGTCATGAGAGAGAAATCTTTGGGCAATTGTGATGGAAGCATAACCATTTCGACGGAGTATATTAAGAGCGATGCCTACGGCGGGCTACGCCTACGCTCGCATAATTGAGAGATTTGCAGGAGCCTTGCCCATACGTATAGTTGAATTATCTTCATTCAAAACTACATCTTTAACCCAATGGAGGCGATTTTCGATACCCCAATGCCCGCGAATACCATGAGCAAATTCTTTCGCGGTACTAACTATACTACTGATATAACAGACAACAAAGAGCGATATGCTTTACCCGTGCGGGTTCCGACTCTTTCAACCCGGATTAAAGACTTAATACCCGTCCACTGGGAATTGATCAAAGTCAAATCATCAAAAACTTCGACAGTACGTGTTGTAAACCGATTTCTAGTTTTTTCAGTTTCGATATGACGACTGACTGGCTTTCTGAGTGCAGCAATGCGTTTAATATGACGATGTAATGTTGGTTGGTTATCTTTAACAGCGATCGCATAGTCGTTGCCACTACTTATAATTAGCTTGCAAGTTTTTTTTGACAATGTAACGAATCAAAGCTAAATACCGCGCCTTTTATATCCAATGTTGTAATTAAATTTTGTACGATTACAATTTCACTTTTTTTCTTATTGTCAAATTTATCCATACCTAAAACTAGCCCTTGTTTACTAGTAAATACGGATACAATACTGACAAAATTTTGACTAAATGAATCGTAGTCTTGAACTGTACCTTTAATGCTTTTACCATCGATGCTGCACCATTGTGACACCTCTAAATCAACGTATTGGCTAGCCCACTGATTAAATATTGCAGCAAGTTTATCGAAATCTACTCCCATCGTTACACGTCGTATAGTTGAGTAAGAAGGAACACCATGTTTTTGGATTCCAAATGTCTCTATCAATACCCGACGATGCCGTTTGACGAAATCTCCCCATGCACGATACCCAACATCTCCATTCATAGTGCCCATTATTACAAACAGTAATACCAACCACAGTGGATGTCTTCGACCATCTAAAGTTCTAAAATCTTCCACTTGCCGCAATTGCTCAATCAGATTCGCACCCATGATTTTTATCCCCTCAACACTTGCAATTTTACCTGTTTTAGGGAATGAAACAGCCCTGCTGCCTCCCCTGCTTCCCCCAATTTATCCCACTGTTCTGCAACGCCCTTTTTTATACTTCCAAATCTGCTAACAGAGAATCGAGTTGGTCTTCTGTCATCTCAACCATACGAAAGTCACTAGCAGTATAGAATAATTCCTCAGAAACGGTATTATCTTTTAAATAAGTGCGGAGGTTGTGCAGATAGCTTTCTGCAAGGCGGCGTATAGTTTCAGGGTGATGAATATTCTTGCTGTATGTCCAGTCAACATACATACATTCGCTTTGAATGCGAGCGTTAACAGCTAAAAGGTGGGGACGTTCTTGTTTACCAAACATTCCCGAACCTGTGGGAGCATTGCTGAGGTTGAAAAGATTGTTACTATTTTGCTGGCTATCAATTTGCCCCAGATAGTTAAAACTAATCTGCGCTTTGTTAGTATTTGCTAATGTTTCGCCGATAGCTTTCTCCTGACTGAGATAACGTAGCAAGCCAAAGCTTTGTCCGTGATGGGGAATAGCTCGCATTTGTCTTTTCATTTCCTTGAGCATGTTTTCCCGGTTAGGATTCTCGCTGGGTTTCTTGAGAAGAACGGGGTAGAGCGAGGTAAACCAACCTACGGTTCTTGATAAATCAAGCCCGCTTGCAAGTATCTCTCGTCCGTGCCCTTCCAAATCAATCAGCACATGGGGTGAACCGTTCCATTGACTCAGGGTATCGAGCAGTGCGGTTAGGAGTATTTCTTGTACACTGGCGTGATAAATTGCGGTTGCTTCTTTCAGTAGAGCCTGGGTTTCAGCTGCTGTTATTTGGGTAGATTCCGCAGTTAAGCTGTCTACGGTGTTACTACCAAAGTCATCGACAGGCAATGAGGTGCTGGGACTTGAGAGTGTTTCTTGCCAAAATAAAACATCTTTGGCGATTTCTCTTGAATTTGCCAGGGTTTCCAGAGATGTTGCCCACTGCCTGTAAGAGGAGGTTTTTCCAGGTAAGGAAATAGGTTTGCCTATTACAGCTTGTTGGTAAGCTAGGGTTAAGTCTTCAATCAGGATGCGCCAAGAGACTCCATCAAATACAAGGTGATGGCCAAACAGAAACACGACATTGCCATACTCTTCTAGATTTTTAGCATAGAGAACTCTAAGTAGAGGAGGACTTTCTAAATTCAAATTTCTCTGTTCTTCTTCGACAACAACTTGCAGAACATCTTGTTGGCAAGAAGGCAGATGGCTGCTAAAATCTTCGATGCGTAATGGAGGTTTCGTCGCAGAGCCGAAGTAAGATTGTTCCCAGACGCTCTGATTTTTGCGGAAATGCGATCGCAAAATATCGTGATGGGCAACCACAGCTCTCAAAGCAACCCCAAGGGCATCGATGTTCAGAGGTTCGCTGGCACTCAAGGCTACTGCTTGGTTCCAGTGGTACGGGTGGGGCAAGTTTTGTTCAAAGAACCAACGCTGAATCGGGGCAAGGGGAATGCTAGCGGTTAACGGCTCGACATTTTCAACTTGCTGGCGTAAGGGTTTGGCAACAGCGGCCAGTCTTCTCAGGGTTTGGGTTTCAAAAATATCTCTGGGGTTAATGTCCAATCCAGCTTTACGGGCGCCGGAGGTGACTCGCAAACTAACGATCGAGTCTCCCCCCAAATGGAAGAAATTATCATCGGGATTGACGGTTTCTAGCCCCAACACTTCTATCCAGACTTGGGCTAATATCTCCTCTGTTTGAGTTTTTGGTATGGTTGGGGTTGTTGGTATTTCCGGTGCGGGAAGGGCTTGGCGATCAATTTTGCCGTTGGGGGTGAGGGGCCATTGTGTGACTAACACCACGGCACTGGGAATCATATAAGCTGGTAAAACCTCTGTCAAATAATCCTGTAATTCGTTGGTAGTAGGTGGGTTTTCCTTGGGTGTCAGAGCGTAGGCTACTATGCGGTTGCATCCTGGCATATCTTGGCGCAGCACCACCACTGCACTCTCTACCGTGGCGTATCTGGTTAAAGCAGCTTCAATTTCCCCTAATTCAATCCGATAACCGTTAAATTTTACTTGAGCATCTTGCCGACCCTTAAACCGGATGTTTCCTTGCAAGTCGTAAACGCCGCGATCGCCTGTTTTGTAAAGTCTAGCTCCCGGTGTTTTGGCAAAGGGATGAGGAATAAAAGCTTCTGCTGTTAAGCTGGGGCGATGTAAGTAGCCTCGTGCTAAACTGATTCCCCCAATATAGATTTCCCCAGTTACACCCAAAGGCACCGGTTCTAAAAAGGAGTCCAAGAGGTAAATTTCGACATTAGCGATCGCTTTGCCAATGCTGGGTTCACCGAGTAAATGGGAGCAATTCATCAAGCTGGCGCAGACTGTTGCTTCTGTCGGGCCGTAGGCGTTAAAACAGGCACGTTTCTCTCCACCCCAGCGGCAAAGTAAATCCCCAGAAGCTGCTTCCCCAGCCACAATCATGGTTTGCAATTGCGGTAAATTTGCAGGTTCAATGGCGCCTAGTAGCGACGGGGGAAGGGTAACATGAGTAATTTGCCAATTGGTTAATGCTTGCCAAAGAGCAGGACTAGGAGAACGATTTGCCTTTTCTTGCAGATATAGAGTTGCGCCGCTACCCAAAGCCATAAAAATCTCAGAAATTGCAGCATCAAAATTTAGAGAAGCAAATTGGTAAACGCGACTCTCGGCTGTGACACCAAAACTTGCAGTTTGATTGCGTACCAGATTTTGAATACCTGCATGAGATACTAAAACGCCTTTCGGTTTACCTGTGGAACCAGAGGTGTAAATAATGTAGGCAAGATTTTCTGGTCTAACTTTTAAATTAGGACGGTTAGTGTCATCAGGTATTGATAATTTCTCTTCATCTCCAATAATTATCACTTTAATATCGGCTGGAAATAATCCTGGCGGCGGGGCTTCTTTTGCGAGAATCAGACGAGTTTGGCTATCTTCCACAATGAATTGCAGCCGCGTTTCGGGATAGCTGCGATCAAGGGGAAGAAATGCCGCCCCTGCTTTCAACACGGCCAGTAGGGCAATAATAAAGTCTAGGTCAGGGTGAAAATATAAACCTACAATTGATTCATAGCCAATGCCTGTTGATATTAAGGTGGCGGCTAATTGATTGGTACGTTTTTCTAATTCGCCATAAGAAATTGCATCATCACCACAAACTAGCGCCACAGCATTAGGGTGTAAATCTGCCCAGTTTTCAAACAACTGATGAGCTGTGCGAAAATCTCCCCAAGCAATAGCATTAGCATTCCCTTCATCGATCGTACAATCGCGCTCTTGTGCTGATAAAGCCTGGATTTTTCCCAACAAAAAATCCGGGTGTTCAGCCAGATTGATTATAATATTTCGCAGGTGTGACAGCAGAGTTTTCGCGGCTGTTGCAGACAGGAATTTTGTTTGATAATTCAGTTTTAATCGCAGTCCCCTATCTGGAACTACACCTACTGTTAAGGGGTAATTAGTTCGTTCATAAAACTGGATATCATCAACTCGAAAATACTCTCCCTGCTCTTTTAAACTTTGGTCAACGGGGTAATTTTCAAAGACTAAAATACTCTCAAATAACGATTCTCCCGCCGCCAGTGAAATTTCCTTTTGGATATCTGTCAGTTTGCTATATTCATATTCTCGCATCCGCACATGATGCTGTTGAATCTTTTCTAGCCAGGAGGCGACAGTTAGCGAAGGTTCTAAGGCAACACGCATGGGGAGGGTGTTGATAAACAACCCAACCATCTTCTCCACTCCTGTAATTTCCGGGGGTCGCCCGGAAACAGTTACACCAAAAAGCACGTCTTGTCCCGCGCCATATTTTTGCAAAAGCAGCGCCCAAGCGCCTTGAGTCAGAGTATTGAGTGTCAAGTGGCAGTTTTGCGCCATCTGCTGCAACGTGGTAAATTCTTTGTCACTCAAACGTAGTTCAGCTTCTTGATTATCAGGCAAATTTTGGAGAACTTCAGTATCCTCTAGTTCCCAGGATATCGGAGTCGGACTTGCTAAATCTGCGAATTGTTCTCGCCAAAATTGCTTAGATGAGTGATTATCTTGCGATGCCAGCCATTGAATATAGTTGCGGTAAGGTGGAATTGAAGTTAAAGAGTGGGCAACACCCTGGAGTTTCGATTTGTAAACCTCAAGCACCTCTTTAAAAATGAGTGGAATCGACCAGCCGTCAAGGAGTATATGGTGATGACTCCAAACCCATTGCCAGCTAACATCATCCATCTGGATGATTGTAAAACGCATCAGAGGTGGTTTATCCAGTTGAAATCCATTCTTTCTATCTCCTGCAAGATGTTGTTTGAATTGATATTCTTGCTCTGCGGTGGAGAAATTGCGCCAATCTTGTTGCTGGATGGGGAATTTGACAGAAGTGCTGACAACTTGTACGGGGGTATCTTGGTTTTCCCAAACAAATGCAGTGCGGAGAATCGGGTGTCGATCTACAACAACTTGCCAAGCATGAGCAAAAGCACCGATATCTAAACCACCTGTGATTTTACCAGTTACTTGCTCAAAATACACACCATCTTCTAGAGAGTATAGGGTGTGAAATAGCATCCCTTCTTGCAACGGGGAAAGTGGATAAATATCTTCCAAGTTTGGGAAATTGACTTGCAAAAAATCCAAAAAAGATTGATTTATCGGAACTAAGGGAAAATCTGAAGGTGTGAATGTACAAACATTTGGCTGGTTGCAATGTGTAAGTATTTGCAGCAAGTTTTCCTGAAAATTATCAGCCCATTGAGAAACTGTTTCTTCTTGATGTAAATTAGCGCTGTACAACCAATCAACCTGCAAATCTCCGTCAACAATGATGCTGAGAACCTCAATCAATTGAGGACGCAACCCTTCTGGGTCGTGTGAAAGTCCAGAATCTTCATTTAGCAAGCGAAATAATTTGTTTTGTCCGCTGTCTCGCACTTGACCGAGATAGTTAAAGCTGATTTCCGGGGTACAGTTAAGAGTAATTGGTTCGGATTGTAGGTATTTTAAAAGACTATAACCAATACCGCGTTGGGGAACAGAACGAATTTTCTCTTTAGCGCCTTTAATAAAAAAGCCCTCATCGGCACTTGATGATAAGTCAAGACGCAAAGGATAAAGTGTTGTAAACCAACCAAGAGTATTAGTGATATCTAAATCTGGCGATATTTCTTCCCTTCCATGCCCTTCCATCAGAATTTGGATGGTGTGACCTTTGGTTATATTGCTGATAGTTTTACTAACGGCAGCTAGCAGCAATTCTTGAGGTTGGGTGCGGTAAGCTTTGTTTGCTTTGGTAAGTAGAGCGTTTGTTTGAGCTTTAGTTAATTTCCGCGAGATAGTTCTTACAGAAGACTCGAAGTTTTGCGCTTCAGCTTGGGGAAAATCAAGAGGTAATCGAGCGGTTTCATCTTTGAGAACATTCAGCCAAAACTGTTTTTCCTTTTGAATAGCTGAAGATTTGGCAAAAGATTGTAGAAACTCACTCCAATTTTTGAAAGATGTTGTCTGATTTTCTAAAATAGGAGATTTATCTTGAATAATTGCAGCAATTACCGCTGCTAAATCTTGTGTAAGAATCCGCCAAGAAATCCCATCAACAATCAAATGATGCACAACAATTAAAAGTCTTGGTGGAGATTCTTCTCCCAGATTTAACCATGCTACACGAGCTAGAGGCCCGTTACGTAAATCAAGCGATCGCTGCAAGCGAGAAACCTCATCGTTGTAGTCCAACACTTGCTCCACGACTTCAAAAGTAAAAGCTGCTTCGTCTTCAGTATAAAATTGCCGCCAAATTCCTTCTTCCTTTTGAAAACGCAATCTAAATATATCGTGATGGGCTGCAATCACTCTCAACGCTGCCGCAATTATCTCTGGTTTCAGAGATTTGCTTACTTCCAACAACAAAGTTTGATTCCAATGATTAGGATTTGGTACTTCGAGTTCAAAAAACCATTTTTGAATCGGACTTAGAGGCGCTTCACCAAAAGCTTTTTCTTGACTACTTGCTTGCGAATGCAGCGTTTTTGCTTGTTGAGCAAGTAGTTTGACTGTCTGTTGTTGGAAGATGTCTTTTGGCGTTAATTCCCAACCTTGACGGCGCAGTTCAGTAACTACTTTCAAAGCCAAAATCGAATCACCGCCAAGCTCAAAAAAATTATCTTCTACACCAACAAGATTAATTTCTAAAACTTGCTCCCAAACCTGACAAATTATCTTTTCAGCGGGTGTTTCCCCAGGCGCGATCGCGCGTCTGGCGCTATGATGATTCCAATCAGGTGCAGGTAATGCTTTGCGGTTAATCTTACCTTGAGCAGTAAGAGGCATAGCATCTAGGAATATAAACGCCGCCGGAATCATATAGTCGGGTAAACGCTCTTTCAAAACAGCACGCAATTGACTTTGATCTAGCAGCTGGCTACGAACAACAATATAAGCAACCAAACGCTTATCTTCGGCGTTTTCCGAGTGGGTTACAACCACCGCTTCTGCAACTTCCGGTAGTCCAGCTAAGGCGGCTTCAATTTCACCAAGCTCAATACGGAAACCACGTACTTTCACCTGTTCGTCCCCGCGTCCGAGATACTCCAAATCCCCATTGGGTAAACGTCGGGCGATATCCCCCGTACAATATAACCTAGCTCCCGGTTTTTTGCTGTAGGGGTCAGGTATAAATCTTTGCACAGTTAATTTTGCTCGGTTGAGATATCCTCTAGATACACCCATCCCACCAACATAAATTTCCCCTGGAACGCCAATCGGTGTCGGTTCCAATCCCTCATCCAGGACGTAGAGCGATAAATCTGGGATAGGTTCACCAATGACACTACCGCGATTTTGTTCGATATCCTTCAAGGAAATGGGGCGGTAAGTTACATGGACGGTAGTTTCAGTGATCCCGTACATATTAATTAGACGCGGGCTTTCGTCGCCGTAACGCTCAATCCAAGGGCGCAAGCTTTGTAATTCTAAAGCTTCGCCACCGAAAATCACCGCCCGCAAATTGAGTTTATCCTCAATTTCCCTGTCAGCGCGAATCAACGAGCGGAAAGCAGAAGGAGTTTGATTGAGAATAGTTACACCCTCGCTCAACAGTAAAGCCCGAAAAGTCTCAGGAGAACGACTTTCCAAGTAAGGAACCACCACTAATTTTCCACCATAAACCAAAGCGCCCCAAATTTCCCATACAGAAAAATCGAAAGCGTAGGAGTGGAACAGCGTCCAGACATCGTTTTCGTTAAATTCAAACCAAGGTTCTGTACTCCGCATGAGTCGAGTGACGTTGCCGTGAGTAACAACACAACCTTTCGGTTTTCCGGTAGAGCCACTAGTATAAATAATATAAGCTGCTTGATCAGGAAATATGCGTTCGCATACTTCCATCTCTTCATTTAGTGAAAACTCAATCTTGTCAACAACCACCACTTCTGCCTTCGTTGGGGGAACAGCTGAAAGCAAAGCTTCTTCCGCCAGCAACAGAGCAATATTGCTGTCTTCTACAATATCAATAATTCGCTCGGCTGGATAAGCAGGGTCAAGGGGTACATAAGTTCCGCCTGCCTTTAAGACAGCGAGTAGGGAGACGATTAACTCCTCGTTACGCTCCTGGTAAATACCTACTCGTACTTCGCAACAAACACCTTTGCGACGCAGAAAACTTGCCAACCTGTCAGAGCGTTGGTCTAATTCTCGATAAGTTAATGTTTTTCCTGAGGCTGTGACGGCGATTCTGTTGGGATAGGTGGCGACACTCTTGGCAAACAACTCAACTAAATTTGTTTCTTCGGAGTTGATGGAGTTGGATGCATCACTCAACTCTAAAAGTTCCTGACGTTCTCTTGGGGTTAACAAAGAAAGGGAATTAATGCAGACATCAGGATTACTGACAACGGCAGCAAGCAATTGCTGATAATGTTTTAATATTTGACGTGCCGTCTCTTCTTTAAAAAGGTCGGTATTGTATTCTAGCGTTAGCAGCCAACCTGCGGTGGAAGCTTCCAGAATGAGAGTAAGGTCAAATTTTGCTCCGCCATTTTCCAGATGTATAGGATTGACCTTGAGTCCCGGTAAGCGAATTTCACCCAAAGGTGCATTTTGCAGCACAAATAAAGTTTGAAAAATTGGCGAACGACTAGGGTCACGTTTTGCTGATAATTTCTCCACCAGGGTTTCAAAAGGCACATCCTGATTGGCGTAAGCATCAAGACAAGTTCGGGAAATTCGCCTTAAGAACTCGCGGAAAGAAGGTTTTTCAGAGAGGTCAGCACGTAGGGCAAGAGTGTTGACAAAATAACCAATGAGGTTATCTAGTTCGCTTTGTCGGCGATTAGCGATCGCGCTGCCAACGATAATATCAGTTTGATTGGAATAACGATACAGTAAGACTTGATAAACAGCCAATGCTGCCATGAAAAAAGTAGCACCTTCTTGCTTTGCTAATTCTTCTAGAGAATTAGTAAGTGCTAAAGGTAGATGTTCGCGCACCATCGCCCCATTATAAGTTTGTTGCATCGGGCGCGAGTAATCTAAAGGTAAATCAATAGCTGGAGGTAAATCGGCAAGGTCTTTTTCCCAGTTAGCGAGTTGTTTTTTTATTCCATCTTCTTGCAGCCAATTTTCTTGCCATTCAGCATAATCACCGTATTGAATTGGTAACTCCGGTAAACATATTTCTTCTTCTTGAAGGTATGCAGTGTAAAGTTGGGTAAGTTCCTGAACAAAAACCCCTAAAGACCAACCATCGCTAACAATATGATGCATATTTACAAACAAAATATGCTCTTGTGGTTGAATTTTGTACAATATGGCTCGAATTAGGGGACCTGTCACCAAGTCAAAAGGTTTGCGAGACTCTGCGGCTAATTTTTCTTTAATAACTTCTTCTATATTTCCTACAGAAGATTCAATAACGCTCTGTTCTAAATGAAATACCATTTCGCCATGAACTAATTGCATTGGTTCGCCATTTTCTGTGGCAAATGTTGTCCGCAAAATTTCATGGCGATTAATTATTATTTGAAAAACTTTCTCTATAATCTGCTGGTTGATCTCGCCAGAAAATCGCAATCCAATAGGGATATTGTAAGCAATATTTCCAGGCTGAATTATCTCTTGATACCAAAGTCTTTTTTGAGGGCGAGAAAGAGGAAAAACGTAGACTTCCATAATTTTAATGAATTATTTTATAATTGAGAATTGCTAGAGACGCGATTAATCGCGTCTCTATTTTTCCTTCAGAGGATGTTTGAAAAAAATTGTTATAGCAATCCTATTTGAGTTGTGAAAATTATCGAACCGCCAAGCCACCTTCGCGAAGCGTCTCGTTCGTTGAAAGCGTCTCGTAAAGAAGAGAAGAGCGCCAAGAGAAGAATGAAAGAAGTTTACGGATGATTTAGGATTGCTATAGTAACATCAAAACCTTAGAAACCTAATCCCCCTAATGCTACAGTTATAGATATCCCTAATGGATAGCATACAGGCAGAGAGGTTTTTAGTATACTTTACAACTTTCCAAACAACCTCTGATCAATTACATTGGTGCTGGAAACTTCACGCCTAAATTGTTTTCAGTTCTAAACCGATTGTGGTTGTATTTGTTAACTCCAGAGACTAAGACACACCCATAGTTTGATAAGTCGAAATGTCCACCGTGTTCGATGAAATCAGTTTGGTTGGGATAGACCTTCACATGTGTAGGGACATATCTTGAGTTCATGCCAAATCTGGTTGAGCGTTTGGTTGTATTTGGATATGAACCATGCATACAACGGGCTGTGAAAATAACTGCTTCTCCAGGTTTCATTTCCATCGCAAAAGCTTTGGATTCATCTGGTTCCCAATTTGGATCGACTTTAAATTCTGAATAGTTATATCCAAAAAAGGTTGATTCTGATGCGATTGGGTCATATATTTCATTTCGACCTGTTTTGGGAGTTTTAGACTCATCAAAGTACCATTCTTTGTGGGAACCAGGCATAAATTTTAGACAACCATTTTCTTTGGTAGCGTCAGTCAGGGCAATCCAAACAGTCAGTTCCATAGGAGTATTTTCATCTTGCTCGGTGGGTACAAGTTGGTCGTTTCCTGTGGTGTATTTAAAAGTTTCAACCTGATGCCACTCTGTACCTTTGCTGCCTGGGTATTTAGGGAAAAACTCTGTACGCCAACAAACAATATCTCGCCCAATAATCGCCTGTAGTCTTCGGACAATTTCTGGATGGGCAATGTGTTGACTCAGTGTCGATATATCGAAGTGCCTGTCATAGTTGACATGGTTATCATATAAAGCTTTACTTCTGTCTAAACTTTTGGCACGCACTTCTTTCAAAATTTCTTTTGCTTGCTCAGGCTCATATACTTTAAAAGCACCGAGGAACCCATTTTTTTCAAATAAGTCTACTTCTTGATCGATTTGGATAGTGTTCATTACATTCTGCATATTTTTGCACCTTTTTTGTTGAGTGGTGAGATTCCCAATTTATTCAATAAGTTGGGAATCTGGGAATATTTGGGTTTACCTACTTAGCAATTAGCGAACCATCATTACTCAAGTTCACAGTTCGTCTGTTGCGGCTGGCGCGGGGAATATTTGTGGTAGTCTCATCTGGTTGGGATGCAGTAATTAAACGTGCTAATGCTTCCGGGGTACCGTTGTAGAAAACCTCTGGTAAGGGAAGCTCGGTTTTATAAATTTCTCGCAAGCGAGTTACTAGTTGTGTAACGCTGATAGAATCTCCGCCAATATCAAAGAAGTCGTCCATGACTCCAACTCGTTCCAACCCCAATATGTCAGCCATGAACGAGCAGACATTTGCTTCTATGTTGTTCCGAGGTGCAACGTAAGGTTGGATAGCTCGCGTCCAATCAGGTGCAGGTAATGCTGCTGAGTCAACTTTACCGTGAACCGTCAAAGGAATACTGTTAATCGGTACAAGTGCTGCTGGCAGCATATAATCTGGCAGTCTGGCTTGGAGAAAATCGCGCAAAAATATTACCAAGTCTTCTTTTTCATCGGATACAAAATAACCAACAATGCGAGTATTTCCATCAAATTCTGTGCGGACGGTAGCAAATGCGGCTTTAACTTGTGAGTGACTGGCGAGAACTGTTTCAATTTCACCAAGCTCAATTCGGAAACCACGTATTTTCACTTGATGGTCTGAGCGTCCGAGATACTCTACCTCGCCATCAGGAAGACGACGTGCTAAATCTCCACTACGGTAAAGACGGCTACCGGGAGTCTTGGCGAAGACATCAGGAATAAATCGCTGTGCGCTCAGGCGAGGATGATGCAGATACCCCCGCGTTACTCCTGCACCGCCAACGTATAATTCTCCAGAAACTCCAACAGGAAGTGGCTCGAGATACTCATCTAGAATGTAAAGTTTGACATCTGGAATCGGTTGACCGATAACGCTACCTCGATTCAAGCTAATATCGGCTTGACTAATCGGACGATAAGTTACGTGTACGGTGGTTTCGGTGATACCGTACATATTCACCAATTGCGGTTTTTGATCGCCATAGCGATCGAACCACGGTTGCAGGCTTTGCAGTTCAAGGCTCTCTCCACCGAAAATTACGTAACGCAGAGCTAGTTGTTTTGGTTCTCCTTGATCTGCTTGTACTAGTTGTTTAAAGGCGGAGGGTGTTTGGTTCAAAACAGTAACTTTCTCAGATTGGATTAGCTGTAAAAAGTCCTGTGGTGAACGACTTGTCCAATAGGGAACAACTGCAACTCTACCGCCATAAAGCAGCGCACCCCAGATTTCCCACACTGAAAAATCGAAGGCGTAGGAATGGAACATAGTCCAAACATCCTCGCTGTTAAATTCAAACCACTCTTGCGTTGCTTTAAGCAAACGGATGACGTTGGCGTGAGTGACGATACATCCTTTCGGTGTGCCTGTGGAACCACTAGTATAAATTACATAGGCGGGATGGTCTGGTAATATTGTGACTGCAACTGGTTGTTGGCTGTATGAATCTAGTTCAGAAACGATATCTTCCAGAACAACTATTTCGGTTTGACAAGAGGAAACTTGAGAAAGAGCTTCTTTTTGAGTTAGAAGTATAGAAATTTTACTGTCACTTAAGAGAAAATCAATACGTTCAGAGGGATAACTGGGATCGATGGGAACATAGGCTCCGCCAGCTTTGAGAATGGCAAGGATGGATACCACCAATTCTTCAGAACGATTCAAACAAAGCCCGACTAAAGTTTCTGTGCCGACACCTTTACTTTGGAGGTAATGCGCTAGAGAATTTGATTTTGCTTCTAATTCGGCATAATTTAAAGTTACGTCCTGGAAGCTAAGGGCAGCTTTTTGTGAGTATTGGGCAGCAGCTTTGGTAAAGGCAGAAACAAGGCTTTCTTGGGATATATGACTTTCATTATCAACGTTTGCAGCCAAAAGCCAGTTTTTCTGTTCTTCATCTGACATTAAAGATTGACTGTGGAACGGCGCAAGGGGGTTGGTAGCCAGAGATGAAAGAGCAGTTTGATAATACTTGCCATATTGCTCAACCTGTGAGCTATCGAACTGGTTTGCGTCATATAGCAATTTCAATTCCAGCGAAGAACTACCAGGGATAAGGGAGAATTTGGCGACGAAGGGAAAGTCTAATTCTTCAGAGTGATATAAGTTAAGAAATTCAATTTGAGGTAAATCGAGAATGCCTTCGTAAATGTGGAAATGGTCGTAGTGGAAGCCTACCTCAAATAACGGACGTTTTTGAGTCAGGCGTTGCATTTCCAAAAGAGGAAATTGTCGATAAGGAATAATTTCATTTTCGGCACGAAATACAGCTTGTACTAAATCCAACCAACTACTAGGATGTAACTCCATCCCAAAAGGAATGGTATTGACGAACAAACCAAGTAAATTTTCACCGTCGTTAATTTCTGGACGAGCATTGGAAATATTGCCAGTAACAACATTATTTTGTCCGGTTAAGAAAGAAAGAACGCGCAGATGTGCTGCTAATAACGCTGTTTTTAGTGGAACTCCAACGCTTTTTGCCACTGCACGCAAATTATTCGTTACCTCGTCATCAATCGGAATTTCTAAGCGTTCAACTTTGTGTGCAGACTTGTCCTTACTGGCAACTTGTTTGATCCGTGGTAAGGTGCTGACTTCTAAACCATCCAACCGATTTTCCCAGAATTGACGCATCTCTTCTGAGGCGATCGCATTTTCTTCTTGGATGAGAAAGTCTTTGTAAGTGTTGCTAGATGGGGTTAGTTGTTCTGTTGGTAATCCTTCAAAATGTTCCAGATAACGCCGCAACAATTGTGTCATCAAGGTTGCTACACTCCAACCATCCACGATAACGTGGTGACAGCTGAAACTTAAACTCACCCGATCGTCAGAGAGACGGTGGATTGTCAGGCGGAATAAGGGAGTAAGCTGGACATCAAAGGGGCGGGCTTTTTCCGATTCAATCCATTCTTTAACCTTATAGTCAGCCTTTGCTCCTAAATTACGCAGATCGTAAACAGCTAAAGGTAATTCGATTTCCCGATGAACGATTTGCAGAGGTTGGCTGTATCCCGTCCAGTGGAAGGAAGTCCGTAACGTGGGATGGATGCGACAGATGTCAGCTAAGGCTTTTCTCCAAGCTTCTTCCAAATAAGGAAGGCGCAACTCAAAGCTGAATATTGCGTGGTAAATAGCTGAGTCGGGATGCAGTTCTTTGTGGTACAGAATTCCACTTTGTAAATTAGAAAGTGGATAAGCATCTTCTGCATCTTCTGGTAAACGCTTGCTGTCTTCTTGTGAGATCAGATTGAAAGCAGGGGAGTCAGTTGAAGCGGCAGGTGCAATTGATTCCTTCTCAGCAGCAAGTTGGCCAATAGTAGGAGTTTCGTAGATATTTCTCATCGCCAGAGAAATACCTTCTTTTCTGGCTGCTGCAACTATCTGCAAAGCCAGAATCGAATCACAGCCGATTTCAAATAAATTATCATCGATACCGACTCGTTCCAGTCCTAGTACTTCCGCGACAATGGTACAAAGTTTCTCCTCCCAGGCATCACCAGGAGCCACATATTGCTCTTCTACCCGCAACAAATTCCAGTCTGGCGATGGCAGAACTTTAGCGTTAATCTTACCGTGATCTGTGAGAGGAAAGGCATCTAAATTTATATATGCCGACGCAACCATGTAATCGGGAACTCTGCTTGCTAGGTGCTGGCGTAACTCATTCGCCGTGGGGTTGGGTTCCCCAGCAACATAATAAGCAACAAGACGTTTATCTTCTGATTCTTCATCCTCGTGGATGGTTACAAAGGCTTCACGTACTTGAGGATGGGATGTCAGGGCTGCCTGTATTTCACCTAACTCAATACGGAAACCTCGGATTTTCACTTGCTCATCTATCCGACAAAGATATTCAATGTCACCATTACTTAAACGACGCCCCAAGTCGCCACTGCGGTAAATTCTGCCATTGCCAAAAGGATTGGGCAGGAAACGTTCGCCAGTCAGGGCGGGGCGATTTAAGTATCCACTAGTAACCCCTGCACCAGCCACATAAATCTCCCCTGGCTCACCCTCTGCAACTAATTCAAGTTGTTCATTAAGCAAGTATATATTGAGGTTGGGAATCGTTTCACCAATTAAACTACCACTGTTCTCCGTTACATCACTGAGCAAAATTGGGCGGTAGGTAACATGGACGGTGGTTTCCGTAATCCCGTACATATTAACTAAACGTGGCAATTTGTCACCGTATCGCTCTAACCAGGGGAACAGGGTTTGCAGATTTAATGCTTCACCCCCAAAAATCACATACCGCAATGCCAGTTTGCTCACACTGGCTTCATCTGCGTGAATCAGTTGGTAGAAAGCAGAAGGCGTTTGGTTAAGTACAGTGACTTTTTCTGTCGCCAAAAAGTTACGGAAGGCTTCAGGAGAGCGACTTAACCAGAATGGAATAATAATTGCTTTCCCACCATAGAGCAACGCTCCCCACAATTCCCAGACGGAAAAATCGAAAGCAAAGGAGTGAAAAACAGTCCAGATATCTTCTTCATTGAAGCCATACCAAGATTCTGTAGAACCCATCAAGTGGATGACATTAGCATGGGTTACTACACAGCCTTTAGGAGTACCAGTAGAACCACTGGTATAGATGATATATGCAGGAATTGCTGAGTGAAGCGAGATTTGCAGAGGGGTATCCGGCTGCTTTGCCACTTCATCTGCGATCGACTCAAGGGTAAATGCTTTTACTTTCTCGTCAATCAATTGAGCCAGAATTGATTTTTCTGCTAGCAGTAAATAAATTCCGCTATCTTTCAGTATAAATTGCAGGCGAGAAGAAGGATATTTTGGGTCGAGAGGAACATAAATACCACCTGCTTTCAGTACGGCGAGGATAGCAATCACCATGTTTTCAGAACGCTCCAGACACAACCCCACTCGCGTTTCTGATTTTACTCCTGCACTTCGCAAATAATGAGCAAGACGGTTGGCGTGTGCATCTAGTTCTGCGTATGTCAGGGTAACATTTTCAAATTGTACCGCCTGACGGTGTGGGAAAGTTCTGGCAGTATTCTCAAATACTGAAACCAGGGTTTGCGATTCTTCTAATTTTTTCACGTTTAAAAGCTCGGTTTCTGGAATACTTCTTTCTGCAAAAGAGAGAATGGATTTGTCGAAATTCTCTAAAGGTGCATCAAAAAACTTTTGAAAGTGGGAAACCATCTCATCGATAGTTGCAGAATCTAAATAAGAAAGGTTGAAATCGAAATCGATTTTGACATCCTTTGTCTGATCAAACTCACGAACATAGATAATTAGCGGTAGTTTCTGTTCACCACTGTAGAGGGGAGTACAAGTTGTTTGAGTATTGCACCAAGTTTCGCTGTAGTCGTGTTTTTCGTAAGAGAGAATAATGTCATAAAGATACTCGTTACTAGAGCAATTTAAAGCCGGAATTCGCTTCATCTCTCCTATAGGGAAGCGTTGGTGGCGATAGTCTTGTCGTAATAAAGAGCGTACTTTGTCCATAAGCTCACATAAGGTTTCATCGCAATTAAACTCAACGCGAAACGGCAACATACTAACAAACAGCCCGATTGCTTCCTTGTACTCCTTTTCGTTGCGATTTAGAAGAGACACGCCAACAGTCAAATCAGTCTTGTCATAGCGTTCAGACAGATAAATCAGCAGTACAGAGATAATAAAATGAAACACGCTAGAGCGCATTTGTTGAGAAAATGCGTTAACTCGGTCGTATTTATCACGCGAGATATAGATTTCCCGACGAATTCCTTGAAGTTTCAACGGTGCAATTTCTGTGAAAATTCTTGGCGAAAACCCACCTAAACGCTGACCCCAATAATTACTATCGCTGACAAACAGTTTTGACTGAAGATATTCAGATTCCTTTTGGAGATAATTAATTAAATAAAAATCTTTTTTTACTTTTTTAGCTTTATTAAAAGTATTACTTTTTATTAGATTATAATTACTAATTACTTCTCTAAAAAAGATAGAAGTACCCCATCCATCAGTGATGGCATGATGATATTTCGCATAAATGATATGTTCTTCATTGCTGATCCGAATAATTTTTAAAGAAATTAGTAAAGAATTTTCTCCGAAACTAAAAGGCTTGCCGAAATCCTTTTTAATATATTGTTCTGTACGCTCTTGGCTATCTCCATAATTGGAAAAGTCAACTAACGGGAATTTTTCATCTTGGGGTGGCGCTATCGTTTGTAACGGCTTGCCCTCATATTCATAAATGCGAGTACGTAATGTGGGATTGTTATGGATTACCAGATTCAGACAAAACCTGCAACATTCGATATCCAAAGGGCCGAAAGTCTTTACAACTGCACCGATATTCCAGTGTGAACCTTCAGACCACATCATTTGGTCAATATAAAAATCACGCTGATTGGTAGATAATGGGAAATTTGTACTCATTTTGAAATAATCTCCTCTATTACTGCAATGCTACAAATCTAATTTGTCAAAAATTTACCCCACCTCCAACTTCCTCTTATGCTCTTTGTAAGGAGGCTGAGAAATAGGTTTTTCAAAGTCAAGTAGCAACACAATTCTGACGAGATTGCTTTTATTCCAAGCTTCATGCTCAAACGTATCGTCAAAAATCATGCACTTGCCTTCTGCCCAAGTTTTCGTTTGATTGCCAACTCTGATACCACAGCTATCAGGAACAAATAAACCTAAATGACAGCGAAGTACAGTTGATGAGTCTCCTACATGAGGAGCAATATAAGTTCCTGGTGCTAGCGAAGAGAAACCAGCTGTAGTAACTCCAGCAATAGACTCTACTAATTTTGTTGTTTCTGGACACAAACTACAGTTATAGTCTAATTTTTTGCCAAAAGAATATAAGCCAAATACCTCCCAGCCTTTTTTATACAAATACTTTTCCGGCCAGGGCATAAAATCTGCTTTTTGCAGCTGGGTTAATTCTTCTTTGATAACCAGCCAGTTGGATTCCAGATTTTTTGTAAATTTAAAGTCATTACTATCGTAAAACATTTGTTCTTCCCAATAAAGTTTTATATGAGAATATATATATTGTCGTAAATGCTCCTCTTGAAGCAGGCATTTTTATATAAATCTCTTCATCTACCAGCTTGCTCAATTACTTATAAGGATCAGTAAAATCAACTTATGCAGTTTTGTTTTATCCCAAGGCAAGAAGATAGTGCAGCAGGGAAGTGGAGTCAAAGAAGATATGATTTATTCAGACAGGGCGTAGGGTGTAGTGAGAATTTTGGCATTTTCACCATACCCTACACCCTAACATCAGTGATAGGTTAAGAAAACTGCGCGTTTGTCAAAGGGGGTAGAGTCAAAGGTGATAAATCCACCAGCTTTGGAACAGGCTTTCGGAGTGCTTTGACTACACCTAAAGTTGGATTTTGGGGTGGCTGCAAAATACTTGACTCGATCTGTAGCTTTGCCTTTATCATAGGCGACGCTAAAATTATACAAACTGCGATAAACCATCTCGAAATAAATCCGGTCAAAAGGTAGGGATAATTTATCAGCAACCGCGTCAACTAAGACAGCATAAAAGAGCCAAGTAGCCCATACTTGTAACTTCACACCATTAAGAGAACTAGAGACATCCTGTAACCATTGACTTAATTGAGTTCTAGTTTGATTGGGATATGTTTGTAAAGGCAGCGAAGTATTTGTTGCGGCTGAAGCAACAGGGAGAGATATAGCTGACGGTTGCAAAAAACGACAGTAGAATAACAAGTGATTTGGTTCTAGATCAAATAAAGAAAACGGTAACTGGTAACAACCGTCGGCTGAGAGTTGCAAATCGAATCTTTGAAGATAATTCATTAGTTGGTTGTAATCCAGAAACCCTCTACAAATCGCTTGTTCCTGCTCCTCTAACACCTCAAACAGTACATAAAAATCAGCCTTTGCTTGCTGTTGCTCAATCACATACGGAGAAATATTTACCACTTCATCAAGTAAATTTTCTGTAGCAATTACACAAATTTTAAATTCCCCAACACAGAGATGACCAACAGTATCAATTGCATTGATATTTAGATGAATTATTTGATCTAGTATTCGTTTGCTCAACCATTCTTTAAAGCTAAGTAGCGCCAGTATATTTAGATATGTTTGCCAACAGAGTGCTTCACTAGTTGCTTTGGCACTAATCTTTGTTGCCTGCTGAAAATGCTCTTGTTCCAGTTCTATGACTTCTGGCTGCAAAAGTCTAAAATCAGTGGAATTTATTGGAAAATAAACCATGACTTAACTCAATTTATATATTTAGGTATGTTGTTCCAAGTAAATACGAAGTTGCTGAGCATATGGACTGTTCATCTCTCGGTTCTTCCCCGCTTTGATTTCTTCTATAGCTCTTTGGAAAATTTCTTGATCGGCAAAAGCTTCAATTTGTTCGACCAGAATTTTAAGATAACCTGGTTCGGGGATAGTTTTGGTTAAGCCCATACTTCGACCTTTTTCTAATGTTCTGTCGAGCAGTTTTTGCACTGTCAGTTGCCGAACATTGTTGAGAATATCGCCAGGATTCAATATTCTCCTGGCTTGATCCCAACTGGTCATTTTTAATAAGGGCGCAATGTCTTTTAAAGATAATTTTTGACAATAATACAGTTGTAATCCAGGAATCAATTGTTGAGCAAAAATTTTATATTTTTTGCTTTTTTTCAATTGAGAAATGCGAACAAGTATTTCTTGTTTTATTGCTTGAACCAAAGCAACCTGAAGTTGCTGATGCAAGAATTCCAAAAAATCTTGCTGTTCTATATCTAATTCGTTGAGGAAATCACAAGGTAAATCTTGTCTAAGAAAATCGCTTCCAGTTTCGGGATCGTGGATCTCTAAAGGTTCTCTGTAATTCCAAATATCATACTGTCTTAGCTGGATTGCTATTTGTTTGAGTTCTTGAAATAACTTAGTGATGTCGTTAATAGCAACACCTTGTTCACTAGCGAGAGTTAGTATTTCTTGAAGTTGAGCAAAAGTAGGATCAGGACATTTTATGGCTCCTTTTTGTCGGTGCTGACGCCTGTCTCGACGATAGACTGCATGAAAAATTTCTACTAGGTGGCGATCTCGCACTGATAAGCATTTAATTTGTTTAGCTCTGGCTCGATTTAAAAGTGCCCAATCACTCAATTTCTGAAAACCAAATTCTGATAAAAAATCTTTGATTTCCGGATTTTGTTTAGTTTGAAAGTATGCCCAATTGTCTAAGCTCATGCTATTTGATGTGGGCTGAAATGTTCGCAAAACCTCAACACTAAAAAATTTGTAAGAGGTTGTCTGAAATTCCCCTTTGCGATCCAATTGGAGTTGAGTTTTGCGATCGCTATTAAGAACGATTGGAGTTTGACCATCATCGTTGAGAACGTAGGGCAGTAAATCCAGGTAGGAAAAAGATTTTTCCCCAGCGAACAAACTGTCAATTTTTTTGCAAGCTTTGAGGATAGGGTATGAGACAGCGCACCTCAGACAAAATCCCGCTTTCGCACTATTTGTAATATTGGCAGAATTTTTATTATGAAATAGTAATAATAAATCAACTTGAATGTCGCTACTTTCAGAAGTGAATGGACGATCGATCGGCTCAAATTGTTTGTGAAAAAAATCTTGTGCTTGAGGAACTAAATGGTAATCATATCCAGCTTTTTCACTGGCAGGATTAATTCGACAAATTTCCCAGTATTTTGACATAGTGCTGTTTTTCATCTTTCTTCACCAAATAATAAATTAGCCAATCGCACAACATCTTGAAAGGAGCCGGGCAAACGCTTGCTATTTCTGAAACTTTTGCTGTATAAGGATATTTATCAAAAAATAGCTTTAATCATCAATACTTTAGCCAATTTACGAGGCTTGGAAATAGGGTTTAGCTGAGTGAATACGACCTAAAGGGCGTTGTAGAACAGTGGGATGAATTGGGGCATTGTGAGCAAGCATAACTAACGACTTAAAGCCAAAGCCGAACTTACGGTTCTATATCACTCATTGGGATAACTCAAATCAGAATATGCAGTTTTTAAAATGATTATTGGTGTTTAGACTAAGAAATGACAAAATGACCCAGAGTGGAATGACACTAAGTTAAGCTGAAGGACATGCAGCATAAGGATTGCAGAGGAGCAGGGGGCAGGGGCGCAGAGGGGAATTTCTAAATATCCGTTCGTATGCTTAAAACTTCTTCTTTCTCCTCTGCTCCTCTGCACCCCTGTTGCCTCAACGATTGTCCCTTTTCTTAGTGCCATTCGGATTTGCTGTTATCTTAGTGCCATTCGTGCCATTCGTAAAAAGACCTACGAAGCCTGCTCCGACAATCACTGTAGGGCGAGAAGAATTCATTTTAGGAAGTGTTGGATAAACAGCAGCAAGCAATCATGCACGAGTAGCATTGGAATCAAAATGTACGCTAACAACTGATTCCTGTGATTAACAGGACTTACGCAACTGGCACAGCGCGATCGCTATTTTATAGTATTTATGTACTACACAAAATAAGTAACAATTATCTTTTATACGGCAAAAACTACGATTGTGCGATTCGTTGCTTAGTGAATCACGGTGCAAGTCCGTACATA